>JACQYR010000027.1 GCA_016208115.1 Desulfarculus sp.
CCAACGCCAACTGGAAGCTGTTCCACTCTATCTCGCCAAACTGGGCCTCGGTCCCCGTCAACGGCAGCACAACCCCCACCTTGATCGCCTCCGCCGCCTGGGCGACAACCGCGCACAGGAGCAAAAAGGACAGAGACAAGGACCACACCATCCATTTTGGCCGCTTCATGACTTACCTCCCATAATGGCTAAGCCGGCCTGAAGGCCCGGCCCGGCCCGGTAGGGGCCGATGGCTACACCCTAACCGCCGGCCGGGTGGGGGTCAATTCCAAGAACTTGGATTTTGCTGTAAGAAGAATACCTACGCTAGGCAGGTCATGGCTGGATCAAGCCTTGCTGCATGGCAAACAACGACAGCTCGGCGTTGTTGCGCAGGTTCAGCTTCTTGAGCAGGCGAAAGCGGTAGGTGTCCACGGTCTTAACGCTAAGGTTGTAGGTCTGGGCGATCTCACGGTTGGTCTGGCCCAAGGCCAGGGACCTGAGCACCTGTAGCTCGCGGTTGGACAGGCTTTCCAGGGGCGGCTGCTGCTCCTGGCCGCGGGCCACGCGCACGGCCAGGGCCTCGGCGACCTCGTCGCTGAGGAAGCGGCCACCGGCCAGCACCTTGCGGATGGCGTTGACCAGTTGCTCGGGCGCGCCGCGCTTGGTCAGGTAGCCCCGGGCGCCGGCGGCCAGGCAGCGCACCACGTACTGCTCCACGTACTGCTCTTCCTCGTGCATGGTCAGCACCAGGATGGGCAGGCCGGGCTGCTGCTCCTTGAGCCGTTGGATGGCCTCCAGGCCGTCCAGTCCGGGCATGGAGATGTCCATCACCACCACGTCGGGCGGGTTGTCCCTGACCAGCTTGAGGGCCTGGCGTCCGTCGGCGGCCTCCACCACCTCCATGTCGCCGGCGTCCTCCAACAGGCGGCGCAGACCCGCGCGCACGATGCTGTGGTCATCGGCCAAAAGCACCCGGATCATGCCTTGCCTCCGTGTTCTTATGCCTTATATGCCCCAACTAATTTCAAAGGGGGCCGCCGGCCCCTGCCGAGGCGCCAACCCCACCCGCCCCGTTATTGGGGGCCGAGGCACTCGGCCCCAGGGGCAGACGCAGCACCACCTTGGTCCCCTGGCCCGGGGCCGAAGTTATGACCAACTCGCCGCCGGCCAGGGCCGCCCTCTCCTGCATGCCGGCCAGGCCCCAGCCGCCCTGGCCCGAGAAGGGCCGGCGCTCGAACCCCCGGCCGTCGTCGGACACCGTGAGCACCAGCCAACCGTCGGTGATCTCCAGGCTCACCTCCACGCGCGCGGCCTCGGCGTGGCGGGCCACGTTGGTCAGGGCTTCCTGGGCCACGCGGTAGGCGGCGATGGCGCGCACCCCCCTGATCAGGGGCACCTGACGCTGGCTGAAGCGGCAGACGATGCCGGTGCGTTTCTCGAAATCACCGGTGTACCACTCCAGGGCGTCCACCAGGCCCAGGTCGTCCAGCACCGCCGGCCGCAGGCGGGTGGCGATGGAGCGCACATCGGTGATGGTGCGGTCAATCAACTGGCACATGCTGCTGGCGCGCTCGGCGGCCTTTTGGTCGCCGCCGCGCAGGCGGCGTTCCAGCCAGGTGGCGTCAATGCGCAAAGCCGTGAGCACCTGGCCCAGCTCGTCGTGCAGCTCGCGGGCAATGGCCGTGCGCTCCTTTTCCTGGCTGGCCAGGATCATGCCCGAGAGGCGGCGCTGGTTGGCCTGGGCGGCCTTGATCTCGCTGATGTCCAGGGAGACGCTCCACAGGGCGCTGACCGCGCCGTCCTCGGCCTGGATGGGAAACTTGACCGAGAGGTAGGTGCGCGGCTCCGGGTCCTGGCCGATGAGTTCCTCGAATTGCCGTGGCCCGCCACTGTTCAGGGCCAACTCCTCGTTGCCCCGGAAGCGGGCGGCCAACTGGGGTCCGAAGACTTCCTGATCGGTCTTGCCCCGCACCTCGGGCAGGCCCTTGCCCCACACGGCCTCGAAGCGGGAGTTGACCAGCAGGTAGCGCCCCTGGTGGTCCTTCAGGTAGATCACCGCCGGAGTGTAGGCCAAAAAGCTCATCAGCTCGCGGGTGCGCCCGGCCACCTGTCGCTCCAGCTCCTTGGAGTAGCGGCTGAGCTGCTCCTGGGCCAGGCGCAGTTGCTCCTCGGCCCTTTTGCGCTGGGTGATGTCCACCACCACGGCCAGGGAGCGCCTGATCTTGCCCTCCTGGCCGTAGTCGGCGATGGCCGAGAGCAGCACGTCCATGAGCTCGCCGTCCTTCTTGACGAACTGGTAAGGCACGTCGCGCAGCCAGCCGGTGCGGAAGAACAGGGGCTGGTTGCGCTCCTGGGCCTCCTGGCGCGAATCCTCGGCCAAGAAATCGGTGAGCTTCTGGCCGATGACCTCCTCGGGCTGGTAGCCCAGGGCCTCGCACCAGTGGTCGCTGACGCTAACCAGGCGACCGTCGTGGTCTATGGAGTGCAGCATGGCTGGAGTCCGCTGGTAGAGAGCGCGGTAGCGCTCCTCGCTATGCCTGAGTTCATTTTCGGCGCTGGTGCGGCGCTGGATCTCGGTATTGGCCCGGCGGTAGAGATAGCCCGCGGTCAGGCCGGCCAGGAGGCACAGGGTGAACACCAACAGGCCGGTGGTCTTGATGAGGGGATCGAAGAGCCCCTCGCGCACCTGGGACAGCTCCTGCAGATGGATAACCTTCCAGCCTGGCTGGCTGTCAAGTTCCCGCGAATAGACCAGGTAGCGCCTGCCCTTGCGGTCCTCTACCCGCTCATGGTCCAAGAGCCGGCTGCCGCCCCAGGTCCAGGGCCCCTCGCCGAACTGGCGCGACTCGCTCAGGGCCTCCTCCTCCTGGGGGCTGAGCTGGTGCAAGCTGGTGAAGAGCCAGTCGGGCCGGTTGGCCCCGAAGATCACCCCGAAGGGCCCGGTCAGCAGGGTCACACCCTCGTCGGAGGAGCCCAGGATGTCTCTTTCCATCAGCTCGATGGAGGCCTTGATGACCACCACCCCCACCGGGGAGTCCTCGTGGGGGGCGTAGACCGGGTAGCTGCTGTAGGCCCCGCGCTTCTTGGAGGTCATGCCCATGGCCATGTAGTTGGCCGACAGCCCTTGTACGGCCTGCTGGAAATAGGGACGGAAGGAGAAATTCTCACCCACGAAGGAGTCAATGGCGAAGCGGTTGCTGGAGGCGATGGTCACGCCGTTCTGGTCCAGCAGGTAGATGACGTCCTCCTCCAGGGCGCCGCGCACCAAATCCAGCAGGATGTTGGCCCGCTCCAGGTTCTCGGGGCCGGGGTGGCTCAGGGCGCGCTGTATCTCGGGCAGGCCGGCCAGGATGCGCACCGGCTTGAGGTTGCCGGCCAGGAAGGCCTCCAGTTGGTTCTTGACCGTCACCGTGTGCAGGCTGGCCCGCCGCCGGGCCAAGAGCGACTCCGACTCGGTGAGCGAGAAGAAATAGTAGAACCCGCTGACCGTGATGGAGATCAGGGCCAGCAGGGTGAGCACCAGGATGATGGAGCGCAGCCTCATGGCGATCCTTGCCTGGGGGTCGGGGACGGGGGTAAGGCGCGGCGGTGTTGGTATTGCCGTCCAGGCAGTAGAGTATCACCTGGGGACAGGGGCCACAAGGCGCCCGGGGAGCGGTGGAGATCAACCGGCCCGCTTTGGCAACCGAGGCTCTCGGCTTAGGGTGCCCCACAGGCCGCCGGCCAGGATCAGGCCGCCGAAGACCCAGTGGATGGCGGTGAGGGGCTCGTCCAGCCACAGGGCGCCCATGACCACGCCGTAGAGAGGCAGGGTGTTGTAGAAGGCCATGGCCCCGCCGGCGCCCAGTATCTGCACCGCCCGGTTCCAGCACCAATAGCTGACGATGGTGGGCACCAGGCAGATGTGCAGCACGGCGGCGAGGGTCTCGGGTTTGGGGTTGAAGGGTACGTGGGGCAGTTCCAGCAGGGCCGCGGCCAGGAGCAGGGGCAACAGCATCAGGGTGGACAGACCCGTGGCCGAGACCGCCGAACGCCGGCGCATCACCCGGCGGCCCAGCACCGAGTACAGCGACCAGGCCATCGCCGCGGCCAGCAGGAGCAGGTCGCCCTGGTTGAAGTGAAACCCCAGCAGGAAGCTCAGGGAGCCGCCGGAGATGAGCCCCACCACCCCCAAGAGGCCCAGGAGGGCGCCGGCCTTCTGCCGGGCGCCGGCCGGTTCGGCGATGAGCCAGCCGGCGAGCATGGCGGTGATCAGCGGCGAGAAGCCCTGGATGAGCGAGGAATTGACCGCCGTGGAGTGGTGCAGGCCCAGGTACAACAGCGGGCTGAAAATGAGCATCCCGCAGAAGCCCATGGCCAACAGCCACCAGCGATCCGCTCCCGGGCGGCGTTCCTCGGGGGCGTGGCGGCTGAGCAGGACCATGAAGAAGATCGCGGCGCAACTGAAGCGCAGGGCGCTCAGGGTCAGGGGGCCTATGTCATCGCGCAGATAGCGCCCCAGCACGGCGTTGGTGCCCCAGCCCAGGGTGGCCAGGTTGACCAGGAGCACGCCCCAGGCCTTGGCGCGCCAGCCCTCGCCTGCCCTCACGGCCTTGCCTCCCCCAGGCTCCGCGGCCCTGGCCCGCCCGGGACGGGGCCTAGGAGCCTGTCGGAGTAATACGCAGACAGGCTCCTAGGCGGGCCACGGACGGCCCGCCCGAAATCAGGCCAAATTATCATTTGGCCTGATTTCGCAAGCTTGCCAAAATTTACTTTTGGCAAGCGCCAAGAGGAGAAAGCCATGG
>JACQYR010000001.1:0-47988 GCA_016208115.1 Desulfarculus sp.
CAACATGCAGGGTTTCGCGCCCATGTCCGAGGTGGTGCGTTCCTCCCTGGAGGTCATCGAGAAGCGCTTCAAGCAAAAGGGCTTGGTGGCCGGCGTGCCCACCGGTTTCAAGATGCTGGACCAGTACACCACCGGCCTGCAAGCCGGCGATCTCATCATAGTGGCCGGCCGCCCCTCCATGGGCAAGACGGCCTTCGCGCTCAACATGGCCACCAACGCCGCCCTGGAGCACGGGGTCTGCGCGGCGGTCTTTAGCCTGGAGATGAGCAAGGAGCAGTTGGGCCTGCGCCTGCTCTCCAGCGAGGCCCGAGTCTCGGGCTCCAAGATCCGCAGCGGCTTCCTTTCCTACAACCAGGACTTCCCGGCGCTTACCGCCGCCGCCGACCGCCTGCTTAACGCCCCCATCTACATTGACGACACCCCGGCCATCAGCGTGCTGGAGATGCGCGCCAAGGCCCGGCGGCTCAAGCAAGAGAAGAACCTGGGCCTGATCCTGGTGGATTACTTGCAGCTCATGCGCGGACGCACGGGTGGCCACGACAGCCGCGAGCAGGAGATCAGCGACATCAGCCGCTCCTTGAAGGCCCTGGCCAAGGAACTCTCGGTGCCGGTGGTGGCCCTCTCCCAGCTCAACCGCAAGGTGGAGGACCGGCCCGGCGACAAGCGGCCCATGCTCAGCGACCTGCGCGAGTCAGGCGCCATCGAGCAGGACGCCGACGTCATCATGTTCATCTTCCGCAAGAAGGTCTACAAGAAGAAGGACGAGCCCGAGGCGCCCGACGACAACCTGGCCGAGGTCATCATCGGCAAGCAGCGCAACGGCCCCACGGGCACGGTCAAACTTGTCTTCCTGGATGATTTGACCAAGTTCGAGGACCTGGCCTACGAAGACGGCCTGGATCAGGGCTAGGATACAAACCACTTGGCCAAGGTCTTCGGCGAAACCCAGGGGCTCAAAACCAGCCAACTCCGGCGGCTGGACAACCTCTACCGCCGCAAGCTCCCCCCCGCCCAGATCATCCTGCCCGAGCAGGCCCTGGCCTTGGCCCGGCTCTCGGCCGAGCTGGGCCGCCAGATCGGCCTGGTGGCCAGCCGCCGGGGCGAGGTGGTCAGCGTGGTGGTGGGCGGCCCCGAGGACCTGCCCCCGCCGGACCCGTCGCGCCTGCGCCGGGGGCGCTCCCGCCTGGCCGGCTATTACCTGGTGCACACCCGCCTGGGCGCCGGGGGCCTTAGCTCCTGGGACTTCACCGAGCTGGTGCGCCGGCGCTGGGACCTGGTGGCCGTGCTGGGAGTGGAGCCGGAGGGCCTGCCGGGCCTCATACAGGCCGCCCACTTGCTGCCCCGCGCCTGGATGAGCTGGCCGAGTTGGCCCGCTCCGCCGGCCTGGAGCCCCGGGAGCGGGTGATCCAGCGCCGCCAGCGCCTGGACCCGCGCACCCTCTTGGGGCCGGGCAAGCTGGCCGAGGTGCTGGCCCTGGCCTTCCGCGCCGGGGCCCAGGTGCTGCTCTTCGATCAGGAGCTGTCGCCCAGCCAGGCCCACGCCCTGGCGCTCACCACCACCAGCGACCTCAAGGTCCTGGACCGCACCCAGCTCATCCTGGACATCTTCGCCCAGCGCGCCAAGAGCAGCGAGGGCAAGCTCCAGGTGGAGATGGCCCAGATGCGCTACCTCATGCCGCGCCTAGGCTCCCGCGACGACGGGCTGAGCCGGCTGACCGGCGGCATCGGCGGACGCGGCCCCGGCGAGACCCGCCTGGAGATAGACCGCCGCCGGGTGCGCGAGCGTCTGCACCGCCTGGAGCGCGAGCTTGCCCAGATGGGCCGCCAGCGCGCCCGCCGCCGGGGCCGCCGCCAGTCCCTGGGCCTGCCCATCATCAGCATCGTGGGCTACACCAACGCCGGCAAGTCCACCCTGCTCAACGCCCTGACCAACAGCGACGTGGCCGCCGAGAACCGCCTCTTCGCCACCCTGGACCCCACCAGCCGGCGTCTGCGCTTCCCCAAGGAGCGCGAGGTCATCATCACCGACACCGTGGGCTTCATCCGCGACCTGCCGGCCGAGCTCAAGCTGGCCTTTGCCGCCACCCTGGAGGAGCTGGACCAAGCCGACCTGCTCCTGCACCTGGCCGACGCCGCCAACCCCCAGGTGGAGGCCCAGATCGAGGCCGTGGACAACCTGCTGGACGAGCTGGGCCTGACCCAGACCCCACGCCTCTTGGTGCTCAACAAGATGGACCTAGCGCCCTTCGACCGCCGGATAAAGCTCACCCGCCGTCACCACGCCGTGGCCATCAGCGCCCTGGACCCTCGCACCCTGCCCTCCCTGCTCACGCGCCTGGAGGAGATGGTGGAGGGGCTGGCCAGCCCCCAGGGGCCAGAGCCGGCCAACGGCGGCTAGGGGACGCCGAAAGGGGCATGGCCATTTGACACCCCGCCCGGCATAATTAGCCCATGCCCAGCGAGCCGACCAAACTTGACCTGCGCCACGGCCTGGACGACTGGCCACCGCCCCTGGCCTTGGGGTTGTTGTCCCTGCAATGGCTGGTGGTGCTGCTGCCGGGGCTGTTGGTGCTGGGCGAGGTGGTGGCCTTGGCCCAGGGCCTGGACCAGCCCGGCCGGGTGGCCTTCATGCAGCGGCTGCTCATCATGGGCGCTCTGGTGCAACTGGCCCAGGTCTGCTGGGGTCACCGCCTGCCCGGCCTGGTGGGACCCAGCGCGGTGCTGATGGTGGGCGTGCTGGCCACCCTGGGCTCGGGCCTGGCGGCGGTCTGCGGGGCCATGGCCCTGGGCGGGGCACTCACGGCCCTGTTGGGACTCACGGGCCTGGCCGGCCGCCTGGGCCGGCTCTACACCCCACCGGTGCTGGCCTCCACCCTGCTCTTGATCGCCGTGAGCATGGGCCCCACCCTGCGCGACCTCTTCTTCCCCGCCCCGGCCCAGGCCGCCGGCGCCGCCGTGGCCGGTCCCTTCCTCTTCTCCATGGCCCTGGTGGGGGCCATGCTCTGGGCCCAGCACCGGCTCAAGGGCTTGGTCTCCTCCTCGGTGTTGCTTTTGGGCATGCTAGTGGGGTCGGCGGCCTACTACCTGCTGGGCCTGGCCCCGGCCCCGGCCTGGCCGGCCACTGGGCTCTCATCATGGACCCTGCCCAGTCTGCTCCCCTCGGGCCTGGGAATGGACCCCGGGGTCATCGCGGCCTTTGTGCTGTTCTACCTGGCACTCACGGCCAATGAGCTGGCCACCGGGGGCTCGCTCTTGCCCATGGTGGGCGCCCGCGACGACGACCGCCCCGCCAGCCGGCGGGGCCGGCCCCTTTGGCTGGGCCGCTCCAACCGGGCGGTGCTGGTCAGCGGCCTGGGGGGGCTCTTGGCGGGCCTGTGGGGCCTGCCTGGACCTGTGACCTACTCGGTGAGCCCGGGGGTGCTCATCGCCTCCCGGAGCGCCAGCCGCTGGACGCTGGCCCCCGCCGCCGTACTGGTACTGGTACTGGCTTTTTGGCCCGGCGGCCTGGCCCTGGTGGGGCTCCTGCCGACGCCGGTGGTGGGGGCGGTGCTGTTCTGCCTCATGGCCAGCACGGTCTACGCCGCCCTGTTGTTGCTCACCCAGGGCGGCGCTTGCGTGGACTGGCCCTCCGGCCTGGTGGTGGGCACGGCGCTGATCGGCGCCATGGTCGTGACCTTCATGCCCGCCCAGGCCCGCCAGGCCCTGCATCCCCTCTTGCAGCCGCTCTTGGCCAACGGCTTCGTCATGGGGCTGGTGCTGGCCATGCTGATGGAGCACGTGGTGCTCAGGCGCAAATAACCGGCATCTGGTCTAGAGGTCTTCCTTTTCCCTCGCCCACAGCCAGGGCAGGAGCACCCGTTCCAGCTCCCACTGGCAGCTCAACTCCAAGCCCACCTGCCGGTTCATCTGGGTCATGGCCGCCCCGCCCAGGGCCTGCTTTATCTCCGCGCAGAAGAAGTTATGGCAAAAGGAGTGCTTGGCCAGCAAGATGCAGCCCTGGGGGCCGCAAAAATAGCAGGTCGGCCCCGCGTTGCGCTCCCAGGCGCCCGGCGCCCCCAGCAGGAGGTTGACTAGCAGCAGGTACTCATCGTAGCGGCGCTCCACGCCCGCGAAACAGCAGACGCCGTCGCGCGCGGCGCAGGCCATGCAGAAGGCGGGTATGCCCAGGTCTTGGGTGAGCCGGCCGGTCTGGGCGATGGCCTGGCCATAGTCGTCCAGCAGGGCGCGCACGCGGGGATCGCTAGACAAGCTCGGGCCATATTTCTGGTGCAGCTCATGGGCGCGCTGGATCACGGAGGCCATGTCCCCGCCATCGGCTGACCAGCAAATTTTCGCCATGGGCTCTCGCTTCCCAACGTTGGTGGCTGCCCCGGCCGCGCGGCCTGCCGCGCCGGGGGGCGCGGCTTTCATCACCGGACAAGCCCGGCACTGCCTCTGGCCTGGCAATATATCCGCTGGGGCCAGCGGCTGCCAGGCAAATCGGCCCTGGGAGGGGGGGCGGCCAGCCTCTGGCCCGGCCCCAAAGACGATCCCGGCCGGGTTGCCAGCAACCGCGGCCGGGACCTGGGCATTGGTTTTGGTGAAAATCGCGGCTGGCCTTGAAACCAGGCCCGCCGGCGTTGGGGCCGCTACTTACACTTTTTGGTAAGCTCGCGCCGTTCGGGCTCCACCAGGGCCAGGAGCTTCTTCAGGTCGTCCTTGCCCAGCTTGCCGCTCTTGGCCTTGAGCAGCTCCAGGGCCGGCTTGAGCACGGCTTGGCGCTTGGCGCTGCCCAAGGTCTCCGCCAGCTCCTTGTCGCCGGCGTAGACCGCCAGCACCTGCTGGGTCTTGTCCAGGCGCTTGATCTGCTCGTTGAACAGGGCCACCAGCTTGTCGCCACCCTTGGCGCTCAGGCCCAGCTTGCTGGCCACGTACAGGCCCTGGATCACCGCGCCATAGGCCGAGTCAACCATGATGCCCGCGAAGGCGGCATCGGTCTGGGCCAGTTGTATGGATTGGTGCAGGTTGGTGATGAGGTTCTTGACGTATATCTCGCGGCTGGCCGGGTCGTTGGGGTTGGCGGCCATCTTCTTCAACTCGTCGGCGGACAAGGGCTGCACCTTCAGCTTGCCGGTCATCTTAAGGCGCTCGGCCAGCTCCTTGGCCATCAGCCCGTTGGCGGCCAGGAACTCCTTCTTCTTGCCGAAGAGCAGGGCGTAGTTGGCGTCAAAGCCGTAGGCCCCCATGAGCATGCCCAACTGCCGGGCGTCCTTGCAGGCGATGATCCCCTTGGTGGGCAACACCAGGCTGGCCTGGTAGGTCAGGCCAGCCTGCTTGAACAGTCCCACGTTCTGCATCAGGGACTTGCCCTCGGCCTCGCAGAACAGGGCCTCCATCTTGTCGGCGCCATCCTTGAGCACCTGGGCCTTGTCCGCGGCCAGGGCCGCGCCGCCGGCCAGGCACAAGGAAACCAGTAGCGTGGCCATCGTCAACAGCATCGTAGCTTTCCGCATCTGCCAACCTCCTTATGTAAGCGTTACATTTCCAAAATCCACGCGATTGCCGAAAAGGGCACTTCTTGTCGTCACCGCCTCCCGGGCCGGGCCAGCCCGGCCAGGCGCCCGAGGGCGGCGCCGGCCGCCTCCATGGCCCTGCTCAGGGCGGCCACGTAGAGGGCCGCGTAGAGCAGCAAGGTCATCAGCCCCAGCACGCCCAGGTTGAAGGCCAGGGCGGAGAAGGGCCAGGCGCCAACCTTTTTGGTGGCGGCCAGGAACTGGGCCTGACCCCAGGTGGACTCGGGCTCCTGGCAGGCCGGCAGGGCCAGTTGCACCACCCTGCCCTGGCCCAGGCGCAGGTCCTCCAGGGTTTGCAGGTTGAGCGCCAGCTTGGCCAGTTCGCCACTGTGGTAGGTGCGCTTGAGATGGGCCAGGCCCTCGCTGCCCAGCTCATCGCTCAGGGAATCCTCGTTGGCCCGCAGACGCTCCGCCGCGGCCTGGCGGCGCTGGCGCACCACCTGCTCGGCCTGGTCCAGGAAGTCCTTCACGGACTCCTGTTGGGGCCGGCCGTAGGCTTGCGGGGTCAGGGAAGCGGCCTCCAGCGGCGGGGTCAGGCCGCACAGGGCCGCCAGGCGGGGCAGCTCGTTGGCCAAGACGCGCAGGGACTGGGCGGTCTTGGCCTGGTGGTCGGGGGCCTCGTCCTCCAGGAAGGGATAATCGGCCAGGCCGCGCAGCTCCTCGAGGTGGCGGTCACGCAGGTAGTCGGACTGGCGCACCGCGCAGTCGTCGGCGAAAAAGCGGGCATGAAAGCGGTTGGTGGTGAATTGGGTCACCACCAGGGCCTCGTAGCCCCAGCGCGAGGGCATCAGGTCGGCCACCCAGGGGGTGTTGCGGTCATCGGCGTCGCGCCGCACCAGTTGATCGAAGGGCACCACCGCCCCGCCCAGCATGATCTGGGGCACCAGGAGCAGGGGAATGAGGATGTATATGGTGACCGCGGACTTCAAGGCCGCCGATATGTTCAGCCCCAGCAGGCAGGAGGCCAGGGAGCAGGCCAAGAGCACCAGCCAGGTGACCAGGTACATGTCCGGCACTTGCAGGATGGTGTTGGCCAGCAGGGTGTACACGGCCATTTGCAGGGCCGAGACCAGGGCCAGGTACAGGGCCTTGGCCGCGATGTAGGCCGGCCAGCTCAGGTTGAGGAAGCGCTCGCGCACCAGTATCTTGCGGTCGCGGTTGATCTCCTCGGCGCTGACGCTCAGGCCCATGAACAGGGCCACCACCACGCTGATGAAGAAATATATCCCCAGGTTGGGGTTGTCGCCGAAGGCGTATTCGCCCCCCCAGGCCCCCCGGCACAAGAGGGCCGCCAAGAGGGCCAACAAGGGCGGCTCGATGAGGTTGATGGCCAGGTACAGGCGGTTGGCCAGGCGGCTTTTGAGGTTGCGCAGAAAGAACACCCCCACCTGACCCCATACCCCGGGCCGCCACAGCCGGCGTTCGGCCTGGCCGGCCTGAGCGCAGCTCTGCAACTCCTGGTCTTGGTCCCTTTGCGCCAGATACCGCCGGTGCCACTCCTGGGCCGGGACCTTGCGTTCCGGGCCGGGGAACCCCTGTTGATCCACTTCCCGCTCCTCGATGATCTCGAAAAGCTGCTCGGGGTGGACGTTGCCACAGTGGGGGCAGGCGTATTCCTCCTGGCCGGCCTTGTGGGTGGCCCGGCGGAAGTAGACCAGGGCATCCAGGGGGTTGCCGTCGTAGATGGGCCTGCCCCCCTGGTCCAGCACCCACAAGCGGTCGAACATCTTGTAGATGCGCGAGGAGGGCTGGTGGATGACGGCGATGACCAGCCGGCCCTGGGCGGCCTGGGCCTTCAACAGGCCCATGACGTTTTCGGAGTCGGTGGAGGACAGCCCGCTGGTGGGCTCGTCCACGAACAGGATGGAGGGCTCGCGGATCAGTTCCAGGGCGATGTTGAGCCGCTTGCGCTGCCCGCCGCTGATGGTCTTGTCCAGGGGCGTGCCCACCTTCAGATCGCGTATCTCGGGCTGCTTCAGCTCGCGCAGCACCTCCTCCACCCTGGCCGCGCGCTGCTCCGGGCTCAGGTTGGCCAGGCACAGGCAGGCGCTCAGGTAGAGGTTGTCGAAGACCGTCAGGTCCTCGAAGAGCAGGTCGTCCTGGGGCACGTAGCCGATCACCCCCTCCAGGCGCTGGGGGTCGCGGTGCAGGTCTATGCCATTGACCAGGACCTGGCCCGAGTCGGGCCGGCGCTGGCCGTTCAAGATGCCCAGCAGGGTGGATTTGCCGGCCCCGCTGCCGCCCATGACCCCTATCAGGCGGCCCCCGGTTTCGCGGAAGCTGAAATCGTGCAGTCCGCTGTCGCTGCCCGGGTATTGGAACCGCACCCGCTGGCCCTGGAAAACCAGGTGCTCGGCCTGTTCCTGGTCCCCCAGAAAGGCGCCGGCGACCTCGGAGTGATAGACGGGCATCCCTCGCTGATCGCGGATGACCGCCCCCGGGGCCAGGACGTGAAAGGTGCCGTCATCCAGGGGCACGCCATCGCAGGTCAGGTTGGCCCCGGCCAGGGGCTTGAGAAAATAGCCCCCCGCCTCGGCCAGGTGGAGCACCACGCAGGCTCCCTGCCAGGCGGGGCGCGCCAGCAGGCGGCAGGGGCCCAGGCCGGCCGGCGGCGCGGGCGCGACCACCAGGAAATCGCCGCCCAGGCCGGCGGCGGACGCCTCGGAGCGGCACAGCCCCACGGCCTGGTCCACCACCTGGGGGGCGATATCCAGATGCCGGGCCACCACGCCGGCCACCAGGCCCGGGGCCTGGCCGCCACCGGCCTGCAAGGCCAGCTCCACGAAGCGCAAGAGCAGGACGTACTGCTCGAAACGGGGCAGAGCGGTGCGCAGCCTGGCGGCCACCCTGGCCACGCTCTCCAGCAACTCCGGGTCCTGGCTGTCCTGGTGCAGGTCAAGGGCCGCCTCGAAGAGGTCAAGATAGACCTGGGGCTGGCTCAGGCGCAGGTGCTGGCGCAGGTAGCGCTCCAACAAGGCGCGCGCCACGGAGGGATCGCTGGCGCCGTGCAGGGCCGCCTGGATGGCGAAGAGGTTGAGGATGGCGTTGAGCAGTATCTCGTTCATGACCAGGGCGTTGCCCCCTCCCGCAGAAGTCGCCGTGGGTGCATCTTGGGCGAAAGCGCACGAATTAGTCAAGGGTTTTCGGGTATATCTCGGCGTGGCGGGCAGAGGTGGGACCGAAGGCTGCCCCCGAGGGCCGGCGTGGGGCTGACGTGGCCCGGTTTAAACCGGCACCTACCGCTGCCCGCCGGGTAGGGGACCAAAAAGGAAAAACGCCGGGCAAGCCCAGCGTTCTTCTCAACTTGCTTGCCAGCTTATCAGGGTAGCCAGCAGTGTTTTTCTTGGTGCCGAAGGGGAGACTCGAACTCCCACGCCCATACAGGCACTAGACCCTGAAAATTCATGCGGCGATTTTGGCAAGTTGCTGAAATGTCGGCAACTAACTGTTTTGGCGTCAAAAACGGACTGGAATACTTGGGAAGCCAAGGGCGTATTTTCTCAAAAAAGGCTTCAACTCTTCCACAGAATCTCCACGGCAAGGCCCACCATGGTTATCACCACACACTAGACTAACGCAGTAGGCTTTGGAAGCTATCTGCCAGCGGCTCGTGCAGCTTGCTCAATCCAATTGGCAAAATTAGCTGGTCCATTATTATTGACCCAATCATAGGTTGGATAAACTTGAGATAAGGAAACACCTGTTTGCACAATCTGAAAATTGCCAAAAGGATTTCTTCCAGCAATAGAAGTTCTAAGCAATTGGTCTCTCATGTTATGGATGTATAGTCCTAAAAGACCATTTTTTCTTTCGTGACTTTTCTCAATTTCATATTTAACGTATCGCCGTTCGGCAGTTTGCTCACCAATTAGGACAACCGTAACGGAAGTATTTTGTATCTCGCTGTCAATCCAACGTTTAATTGCTGCGTCCCCCTGCCGCTTCACTTGCTCCCATGACGCGGCATCCCAAAATCCTGCTGCCTGGCGATCTTGTGTAACCCAGCTATTTCTGATTTGGTTTACACGCCAAATATCGTTTTGGTAGTGAAAGCTAAAGAACACCCTACGCGCCATGGTTCCCCCCCCCCTTATTTGATGAACAGGAACAAAATGAGGACTACTAGCAGAACTCCAGGATATGCCAACCAAATAGACCAAGACTTGAAAGTTGTCAAGCAACGTGAAAAACTCAAATAATTCAGAGGAGGTTTAATTATAAATAATTCTTTTACTTCAAGTGTTCCCTCATGGAGTTTTTTTACAATCTCGTTGTATTGTTCCCTGAAGCCCTTTTCAAGGGAAAGATAGAACATATCTAGCAAGCAGAAAATTATAGTGGGCAGAAGGCTTACCCAAAGTATTACTTGTTTATTGCTGGCGGCAGCGACAGCACAAATCGCAGAGACAAGCGTAACGCAAAGCGTTTTGCAGGTCGAGCTATTACCGGCCATCCGGTTGATGATGTTTTGTAGCGTAGTAAGGTAGGTCTGAAGGTTAGTGGCTTCAATATCGAAATTGCCCATGTACGTCCCCCTTAAGGAGTCCAGAGCATAATTTATTCATTCCCATTTTTACGAGTTATCCACTTGTGTAATTTCCTTAAGATGCTATTGTATTAATATAATTATTAAATGTCAACCATTATGGGAGAATGCACAACCATGACTGGGTCGCTTGGCGGACTGTCCCGAAAGCCCACCGAAGCGAGAGTCCAGCGCGTAGCCAACGGCTTCATAATTTCAGGCTGTGGCGTTGAAACTAAGATCGCCAACACTCTGCCGGAGGCCCTTGAGTTGATTCGCAAGGAGTTGGAATAAGGTAACTTATCAGACGCACTAGATTCTGGTGAGGGAAATTTTTCCAAAACTTCCACAGGATTTCCACGAAGCTCTTGGGCCAAAAAATCAAAGAGGCTAGCTCAGATGAGCTAACCTCTTGATTTTACTGTGGTGCCGAAGGGGAGACTCGAACTCCCACGCCCATACAGGCACTAGACCCTGAACCTAGCGCGTCTACCAATTCCGCCACTTCGGCGCGGGTGCTTGGAAAGTGGTCGGCTTGCCAAGCAACCGGGCGAAGTCTATAATCAACCCCCATGCTTGTCAAGAGCCTAGCGGCGTGATTTTGCGGGCGGGCGAGACAGGGCAGGAGAGCCGGGGCATCATGAGCGTATTGCACGGGTTGGAAGAACTGCGGGAGCGCTACCCGCGTCCTGTCGTCACCATCGGCAACTTTGATGGCGTGCACCGAGGTCACCAGGCGCTGTTCGCCAAGGTGCTGGAGCGGGCCGCCGCCTTGAACGGCACCTCCCTGGCGCTGACCTTCGAGCCCCACCCCATGCGGGTCTTGCGGCCCGCCGTCAACCTGCCCCTGATTACCCCCTTAAAGCAGAAGCTGGAGCTTATCCAGGCCCTGGGCATCCAGGTGGTGCTGTGCGCCCGCTTTGACGAGGACTTCGCCCGGCTGTCGGCCGACGACTTCGTGGACAAGCTCCTGGTGGGGCGCCTGGGGGTGGCCGAGGTGGTGGTGGGCTATGACTTCGCCTTTGGCCACAAGGGCCTGGGCGACATGGACCTGCTGCGGCAAAAGGCCCGGCGCTGGGGTTTCGCGGTGCACGAGGTGGGGCCGGTGATCGTGGACGATCTGCCGGTCAGCTCCACGCGGGTGCGCCAGGTGGTGCGGGCCAGCGACGCGGCCGGGGCCCGCCGCCTGCTGGGCCGCCACTACCGGGTCTCGGGCCGGGTGGTGCGCGGCTTTGGCCGGGGGGCGCGGCTGTTGGGCTTCCCCACGGCCAACCTGCGCTGCGAGGACGAGCTGCTGCCCGGCTCTGGCGTCTACGCCGTGCTGGCCGAGTTGGAGCCGGGGGTCTTGCGACCGGGCGTGACCAACATCGGCCACAACCCCACCTTTGCCAACGGCGGCATCACCGTGGAGACCCACGTACTGGACCTGGACCAGGACCTGTACGGCCACGACATGACGCTGCACTTCGTGGAGTACCTGCGCGGGGAGCGGCGCTTCGCCTCCGTTGAGGAGCTGGCGGCCCAGATCAGGAGCGACGTGGCCCAGTCCCGTGAAATCCTGGCGCCCTGGCTGGCCGGACACCAGGACCCCAGCCAAGGCTGAGGCCCCCTCTAAATCGCAAGTTGATAGGTAGGCAAGGCGGCTGGCTGCTAGCTTGCTTGACCTGAGGCTTTGGGTTTCTCGGGGCCTGGGGCCGCCTCTTCCATCTCCAATTCATATATTGACCAGCGCTCCCGGGGGTGGCCCTGGCTGAGCGTCAGGCGCAGGAAACGGGCCTGGGTGGGGGGGAACGACAGGCGCAGGCGGCCCTGGTTGGCGCTGAGCAGGCGGTCACAGCCAAAGACCAGCGGCCCCAGGGGCTCTTGCCGGCAGTCCACCTCCCGCCAGTGCTGGCCGTCCTGGGACAGGGCCACGGTCAGCCCCCGGGGCAGCTCGCGGGGGTTGGGCCGGTTGTCCAGCACCAGGGCGGTCAATAGGCGCGGCGAGGGCAGGGCCAGTTCCACGAAGTCGCCCGGCTGCATGGGCCGGCCACTGTCCCAGGCCGTGGTGGGGTTGCCGTCCAGCAGGCGGGCCTCGCCGCCCGGCTGGGATGACCGCAGGCTAACCTCCTCCAGGGGCACCCGCCGCGTGGCGTGGGCGGGGGCGCTCATCCGCCAGAAGAGGCTGTAGCCTTATCTCCTGCACGGACCAATAGTTGAGGTCCGAGGCGCAGGTCTGGGTCAGGCGCAGGAAGCGGACGGGCCGGGGGGTGAAGCCCAGGTCCAGGCGGGCGTTGCCCGGCGCGGTCAAGGCCCGGCCGGCGCTCCAGAAAAAGGGCCACTCCACGGTGCCTTGCTTGGCCACCCTGGTCCAGGCGGCGCCGTCAACGGAGACGTGCACCTGGGCGCAGGCGGGGTGGTCGTCAGCGCGGCCCGAGGCCAGGCGCACCAGGCACAGGTCCGGCACCACCTGCCCCAGGTCCAGTTCCAGGGTCTGGCCGGGGCGCTGGGGCTCCAGGGGCGACCAACGGGTCAGGGCGTCGTTATCCAGGGCCTGGGGCAGGTCGGCCGGCAGGTGGGAGGCGCTGGCCCGCCAGCCCAGGGGCGGCACCTCGGCCAGACCAAGGGCCGGTGGCTGGATATCCAGGAAGGCCGTGTAGCTGCCGAAGCCGATCTCCTTGAACCCCGCGCCCATGGCCTTGAGCATCTGGCGGATGGAGTGGCTGTCCCGCCGGCCTAGGTACACGGTCTGCCCGGCCTGGGCCACCAGGCGGGCGTTGGGCTCGTAAAAATGCTCCAGCTCGTCCTGGGGCATGACCAGGATGAGGCGCTCGCCGGACTCGAAGGTAATCAGCGGGCAGTTCCAGTAGTCCAGGGAATAGGCTCGGGTCACGCCCCGCTCCAGCAGGGTGGCGATGGCGTTGCGCCGTTCAGCCACCTGGGGCTCTATATCCTGGCGAATCTGGGGGTTGAAGGCCGCGCAGCTCAGGACCACCCCGGCCAGGTTGGAGGCCAGGGCCAGCCCCCCCAGCCCCAGGGCCAGGGCGCGGTGGTGCTCTTGCAAGCGGGCCAGGGCATAGCCGGCCAGGGGGATCATGGCCGCATACAAGGGCACGTAGTGCCGCCGGCTGGCCACCACGGGCTCGCCCTTGAGGGCGGTGATGAGCACCCCGCAGAAAAGCACCAACAAAAACAGCTCGCTGCCGTCGGCCTGGCGGGCGTCCAGGCGCGCCAGGCCGCCCAGGCCCCGGCGCCTCCGCCACAAGAGATAGCCCAGGGCGGCCAGGCCCAGGGCATAGGCGACATGGGAGGCCACCGGCACCACCGGCTGCTGGGTGCCATCGCTGAAGGCCCCCAGCAGGATGGGCGCGCCCATCTGGAGCAGGGAGAGCAGCACCTGCCAGGCGGGCACCGACTCCTTGGGCTGCAAGAGGAAGGTGAAGGAGCCCCAATCATGCCCCAGGTTGTAGACCCACAGAGGTAGGCCGCCCACCAAGAAGCCGGCCCAGATAAGGGCGTGACCCCGCCGCCACAAGAGCCGCCAGTCGGCCAGCACCATATAGAGGGCGCTGGCCAGCAGGGCGTAGGCGATGAGGAAGTGGGTCCAGAAGCCCACCCCGGCGGTGAGGCCGTAGAGCAGGTACAGCCACCAGGCGGCTCGGCGGTGGGCCAGGCGGAAGGCCATCCAGATGAGGAGCAGCGAGAACAGCGGTATCTCGATATAGGCCGCCCGGGGCAGCACGTTGTGCAAGGCGAAGTAATAGGGAGGCAGGGCGGCGAAGAGCATGGCCCACAGGCCGGCCCGGCGGCCCCACATGTCCTTGGCCGCCAGGAAGGCCACCAGCACGAAGATCAAGCCCACCAGGGTGGGCGCCAGGGACAGGGTCAGGGGCGAGGACCCCAGCAGGGCGAAGATGGCCGCCGCCAGGTAGGCCTCTATGGAGCCGCAGAAAGGCTGGCCGTAGAAGAAGACGGGGAAATGGCCCTCCAGGATGTGCCGGCCCATGAGGCCGGTGACGGCCATGTCCGCGTCCAGGTTGATGTGGATCAGATAGGGGACGCGGACCAGGATGGCCAGGGCCAGGATGGCCAGGGGCGCCGTCCAGGGCGCTAGCTCCCGGCCCGGGCCATGGCTCACCGCCGGGGCTCCCGGCGTAGGCTCCAGGCGGTGGTCAGGTACTCGCCCAGATGGTGCAAAAAGCGGGTCTTGGAGTCGCCGCCCAGGCGGTTTTCGTAGACCACCGGCACCTCGGTGATCTTGAGCCCCCGCTTTTGGGCGCGGTAGAGCAGGCGTATGGCGTAATCGCCGTAGCCCTGGAAGATGTCGGCCGGGTCGAAGGTCAGCCACAGGGATTTCTGGGCGGCCAAAAACCCGCTCAGGTTGTCGTGGGTCTTAAGCCCCAGCAAGAGGCGCAGCATGATGTTGAAAGCATGACTGAGCTGATAGCGCAGCCAGGAGGTGTTCATGCCCCCGCCGGGCACGTAGCGCGAGCCGATGACCAGGTCTTGACCGGGCAGGGCGGCGAGCACCCGCACCAGATCGCGGGGATGGTAGTTGAAGTCGGAGTCCATGGTCACCACCACCGGTCCGACCGCCTCCTGGATGCCCCGCCACAGGGCCGTGGCCAGGCCCCGCTCATGCTTGCGCACCACCAGCTTGAGGCGCCCGTCCTGGCCGAAGAACTGGCGCAGGGCCTCCTGGGTGCCGTCCTGGGAGTCGTCGTCCACCACCACCACCTGCACGGCAAAGCCGGCGGCGCTGGTGCGCTCCAGTATCTCGCCCACCAGGGGCACGATGTTGGCCAACTCGTTGTAGGTGGGCAGGACCACCGAGACGGCCTGGCCCTGTCCGGGTTGAATGGCGGGCGCCGAGGGCGGCGCGGCGGCCTGGCTGGGGGGCTGGGGCATGGTGGCTAGGCCCCGGCGGCCAGGGCCGCCACCTGGGCGGCCACGTACTCCACCTGGGCGGGCTCCATGTCGGGATACAGGGGCAGCAAGAGGCCCGACCGCCCCCAGCGGGTGGAGTTGCCCAGGCTGGCGGCCCGGGGGGCGCTCGCGAAGGGCGGCATCTGGTGCAGGGGGTAGAACATGGGCCGGGCGTCAATGCCGGCCTCGCGCAAACTGGCCAGGGCCTGGTCGCGGCCGAGGCCCAGGGTCTCCTGGTCCAGGAACAGGGGATAGAGCCAGTCAATGGTCTGGCCCGGGGCCTCGAAATTGATGCGTATGCCGGGCAGGCCGTCCAGCAGCCGGTCGTAGAGCCGGCGTACCTCCCGCCGCTTTTGCAGCATGTGGTCCAGTTTTTCCAACTGGGCCACGCCCAGGGCGGCGCTCAGGTTGGTCATGCGGTAGTTGAAGCCCACGAACTCGTGCCAGTACTGGCGGTCCCGGGCCATGCCGTGGGCGCGCAGGTCTTGCAGGCGCTCATAGAGGCCCGGGTCGCTGGTCACGCAGGCCCCGCCCTCGCCGGTGGTCATAACCTTGTTGGCGAAGAAGCTGAAGGCCCCGATGTGGCCGAAGCCGCCCACCCGGCGGCCCTGGTCGGTGCAACCCAGGGCCTCGGCGCAGTCCTCCACCACCAACAAGTTGTGCCGGCGGGCCATGGCCAGGATGGGCTCCATGGGGCAGGCGTGCCCCAACAGATGCACCACGATCAGGGCCTTGCAGCGTGGGGTGATGGCCCCGGCCAGGCTCGCGGGGTCCAGGTTCCAGTGGTCGGGCCGGCTGTCCACCAGCACCGGACGGGCGCCGGTCATGAACACGGCGTTGCCCGTGGCGGCGAAGGTGAGATTGGGGATCAGCACCTCGTCGCCCGGGCCGATGCCCAGGGTGGCCAGGGCCAGGTGCAGGGCGGCGGTGCCGTTGGTGGTACTCACGGCATGGGGCAGGCCCAGGTAGGCGGCCAGGTCCTCCTCGAAGCGCTGCACGAACGGGCCCGTGGAGGATATCCAGGTGGAGCGCAGGGCTTCCAGAAGATAGCGCTCCTCCCGCTGGTCCAGGTGGGGCCGGGAGATGGGTATGGTCATCTTCTGGTCGGCGGGGCTGGGACTGGTTCTCTGCGGCGCCATCTGGCCAAGCCTTGATTTTGGGGGACTGAATATCTAACCGCCCCCGGGGCTGGACCATGACCCGGCCTGGCTGGTTGAATCATACCGAGGCGGGCTAGATTTTACTCCAAAACTCTGGCCTGCAAAGCCCTAAGTTGGACGGTGGCCTCCCCCGGAGAGGACGGCGCTAGCCCCTTGCGGGCCTGAAAGGCGATGTGCTAGCTTAAGGCACGATTCGGCGAGGTAATAGGGAGTAGAGCCATAGCTTGACGAGCATGGGGCCGCCAGCGGTTTCAGGACCCGGCGGGCCAGCCAGCCATACCCGCAAGGAGTGTTTGCCATGAGCGAGAAACGCGTTGCCCGGGTGACCGATATCATCGCCTCCTCACCTATCGGTTTTGACGACGCCATCAAGGTGGGCTTCGAGCGCGCCACCCGTACCCTGCGCGGCATCACCGGCATGAAGGTGACGGAGATGCGCGTCTCCGTGGACGAGAACCAGATCGCCGAGTACCGGGTGCGCCTGGAGGTGATCTTCGTCCTGGAGTCCTAGACACCGGCTGGCCAACCCATAATCCGGGGGGGTCTTCCACGGAAGGCCCCCAAGGTTTTTTTATGCCCCAGGCTCCCTACGATCAACTGCACATCTATGAGATAAGCGGCGACGCCCGGCCAGGGGCCGCGGGCCTGGGGCCGGGCTATCTGGGTCTGTGGCTGGAGGGCGACACTAGCTTCTTGTTCTTCGCCCAGCCGGCCGAGGAGGCCATGGCCGGGCTCCTGGTCCGCCAGCCGGGGCTCAAGCTCAGCGCCCGCCACCATCTCACCTACGAGCAGTGGCAGGGCGGCCTGGCTCTGGAGCCCCTGCTGCTGCCCGGTCTGGCGGTGCTGCCGGCCTGGAGCCGGGAGGAGCCGCCCGCCGGCAGCCTGGTGCTGCGCCTGGACCCGGGCCTGGTCTTTGGTAACGGCCTGCACCCCACCACCCGCCACTGCCTGGAACTCTTGTTGCTGCGCGCCCAGGAAGGCCCCCTGGGCCAGGTGCTGGACCTGGGCTGCGGCACCGGCATCCTGGGGCTGGCCGCCAGGCTCTTGGGCGCCGAGGCGGTGCTCCTGGCCGACCTCAACCCCCTGTGCGTCTCCACCACCCGCCGCAACGCCGAGATCAACGCCCTTGACGTGGAGGTGGCCGAGGGCCAGGCCCAGGACTTCCTGGCGCGGCCGGCCCAGGTGGTGCTGGCCAACGTGCACATGGAGGTGCAGGAGCGCCTGCTGGCCGACCCCGGCCTCCTGGCCGGCAAGCGCGACCTGATCTTGAGCGGGGTGATGCGCTCCCAGCGCGGCCGCCTGGAGGACCGCCTGCGCCTTCTGGGCTACGCCATCGTTCAGCGCCGCGAGGCCGAGCAGACCTGGTTCAGCCTGTGGGCGCGCCAAGGAGGCCGCTAGCTGCCCAGAAGCTATTTGGTTAAGCTTTACCATATAATATGCGCGGTAAACCCCTGGGCCGTGTTGACAAGCCCCCTCCGGCATGATAAATGTCTGACATGAAGTTTTTCATGGAGATCGGGGCCATGCACCCTGCCCAGCCCAAAAACACCGCCAGTCCATGCCAGCGCTCCCGCGTGCTATCCGGCCTGTCCGTAGCGCGCCCGGGCTACTCCGTGGTAGTAGCCCGGGGCATCCTGATTAGCCTGCCCCTATAAGGGGCCGCAAACCGCCGCACAACCCAAGTTTTCACAATTAGGCCCGATGATTTTATTTTCGGGTAGTTTCAGGTCCCCAGAGCCCATCGGGCGAGCCGTGAAGGTAGCCAGGGGGACCCAAAGAGCAGGAGGAAACCGCCATGGAACCCAGGACCCAGCAGCACAGGCCCACGCGAGCTAGTAAAGCGCCAGCCCCCCAAGCCCCTGCCGCCGCCCCCTTCGCCCTGCCCCTGGCCTTCTCCTGCCTGGTATGCCTATCCCTGCTGGTAAGCCTGCTGATTAGCCTGCCCCGCTAAGGGGCCCAAGCCGAACCAAAACCAGTTTTTAGCACGCGCGGCCCCAGGCCTTTAACACGGCCCGCGGCACCGCCCAGCCACCCAGGACGCCACGGCGTCTAGACCGCGCGCCCGCCCCCACTGGCCTTGGCCAGAGGGCCAGGCAGGGGTCAGCGGCCCGAAATAGAGAAGGACGACAGGCATGAACCTGCCCAGCGATACCATCAAAAGCGGCCTGATGCGCGCCCCCCAACGCTCCCTGCTGCGGGCCACCGGTCTGGGTGCCGAGGACATCAAGCGCCCCTTCATCGGCGTGGCCAACTCCTGGACCGAGGTGGTGCCCGGCCACGTACACCTGGACCGCCTGGCGAGAGCGGTCAAGCGCGGGGTGCGCGAGGCCGGCGGCCAGCCCTTCGAGTTCCACACCATGGCCATCTGCGACGGCCTGGCCATGGGGCACGCCGGCATGCACGCCTCCCTGCCCAGCCGCGAAGTGGTGGCCGACACCGTGGAGCTGATGACCCTGGCCCACGGCTTCGATGCCCTGGTGCTCATCGCCTCCTGCGACAAGATCGTGCCCGGCATGCTCATGGCGGCGGCCCGCCTGGACCGGCCGGCCATCATGGTCACTGGCGGCCCCATGCTGGCCGGCGACCACCACGGTCAGGTGGTGGACCTCATCACCGTCTTCGAGGCCGTGGCCAAGGTCAAGGCCGGCCAGATGAGCCCCGAGGAACTGGAGGAGCTGGAGGGAAAAGCCTGCCCCGGGGCCGGCAGTTGCGCGGGCATGTTCACGGCCAACACCATGGCCTGCGTCACCGAGGCGCTGGGCATGAGCCTGCCCGGCTGCGCCGCCGCCCTGGCCGAGGAGGGCGACAAGGACGAGATCGCCTACTCTAGCGGCCTCAAGATCATGGAGCTTCTGTCCAAGGGCCTGCGCCCTTCGGCCATCTTGAGCGCCCGGTCCCTTGAGAACGCCTGCCGGGTGGACCTGGCCCTGGGCGGCTCCACCAACACCGCCCTGCACCTGCCGGCCATCGCCCACGCGGCGGGCGTGGACTTCGGCCTCAAGGACTTCGACCGCCTGGCCCGCGCTACCCCCCATTTGGTCTGCATGAGCCCAGCCGGCCCCATGCGCATGCAGCATCTCCAGCGGGCCGGCGGCGTGGGCGCGGTGATGAAGCGCCTGGAGGAGAGCCTGCACCTGGAGGCCCTCACCGTGACCGGCGGACCCCTGGCCAGCTACCTGCCCAGCCAGGTGCGCGACGTGGAGCACCAGGGCCAGCCGGTGATCCGCACCTTGGACGACCCCGTGCACGCCGAGGGCGGCATCGCGGTGCTCATGGGCAATCTGGCGCCCCAGGGCGCGGTGGTCAAGCAGACCGCCGTGGCCGAGGGCCTGCTCCAGCACCAGGGGCCGGCCCGGGTCTTTGATAGCGAGGAGGCGGCGGTGGAGGCCGTGAACCAGGGCCTGGTGCGGCCCGGCGAGGTGCTGGTGGTGCGCTACGAGGGACCGGCCGGCGGGCCGGGCATGCGCGAGATGCTGGCCTTGACCAGCCTCATCAGCGGCGGAGACCTGGACGGCAAGGTGGCGCTGGTCACCGATGGGCGCTTCTCGGGTGGCAGCCGGGGCGCGGCCATCGGCCATGTCTCGCCAGAGGCGGCGGCCGGCGGGCCTCTGGCCTTGGTGCGAGACGGCGACCCCATCGCCATGGACATACCCGGCCGCCGCCTGGAGCTTCTGGTGGACGAGGGCGAACTGGCCCGGCGCCGCGACGCTTGGCGGCCGCCGGCCCCCAAGTTCACCAGGGGACCCCTGGCCCGCTACGCGGCCCTGGTGACCAGCGCCGCCAGCGGGGCCGTGCTCCGGGACGGCTGCCGGGATAAATAGACAACCATGGCGCCGCCTGCTTCCGGGCGGGCCTGACGGAGAAGACAAGATGAAGAACCATAGCCAGCGCAACCACCACCCGGCCCCCCGCCCCCGCCACAGCGGGGCCGACGCGGTCATCGCCAGCCTGCACGCCCAAGGCGTGGAGGTGATCTTCGGCATGGTGGGCGGCCAGATCATGCCCGTCTACGACGCCCTGCACCGCGACGGCAAGCTTCGGCACATCATCGTGGGACACGAGCAGGGCGGCGCCCACATGGCCGAGGGCTTTGCCCGGGCCACCGGCAAGGCCGGGGTGGTCATGACCACCAGCGGCCCCGGGGCCACCAACCTGGTCACCGGCCTGGCCGACGCCATGATGGACAGCACCCCGGTGGTGGCCATCACCGGCCAGGTGCCCAGCCACCTGTTGGGCAACGACGACTTCCAGGAAGCCGACATGCGCGGCATCACCATGCCCATCACCAAACACAACTACCAACTCACCAGCCCCGACCAGGTGGCCCCGGTCTTTGCCGAGGCCTTCCACATCGCCGTGAGCGGCCGCCCCGGGCCGGTCTTGATTGACCTGCCCAAGGACGTCACCGTGGCCCAGACCGACATGGCCCCCGCCCACGGCCCCCGCCTGGCCGGCGGCCGGGGGGCGGTGGTCAAGGGCCACCCCATGCAGATAGAGCGGGCCTTGCAGCTCATCAAGAACTGCCGCCAGCCGGTGATCCTGGCCGGCGGCGGGGTGATCCATGCCGAGGCCAGCGCCGAGTTGAAGGCCCTGGCCGAGTACCTGGACATCCCCGTGACCAGCACCCTCATGGGCCTGGGCAACTTCCCCGGCGACCACCCTTTGAGCCTGGGCATGCCCGGCATGCACGGCACCGGCTACGCCAACCTGGCCCTGTACAACAGCGACGTGCTCATCTGCCTGGGCTGCCGCCTGGACGACCGGGTCACCGGTCAGTTGGAGAGCTTCGCGCCCAATGCCAAGCTGGTGCACATTGACGTGGACGCCAGCGAGATCAGCAAGTGCCTGCCGGCGGCGGTGCCCATCGTGGGCGACGCCAAACCGGTGCTGGCCGCCCTGCTGGCCGGGGCCCAGGCCTGGGAGTCGCGCCCCGACTTCGCCGCCTGGCACAAGGTCATGGCCACCTGGCGGCACAAGTACCCCATGGGCTTTCGCCAGAAAGACGGGGTCATCCTGCCCCAGCAGGCCGTGCAGGAGATCGCCGCCCTCATGGGCGAGGAGGATATCGTGGTCACCGGCGTGGGCCAGCACCAGATGTTCACCGCCCAGTACTACACCTTCCGCCGGCCGCGCACCCTCATCACCAGCGGCGGCCTGGGTACCATGGGCTTCGGCCTGCCGGCGGCCATCGGTGCCAAGGTGGCCCGGCCCGAGCGCAGGGTGGTGTGCATTGACGGCGACGGGTCCTTTTTGATGAACGTGCAGGAGCTGTGCACGGCGGTGCGCTACCGCATCCCCGTGGTGGTGGCGGTGCTCAAGAACTACAACCTGGGCATGGTGCGCCAGTGGCAGCACATGTTCTTCGAACAGCGCCATTCCCAGTCCAACTTGGCCTGCCCGCCCTACGACCAGGTGGCAAAAGCCTTCGGCGCCCTGGGCCGGCGGGTGGAGCGCCCCGAGGAGCTGGCGGGCAGCCTGCGCTGGGCCTTCGAGGCCGCCGAGGCCCAGCAATTACCCGTGGTGCTGGATATCATGGTGGACCCCGAGGAGGCGGTGCTGCCCATGGTGCCCGCCGGCGAGCCCAACATAAACTTCATACCCTGCCGGGTGGAGGAGCGCTGATGGAACGCCTTAACCCCATGGCCGTGCTGGTGCGCAACGAGCCCGGCGTGCTGGCCCGGGTGGCCGGGCTCTTGGCCCGGCGGGGCTTCAACATCCACAGCCTGGCCGTGGGCGAGACCGAGAGCCCCGACGTCTCGCGCATGAGCATCGTGGTCAGCGGCGATGGCGCGGTGCGCGAGCAGGCCATCAAGCAACTGCGCCGCCTGGTGGACGTCATCCGCGTCACCGACCTCACCGGGCGGCCCCACGTGGAGCGCGGCCTGGCGCTCATCAAGGTGGCGGCGCCCAGCGAGCGGCGCAGCGCCATCATCGAGCTGGCCAACATCTTCCGGGCGGCCATCACCCACGTGGACCCGGGCAGCATGATCGTGGAGGTGAGCGGCAACCGCAACAAGATAGAGGCCATGATTGACATGATGCGCCCCTTCGGCATTCTGGAGATGGTGCGCACCGGTCAGATCGTCATGGCCCGGGGCCAGGCCGCGCTGCGCGTGGCCGGCCAGTCCGTGCCCTTGGCCGGCGACGAGCCCGAGCCCGGCCAGGACCAAGAGACCAACGATAACGGCATTCAATACAACTAATCACGGAGATGGATGATGAGCGCCACGGTTTACTACGAGAAAGACGCCGACCTTAGCCAACTGCAAGGCAAGAAGATATGCGTCATCGGCTATGGCAGCCAGGGACGCGCCCACGCCCTTAACATGCACGACAGCGGCCTGACCGTCACCGTGGCCGTGCGCCCGGGCGGCAAGAGCGCTTTAGCAGCCCAGGCCGACGGCCTGCCCACCCAGCCGATGGACCAGGCGGTCAAGGACGCCGACCTCATCGCCTTCCTGCTGCCCGACCCGGTGCAGCCGGCGGTGTACCGCCAGTACGTGGAGCCCCTGTGCCGCCCGGGCCTGACGCTGCTCTTTGCCCACGGCTTCAACGTGCACTACAACCAGATCGTGCCCCCGCCCGAGGTGGACGTCATCATGGTGGCCCCCAAGGGGCCTGGCAAGCTGGTGCGCGACCTCTACGCCGCCGGCCAGGGCGTGCCCTGCCTGGTGGCCGTGGAGCAGGACGCCTCTGGCCAGGCCCTGAAGAACGGCCTGGCCTATGCCCTGGCCATCGGCGGGGCGCGGGCCGGCGTCATCGAGAGACCGGCTTCGAGATCCTGGTGGAGGCGGGCTACTCCCCGGAGATGGCCTACTTCGAGTGCGTCAACGAGCTGAAGCTCATCATTGACCTGATCTACCAGGGCGGACTCAGGCACATGCGCCACTACATCAGCGACACCGCCAAGTGGGGCGACATCACCTGCGGCCCCAAGGTCATTGACGAGCACGTGCGCGCTAACATGAAGAAGCTGCTCGACGACATCCAGACCGGCGTCTTCGCCCGCGAGTGGGTCTTGGAGAACCAGGCCAACCGCCCCGTGTACCGCGCCCTGCTCAAGCGCGAGGCCGAGCACCCCGTGGAGGAAGTGGGCGAGCGCCTGCGCTTCATGATGAAGTGGCTGGGCTAGCCTGGCCGCCAACCTATACCCATCCAGGACCGGCCGCCGGGCCGGGTCCTGGATGGGCGCTCCCAGCCGGTACGAAGCCGTGATGGCCCCAGGCGCCCATGGCGCGCATGCCTGCTTTTGGATAGACTACTTGAATGCGTGGCCATGGGCCCCATCACAAGGAGAACGCCCCCAGCATGCCAACCTTGCTCGATAAAATCTGGCAGTCCCACCTGGTGCGCCAGTCGCCGGGCCAGCCGGACCTGCTCTTTGCCGACCGCCATCTGCTGCACGAGGTCACCTCGCCCCAGGCCTTCGAGGGCCTGCGTGTCAAGGGCCGTGGGGTGCGCCGGCCCGATCTGTCCTACGCCGTGGTGGACCACGTGGTGCCCACCAGCGGCCGCGAACTGCCCTGGGCCGACCAGGTGGCCTGGACCCAGCTCCAGGCCCTGCGCGCCAACTGCCGGGAGCACGGCATCATGCTCCTGGATATCAGCGACCCGCGCCAGGGGGTGATCCACGTGTGCATGCCCGAGCTGGGCCTGACCCTGCCGGGCAACACCGTTTTCTGCGGCGACAGCCACACCACCACCCACGGGGCCTTCGGTGCCTTGGCCTTTGGCATCGGCACCAGCGAGGTGGAGCACGTGCTGGCCACCCAGACCCTGCCCCAGGCCAAGCCGCGCACCCTGGCCGTGCGCCTGGAGGGCCAGCTCCCGCCGGGCGTGTCGGCCAAGGATCTGATCCTCTACGTCATCGGCCAACTGGGCGTGGCCGGCGGCACGGGCCACGTCATCGAGTACCTGGGGAGCGCCGTGCGCGAGCTGTCCATGGAGGGCCGCCTGACCCTGTGCAACATGGCCGTGGAGTGCGGGGCGCGCGGCGGCCTGGTGGCCCCGGACGAGACCACCTTCGCCTTTTTGCGCGGCCGGCCTTTCGCTCCCCAGGGCGCGGACTTTGAGCAGGCCATGGCCCATTGGCGCACGCTCTACAGCGACGAGGGCGCGCGCTACGACCGCCAGGTGAGCCTGGACATAAGCGGCCTGCAACCCCAGGTCACCTGGGGCACCCACCCCGGCCAGGTGATGGAGATCGCGGGACGGGTGCCGACGCCGGATTCCTTCCGCGACCCCGACGCGGTCAAGGCCGCCCAGCGCGCCTTGGATTACATGGGACTGAAGCCCGGCCAGTCCCTGGGCGACGCGGCCGTGGACGTGGTCTTCATCGGTTCCTGCACCAACGGCCGCCTGGAGGATTTGCAGGCCGCCGCGGCGCTGCTGAAGGGCCGCCGGGTAGCCCCGGGGGTGCGCGTGCTGGTGGTGCCCGGCTCGGGCCAGGTCAAGGCCCAGGCCGAGGCCCTGGGCCTGGCCGAGGTCTTCATGGCCGCTGGGTGTGAGTGGCGCGAACCGGGTTGCAGCATGTGCCTGGGCATGAACCCCGACACCCTCTCACCCGGACAACGCTCGGCCTCCACCAGCAACCGCAACTTCGAGGACCGCCAGGGACGCGGCGGCCGCACCCACCTGTGCTCGCCGGCCACGGCCGCCGCCGCCGCCCTGGCGGGGCGTTTCGTGGACCCGCGCCAATATATGTAGGAGCAGCCATGCAGAAATTCACCACCTTCACGGGCCTGGCCGCACCCCTGGACCGGGCCAACGTGGACACCGACCAGATTCTGCCCAAGCAATTCCTCACCCGCGTGGAGCGCAGCGGCTGGGGCCAGTTCGCCTTCTACAACTGGCGCCACCGCCCCGACGGCTCGCCCGACCCCGGCTTCGTGCTCAACCAGGCGCGCTATCGGGGCGCCTCCATCCTGCTGGCCCGCGAGAACTTCGGCTGCGGCAGTAGCCGCGAGCACGCGCCCTGGGCCTTGCTGGACTTCGGCTTCCGGGTGGTGATCGCGCCCAGCTTCGCCGTGATCTTCAGGAACAACTGCTTCCAGAACGGCTTGCTGCCCATCGAACTGGAGCCCCAGATGCAAGACGAGTGGTTCCGGCGGGTGCAGGCCAAAGAAGGTTATGTCATCCAGGTGAACCTGCGGGACCAGGTGCTCACCGGCATAGATGGCTTTGCCTGCCAGTTCGGCATTGACCCCTTCCGCAAGCGCTGCCTATTGGAGGGCCTGGACGACATCGGGCTGACCCTGCAAGACGAGGCGGCCATCCAGACCCACGAGCAAACCCACCGCCAGCCCTGGCAGGCCGCCGTGGCCGGCGTAACCAAATAAGGATGAACAGCATGCCCGCTAAGCCCTATCAGGTGGCGGTGATCGGCGGCGACGGCATCGGCCCCGAGGTGGTGGCCGCCGCGCTGCAGGTGCTCCAGGCCACGGGAGTGGCCTTTGACTTTCGCTCCCACCCGGCCGGCGACGACTGCCTGGCCGCCAGCGGCGTGGCCTTACCCGACCAAACCCTGCAAGGCGCCCTGGCCGCCGACGCGGTGCTCTTCGGCGCGGCCGGCAACTCGGCCGCCGACGTGATCCTGCGTCTGCGGGCCGAGTTGGGCACCTTCGTCAACCTGCGGCCGGCCAGGGCCTACGCCGGCGTGGACTGCCTGCACCCGGCCACGGACATGATGATCGTGCGCGAGAACACCGAGTGCATCTACGCCGGCCACGAGAACGTGCTCACCCCCGAGGTGGCCATCGCCACCCGGGTCATCACCGTGGCGGCCAGCGAGCGCATCGCCCGCTTCGCGTTCGCGTGGGCCGGCCGCCACGGCAAGAGCAAGGTCACGGCGGTGCACAAGGCCAACGTGCTGCGTAAAACCGACGGCCTGTTCCTGGCCTGCTGCCGCCGCGTGGCCCCGGAGTTCCCGGCGCTCAAATACGAGGAGGCCCTGGTGGACTCGGTGGCCATGCGCATGGTGCTGGCCCCCGGGCAGTTCGAGGTCATCGTCACCACCAACCTCTTCGGCGACATCCTCTCCGACCTGGCCGCCGGGCTCATCGGCGGGCTGGGCCTGTGCCCCAGCGCCAACCTGGGACCCAAGCACGCCCTGTTCGAGCCGGTGCACGGTTCGGCGCCGGACATCGCCGGCCAGGGCTTGGCCAACCCCACGGCGGCCATCCTGTGCGGGGCCATGCTGCTCCGGCACCTGGGCCAGGACCAAGCCGCGGCGCGCGTGGAAAAGGCCATGGAGGAATGCCTGGCCAGCCGCGAGACCACCGCCGACCTGGGCGGCCAGCTCTCCACCAATCAGGCCGCCCAGGCGGTCATCAAAAGATTAGGTTAGGAGGTCTCCATGCCTCAGAGGATGCTAAAACCCCTGGGCCGCCGGCTGGCCCCGTGCGCCCTGGCCCTGTGGGCCGCGTTGCTGTGGGGCTGCGCCCACGGCTCCCTGGAGGGCGAGGGCGAGGTCACGCTCTTCCAGGTCTCCACCATTGACGCGCTCATGGAGGGGGTCTACGAGGGCCAGGTCAGCTTCGCGCGTCTGGCCCGGGAAGGCGATCTGGGCATCGGCACCTTCCATGAACTGGACGGCGAACTGGTGGCCCTGGACGGCGAATTTTATCAGGTCAAATCCAGCGGCCAGGTGCTGCCCGTGGACCCGGCCATGAAGACGCCTTATGCCGACGTGGTGCGCTTCAGGCCCCAGCGGGTGGTGCAGTTGAAGGGCACCTTCAATGTGGATGAGCTGTGCCAGGCTATTGACCAGGAGCTGGCAAGCCTCAACCTGTTCCATGCCGTGCGCATAGACGGCTTCTACCAGGATATCAAGGCGCGAGCCGTCGCGGCCCAGCAGCGCCCCTATCCCAAGCTGGTGGAGGCGGCCAAGGGCCAAGGTATGTTTCGCTTCCAGGACCTCAAGGGCACGGTGCTGGGCATACGCTCGCCCCTGTACGCCAAGGGCATAAGCGTGCCCGGATGGCACCTGCATTTCATTGATCAGAGCCGCACGTCCGCCGGGCATGTGATGGACCTGGCCATCAAGGATCCCAAGGTGCAGGTAATGACCATAAACAAGTTCGCGATGCTGCTGCCCGACAAGGGTGAGTTCCTGAACAGCGATTTGGTCACGGACAAATCCGAGGACCTGCGCACGGTGGAGAAGGGGCGCTGAGGCCCCGGCGGGAGGGCTGAAAGGGCATGGGGACGCGGGTGAGGCGGGCGCTGGGGATTGACCCGGCGGCCCCGCGCCCGACGGCGCGGCTACTTTTGCTGCTTGCGCAGGCGCCAGGCCTCGGAGATGTAGGCCGCGGCCACCACCAGCCCGCCCAGGATCAGCACGATGAACCAGTCGGTGGACTTGCCTTTGGGCGTAAAGAAGAAGTAGGTCAGCGCCCAGCCGCCCAAGAACCCCACTAATGCCCTCATGATGAACACGATTATGGATTTGTTCATGCCCGCGCTACCCCATGGGTTGTGGTTGGGCCTTTTTTACCATGAGCGGCGCCCCAGGTAAACGCGCAATTGCCAGGCCAGGCCCCAGGGGCTTCATGGCCATTGACCCTTGCCCAAGGGGCGTGTAACTTGGTGCCTAGGGCGCCCGCCTCGCCCCAGGAGAGGTTTCAGGTCATGACCACAGAGCCCAGCGACCGCCCCCAGAGCTCCGGCGGAGACGACTTGGACACCACCGCCCTGCTGTGGGACCGCATCGCCGACGACATCTCCCGCCAGGGCGCTCCCTGCCTGGAGACCGTGGAGGCCTTGGTGGACGAAGCCTGCCACCGCCCGCCCCGGCCGCAAGAACCCAAGCCGCAGCAGGACTGATACTCCCTTGGCGATAGGCCCTCAACCCACCCTCGCGGGGAGGTAGCCCGTGGATTGGATGGAGCACTACCGCCAGCGCCGGCAGGACGCCGCCAAGGCCTTAGGCCTGCTGCGCTCGGGCACGCGCATTTTCCTGGGCTCGGGCTGCGGCGAGCCGCGCCACCTGGTGCGCTCCTTGGCCGAGCACGCCGCCAAGCTGGCCGACGTGGAGGTGATCCACGTCTTGAGCGTGGCCCACGACGACTACACCGACTCCCGCTACGCGGCCAGCTTCCGGCCCAAGAAGTTCTTTGTGGCCGCCGGCGGCCGCCAGGCCGTGCAGGAGGGCCGGGCCGATTACGTGCCCCTGTATCTTAGCGACGTGCCCCGCCTGATGCGCGAGGGCCGGCTGACCATAGACGCCGCGCTGGTGCAGGTGGCCCCGCCCAACGAGCACGGCTTCGTCTCCCTGGGGGTGGCCGTGGACGTGGTCAGCGAGGCCATGCAGTGCGCCCGGGTGGTGATCGCCCAGGTCAACCCCCGCATGCCCTGCACCCACGGCGACACCTTCGTGCACGTCAGCGAGCTGGACGCCATCGTAGAGTACGACGAGCCCCTGATCCCTTTCAGCACGCCAGAGCCCGACCAGGTGCAGCGCAAGGTGGCCCAGCACGTGGCCAAGCTCATCAAGGACGGCTCCACCATCCACTGCGGTCTGGGCCGCCTGCCCCAGGCCGTGCTGGCCGAGCTCTTCGACAAGAAGGACCTGGGCGTGCACACCGACGTGCTCACCGACGCCTACGTGGACCTGGTGGAGGCCGGGATCATCACTGGCGAGAAAAAGACCTACTACCCCAAGAAGATTGTGGCCTCCTACTGCCTGGGCGGCGAGCGCCTCTTTAGCTTCGTGCACAACAACCCCCGGGTGGAGATGTACCCGGTGCGCCTGACCAACGACGTGGCCAACATCGCCAAGAACGAGCGCATGGTCACGGTGCACGAGGCCGTGGAGGTGGACCTCACGGGCCAAGTCTGCTCCGACAGCGTGGGCGGGCGGGTCTACGCCGGCCTGGGCGGCATGGTGGACTTTCTGCGCGGGGCGGCCCAGAGCGTGGACGGGCTCAGCGTGGTGGTGCTCACCAGCCTGCGTCATGATGGCCAGAGCCGCATCCGCCCCACCCTGAGCGAGGGCGCCGGCGTGGGCGTAACCCGGGCCGGCGTGCGCACCATCGTCACCGAGTACGGCGTGGCCTACCTGCACGGCCTGTCCTTAAGCGAGCGGGCCATGGCGCTCATAGACATCGCCCATCCCAACCACCGCGACGAACTTCTTACGGCGGCCCGCGAGCTGGGCCTCATCACCTCGTCCCAGATTCAGGCGCCCCTGTTCACCGGCGTCTACCCCGAGCAGTACGAGCGGCTCATGACCCTCAAGGACGGCAGCCAGGTGCTCATCCGCCCGGTAAAGCCCACCGATGAGCGTTTGGTGCAGGAGTTCTTCTACTCCATGAGCGACCGCGAGGTGTACTACCGCTTCCTGCACACCATCAAGGCCTTCCCGCGCAAGGACATGCAGCGCATGGTCAACGTGGACTACCACCGCGAGATGCCGGTGGTGGCCGTGAGCGGCAAGCTGGGCCAGGAGGAGGTGGCCGGGGTGGCGCGCTACATCCTGGGGCACGAGGACCAGCCCGAGGTGGACTTCGCGGTCAAGGAGGGATTCCAGGGCAAAGGCCTGGGCCGGGCCATGATGGGCACTCTGGTGGAGATCGCCAAGGGACGCGGCTTCACGGGCCTGAACGCCTACGTCATGCCCGACAACCAGGCTTCCCTGCGCATCCTCTACAGTCTGGGCTACGCGGTCACCGGCCTGGTGAGCCAGGGCGTGATCGAGATGACCATCCACTTCGATCAGCCGGTGAGCGAGCCCAGCGTCAAGCTGAGCTACGATCTTGGCGGCCACGGCCCGGAGCGCGAGGAGCCCCTGGCGGCGCTCTGATAGCATGTTAGTTTCATCCGTATGCTTTTGATAGTGGTGTCCATGACACTGTTCCCCCCTAGGAATGCCAGCCGCGCCCAGGCTGGGTTCAACGGAACGGGGCAGGCATGGCGCGAGACATAATTTTATATGGTTCAGCCGTCAAATGGACAATAAAGACGGGGCTGCGGGCGTGATAAGGGCCGCCGCCGGGGGGACCAAGCCACGTCCCCTGATCGCCAGAGGATCAGCCGTGGTGCTCCCGGCCCTGGACTTGGGTCATCCCCTGGCGGCGGCCCTGCCTTGGATAGGCTCGCGCTAAGCCGTGAGGCTGATGCTGCCGCCGCTCTGGCTGTTGCTCAGCAGGCCGCTCAGGCCGCTGTTCTGGCTCTCCTGATACCGGGAGAGGCCGTAGTTGGCCAGCAGGCTGGCCAGGAGCTCGCTCAGGCTGGTGCCGCTGTCGCTGGTGGTGCCGGTCAGGCTCTCGGCCAGGGTGGAGGAGCCGGAGGCCTGGGCCATGCCCTGCCCGCCGGCGCCCGGGGGCGGCCCGGGAGGGGGACCTTGGGCTTCCATGGCCGCGACGAAATCCTCCTGGCTCAGGCTGCCGGCACCGCCCGAGTCCAAGCGGCTCCACATCTGGGCGGCCTGCTCCTCGCTGACGTCGTCGGGGCGCCCAGCCAGGAACTCCTCCTGGCTGATGGAGCCGTCGCCGTCGGTGTCCAACTGGCTGAAGAGCTCGCTGGCGTCCGGGGGGGCCTGGCCGGCCCCGCCGTCCTGCCCGGCCTGGGACATGCCCATGCCGCCGCCGGGCGGAGGTGGCGGCGGTGCCATCTGGCCCATGAGGGCGATGAGCTCGGAGTCGCTGAGCTTGCTGTCGCCATCGCTGTCGGCCTGGCTGAGCACGCTCTGCTCCACCCCGATCTCGTCAGCGCCCAGGCTGCCGTCGCCGTCGCTGTCCATCTCCTCCATCATGCGGCTGGCCATCTTCTTGGCCATCTCCGACTGGTCGGCTTGGGAAGCCGACCGCGTTGGCAGTGAGTAACTGTAGCTACCACTGCTCACACCAGAAATGTTCATGGCTTTTCTCCTTCCCGCGAATGTTGTTATCCAGCTAGGTAATCCTCTAGGCCCTTATTAGGTCTTCATGGCGGCACCTCCCGCGTGAGAGGGAGAAATGGCGCCCCACGGGGGTGCAGGAGGAGTGCCGCGCGCGGCCATTTTTTTTGAGCCTATGTTGGTTGTTTTTGGGCTTAGGTGCCCTGGCGGGGCCGGCCGGCGGCGGGGCTAGGCAATTATTTCCCCCCCGGCGCTTTAGGCGGCCGGCATTGCTGGTTCGCCGGGGTGAAACATAGTTGTCCGCCAGGCAAGGGCGGCCAGGCCAGGTGCGCTCAGGAGCGGCGCGGTGGCTACCAGATCAGCTCTTGAGTCAGACGGTGATTGGTCAGCGGCGCCAGGTCACGGTAGAGGATGGTCATGCTCTGGTTGGCGTGGCCCAGTTGCGTCTGCACGTAGCGCAGATCGTCGGTCTTGGCCAGCAGGAACGCCGAGTAGAAATGGCGGGCCTTGCGCAGAGAGCAAGGCCAGGCCAGGCGCGCGGCCTCGGCGGCCTTGCGGAAGCTGAAACACAGGGCGGCGGTGCTGTAGGGACTGCCGCCGCGTCCGGGCAGCAACAGCTCCTGGGGGCTCAGTTGTTCGCCCCAGGTGATTTCGCGCAGGCGCAGGTAATCCTGGATGTGCTCGGCCAGCCTGGGGCCCAGGTGCACGACCCGGTGCCGGCGTCCACCGGCTCGCCGCACCATCAAGAGGGGCCGGGGGCCGGCGCCCTGGAAGTCTCCCACCCGCAGCCAGGCGATCTCGCTGGCCCGCAGGCCGCCGGCGCAGGCCAGGTGCACCATCAGGTAGCGGGTCAGCCAGACCTTGCGGCCATGGGCCAGGTCAGACTTGGCCAGCCGTTTGCAGGTGAGCAGGAGGGCCTCCACCTCCTCAGGGGTCAGGAGCTTGTCCTGGGTGATCTGATAGGGCTCGCTGGTCAACGCGCCGTCCTTGGCTATGGTTGAACACGGATAACGTCCATCCTGGACAAGGGCAGTATGGGCCAGACCAGGCCCGGGAGGTTTGAGCGGCCGGTAAAACATTTGTAAAAACTTTGTAAATTTTGGGGGAAACAGAGCTCGCGGCCCTATAGTTGCCTTGCGGGCCAGGGATGGTTGCGGTGACGGCCAGTATCCTTATCGTGGACGACGACGCCAAGCTGCGCGCCCTCTTGGGCGAATACCTGGCGGGCTACGGCTATGGCATCTCCTACCTGGATGACGGCCAAAGGCTGTTGCAGACCCTGGAGCAGGCCCCGCCGGATATGATCGTCCTGGACGTGATGCTGCCCCGGGACGACGGTCTGGACCTGCTGCGCCGCCTGCGCCAGGTTTCCGCCGTGCCGGTGATAATGCTCACGGCCAAGGGCGAGGAGGCTGACCGCATCGTGGGCCTGGAGCTGGGCGCCGACGACTACCTGGGCAAGCCCTTCAACCCCCGCGAGCTGCTGGCCCGCATCCGGGCGGTGCTGCGGCGGCGTCAGGGGGCCGCCGGCCCGGCCAGCCCCCCGCCACGGCCAGCCCTGCTGCGCGCCGGGGGCCTGGAGCTGGACCCGGCGCGGCGCCTGCTCAAGGTGCAGGGGACCAGCCTGGAGCTGTCGCTGACCGAGACCAAGGTGCTGGAGGCCTTGATGAGCCACCCCAACCAGGTCCTGAGCCGCGACCAACTGCTCAACCTGGCCCGGGGCCGCGAGATGATGGCATTTGACCGCAGCATTGACGTGCACATCAGCAATCTGCGCGGCAAGCTCAAGCCCTTCGCGCCCTTCAGGCACCTCATCAAGACCGTGTGGAGCGCGGGCTACATGTTCGTGGAGAACCGATGAGGCCCCTGGGCCTGTACCCCAAGATACTGCTCTCCTTCCTGGTGCTGCTCCTTATGGTGCAGGCCCTGATGTTCGGCAGCTTCCTGCTGTTGGACGACCACCCCCCGCCCGGTCATCTGGACTCCCATCTGCGGGGCCTGGCCCTGTTCTCCCAGAAATTCGCCCAGCAGGCCCTGGGCGAATCGGGAACCAGCCAGGAACCAACCCCCGAAACCCTGGGCGCCCTGACCCGGGAGCTGGCCCAGATCACCCAGGGCCAGGCGTGGGTGCAGGCGGCGGGGGCCACCCTGGCCCAGTCCTTTTCTGGGCCGCCGCCCGAGATCGGCCTGGCCCCGCCTCTGGACCAGGCTCGCTCCTGGGAGGGCATATCGGTCGTGCCCCTGCCTCCCCGCCAGATGCTCATTGCCATGCCCCTGGCGGCCCCCGCCCCACCGGAGGCCAGGCTGTTGCTGCTGCTGGCCCATCCGCCGGGCCAGCCCCCGCCACACCGTCTTTTCCTGGTCCGCCTGGCCCTGGTCTGCCTGTTGGTGGCCCTGCTGGTCATCCCGGTGTCGCGGCTCATAGCCCGGCCCATCCGGCAACTGCGCCGCTCGGCCCTGATGATCGCCGACGGCGACCTCAACCACCGCGCCCAGGTGGCCACCCATGACGAGATCGGCGAGTTGGCCCGGGCCTTGAACCACATGACCGACCGCCTTCAACAGATGGTCCTGGCCAGCCGGGAGCTCCTGGCCTATGTGTCCCATGAGCTGCGCAGCCCCCTGGCCCGCCTGGCCGTGGCCGGGCAACTACTGGGCGACGGCCTGGCCACGGCCCCGCGGCAAGGCTCCCTGCGCCACCTGGAGGACATCCGCGAGGAGATAGCGCGCATGGACGACCTGCTGGCCAGGATACTCCTGCTGTCGCGGCTGGACCTGCACGAGGCGCCGTTGCAGCGCGAAAAACTGGACCTAGCCGAGCTGTTGGGGCGCTTGGCCGAGAGATGGCGGCCCTGGCTGGCCCACCGAGGCCTGGAACTGAACCTGGACATGGCCGCCCCGGCCTGGGTGCTGGGCGACCGCCAGGCCCTGGCCTCGGCCCTGTCCAACCTGCTGGACAACGTGGCCAAGCACTCCCTGCCCAACGGCCGCGTGACGCTAAGCCTGGCGCGCGCCGGCCTGGTCTGGCGCCTGACCCTGCGCAACCCCTGCCCTCCCCTGCGCAGCGCCGAGTTGGAGGCCATCTTCCAGCCCTTCCACCGGGGCCGGGGCGGCGGCCAGGGCTCGGGCCTGGGCCTGGCCCTGAGCCGGCGTATCATTGCGGCCCACGGGGGTGTCCTCGAGGCCCAATACCTGCCCCCCTGCCTGGTGATGGAAGCCACTTTGCCGGCCTTGTAAAGCCTGCGTAAATGCCGCGTCCGCCTGGACGCGCCTGGCTTTGTGCCTCGGATCTTCCAGCCAGGCCGGCCCCCTTGACAAGCCCTGTATCACTTGTTACCTTAATATCAACTGATACAAGGTTAACCATGGACACTCCCGCCTGGCTGATATTCTTCCACACCCTGCCGGCCAAGCCGGTGGCCGCGCGCATGAAGGTCTGGCGGCGGCTCTCTCGGGCCGTGGCCTTGCAGGGGCCAGGCCTACCGCGCCTTGCAGCCCGAGACCGAGGCCCTGGAGCGGGAGCTCTCCACCTCGCCGGGGCGCCTGGACCAGGAGGCGCTCAAACGCCTGGCCGGCCAATTGCGGCGCCTGCGCGACCAGCACCGCGAGGTGCGGGAGGTGGACTTCTTCGGCGCCGCCCAGGGCGCCACCCTGGCCCAAGACCTGGAGGCCCTGGAAGAGCGCCTGACCGTCCTGAAGGCGGCGGGCGCCGGTCAGACCGCCAGGCCCGCCCGTCCCGTGGTCAGTGCCCGGCGTCGCCAGGACTACCAGGGCCGCCTTTGGGTCACGCGGCCCCGGCCCTTTGTGGACCGCATGGCCTCGGCCTGGCTGATCCGGCGCTTCATAGACCCCGAGGCCCGCTTCGGCTTCACCGCCCAGGACCAGCCCCTGCCGCCGGGGGCCGTGGGCTTTGACAGGCCGGGCGGGGAATTCAGCCACCTGGGAGACTGGTGCACCTTCGAGGTGCTCGTCAAGGCCTTTGGCCTCAAGGACAAGGCCTTGAAGCGCCTGGCCGGCATCGTGCACGAGATGGACCTGCGCGACGGCAAGTTCAACGCCCCCCAGGCCCGGGGCGCCGAGGAGATACTGCGCGGGGCGTTGCGCACGGCCCAAGACGATCACCAGGCCCTGGAAAAGGGCATGGCCGTCTTTGAAATGCTCCACGCCTCGCTGAGCTAACGAAAAAAGGAGTACCCCATGCCACCCGTACCCCAGCATTGCCAACGCAGCCAGCAGAGGACCGGCCAAGACTGCCGCGCCCTGCACGAGTGGATTGACAACGACCCGGCGCACAAGGCCGCCCGCCACGATCTGGCCCAGGTGTTGGCCCTGGCCCAGGAGGCCGAGGCGCTTTTCGGGGCCGGCGCTGGCCAGGAATTGCTGTGGCACCTGTTGGACGACCTCAAGGCCAAGATCGGCCACGCCCTGCCCGAAGGGCCAGAAGCCGTGACCGGGGCCTTGGCCCAGTTGGGCGTCAAGTAAGGAGAGACCAAATGGACAAGCTGATACGCGCCGAGGACGTGGCCCTGCTCCAACTCCAGGGCATGAACGCCGAAGACCTGGCCCACTCCATCAAGGTGGCCGAGAAGGCCCTGGAGATCGCCCGCCGCAACGGGGCAATCCTGGACCTGGTGGCCCGGGGCGCCCTTTTTCACGACTTGGGCAAGACCCGCACCCACGAGATCGAACACGGCAGGGTGGGCGCCGAGTTGGGACACAAGCTGGGCCTGCCGGCGGCCATCACCGCGGTGATGGAGAAGCACATCCGGGGTGGGCTCACCGCGCCCGAGGCCAAGGAACTGGGCCTGCCGGTGAAGGACTACACCCTGCGCCTATTGGAGGAGCGCATCATCATCTACGCCGACCGCCTGGTGGACATCATCACCGACCCCAAGGACATCGTGACGGCGGAACGCGAGGCCGAGGAGCGTTTCGAGGAAATCCTGCGCGCCTATCCGCGCTACGGCAAGAACCAGATCACCCTGGAGCGCTACCTGGGCTACCACGCCGAGATTCAGGGACTGGTCGGCGGGCGGTGAGCCTCAGTCCCTTCATGTTGCTGTGCGGCGCCGGGCTCCTGGCCATCTTCAGCTCGACCATCGCCAAGAGCCCGGTGCTGCCCCTTTTCGCCACCCACCTGGGCGCCGACCCGGCCGGCGTGGGCCTGGTGGCGGCGGTCTCGGCCTTCACCGGGGTGGCCGTGAGCCTGCCCGCCGGCCTGCTCTCAGACCGCCTGGGCCGGCGGCGCCTGCTTTTGTTCTCGGCCCTGGTGTTCGCCAGCGCGCCTTTCCTCTATCTGCTGGTGGGGCAAATCTGGCAACTGATCCTGGTACGCCTATACCACGGTCTGGCCACCGCCATCTTCCTGCCCGTGGCCATGGCCCTGGTGGCCGACTTGCATGAGGGCGCGCGCGGCGAGAAGATCGGCTGGTTCTCCACCGCCACCCTGTTGGGCCGCTTCGCCGCGCCCATGGCCGGCGGGACCATTCTGGCCGCCCTGGCCGCCGACCCCGGCCGGAGCTTCAACGCCGTGTATCTGCTCTGCGGCCTGGCCGGGGTGCTGACCCTGGCCCTGGCCGCTTTTCTGCCGCGCGGCCAAGGCGGGCAGGCCCAGGCACAGTCCTGGCCGGAGACCCTGGCCGCCTTCCGACGTGTCATGGGCAACCGCCTCATCGTCATCACCTGCCTGGCCGAGGCGGCGGTGCTGTTTGCCTACGGCACCTTCGAGGTGTTCCTGCCCCTCTACGCCTTGCAGGTGGGCATGGGGGCCTGGGAGGTGGGTATATTCCTCTCGGCCCAGGTCATCACCCTGGCTCTTAGCAAGCCCCTCTTGGGCCGCTTCTCCGACCGCCACGGCCGGGCGCCCCAGGTATTCGCCGGCTGCCTGCTGGGCGCGGTCTGCATCGGGGTCTATCCCTGGCTGACCTCCTTCTGGCCGCTGTTGGCGCTAAGCGTGCTCTTCGGCCTGAGCCTGTCGGTGGTGACCTCGGCCTCGGCCGCTTTCATAGCCGACCAGTGCCACGACCAGGGCCGGGGCTCGGCCATGGGCATGCTGGGCTCCATCATGGACCTGGGGCACACCTCTGGGCCGCTGTTGGGCGGGCTGGCCGCCGCCTGGCTGGGGCTGAGCGCCTCCTTCTGGCTGGCCGCCCTGGTCATCGGGCTCATGGCCCTGGTCTTCGCGGGCGTGGCCATGGGGTCACCGCCAACGGGCAAGGCGGCGGCATGCTCGGGGCAAACAACCTTGGAGGAAAGACCGCGGTGATGCATCGCCTGCTGGTGGAGGAGCGTTGCTGGGTCACGGAAAGCCGTTTCCTGCACGCCCTCAACTACTGCATGCTCCTGCCCGGCCCCGAGGCCATGCAACTGGCTGTGTACCTGGGCTGGATGCTCAACGGCGTCCTGGGCGGGCTGGCGGCCGGCGTGCTGTTCGTCCTGCCGGGCTTTCTGTCCATCCTGGCCCTTTCCGTGTTCTACGCCCTGTATCAGGGCACGGACCTGGTGGCGGCGCTTTTTTTCGGCCTCAAGCCGGCGGTGATGGCGGTAGTGGTGGAGGCCCTGCTGCGCATCGGCAAGCGCACCCTGCAAAACTCCACCATGGTCGCCCTGGCCGCCGCCTCCTTCGTGGCCATCTTCTTTTTCGACGCGCCCTTCCCTCTGATTATCCTGGCCGCCGCGCTCATCGGCCTGCTGGGCGGACGGCGCTGGCCCCAGCGCTTCCACCTGGCCAAGCCCAACACGGAGCAGCTCTTTGACTGCGTGGGGCCGGTGATCTTGAGCGACGAGTTCGTCAAGGGCCAACGCCCCTCCCTGGCCCGAGGCCTGGGGGTGGCGGTCCTGTGGCTGACCCTCTGGCTGACACCCGTCCTGTGGCTGGGGCTGGCCCTGGGCTGGGACAACACCTTCGCCCAGATAGGGGCCTTCTTCAGCAAGGCCGCGGCGGTGACTTTTGGCGGGGCCTACGCCGTGCTGGCCTACATCGCCCAGCAGGCCGTGGAGACCTACGGCTGGCTCAAGCCTGGCGAGATGCTCGACGGCCTGGGCATGGCCGAGACCACCCCGGGACCGCTGATCCAGGTGGTGCAGTTCGTGGGCTTCCTGGGGGCCTTCCGCCACCCCGGAACCCTGGACCCGCTCCTGGCCGGAGTGCTCGGCTCGGTGCTCACCACCTGGGTCACCTACACGCCCTGTTTTTTGTGGATATTCCTGGGCGGACCCTACATCGAGTATTTGCGGGGGCACAAGTCCCTGAGCATGGCCCTGTCGGCCATCACCGCCGCCGTGGTGGGGGTGGTCTTCAATCTGGCCATCTGGTTCGCGCTCAACACCCTGTTCGGCAAGGTCGAGGAGGTCCATCATCTGGGCGTGCGTCTGTTACTGCCGGTTTGGCCCACTTTAAGCTGGGCTTCGGCCCTCATCGCCGCCGGGGCATTTCTGGCGCTGCTGCGATTCAAGCTGGGGATGGTCATCACCCTGGCGGGCAGCGTGGCGGCGGGGGTGGCCGTACACTGGATGGCCGGGTCTTAGAGGCGGCCGGACCGGATTGGCCGGCCGAGGAGCACAGCCGGGTTTCTCTTACAGGCCCAGGCGCCGCACCGAGTGCACGCCCTTGACCTTCTTGAGTTCGGCCACTACCTGCCTGAGCTGCTCGGCGCTGTGCACCTGGATAAGAAAGGTGGCCAGGCCCTTGTGGTCCTCCACCCGCACCTCGGCCTCCAGGATGTTGATGTCGCGCACCTTGAGCGCCCCGGCCAGGTCAGCCAGCACCCCGGCCCGGTCGCCGCTCTCCACGCGGATGCGCACCGGACGCACCTGGTCCTCGGGCACGTCCCATTCCACCTCCACCCGGCGCTCGGGCTCCACCCGGGCCAGGTGGGGGCAGCCGGCCTCGTGCACGCTCACCCCCCGGCCCCGGGTGATGTAGCCGCCGATGGCGTCGCCGGGCAGGGGGTTGCAGCACTTGGCGAAGCGCACCAGCACGTCGTCCACGCCCTTGACCTTGATGCCCTCGTGGGGTTTTTTACGCAGGCGCTCCAGGGAGCGGGCCAAAAGCCCTGGCTTGCGTTCCTCCTTCTCGGGCCGGGGCGCCACGCGGTTGACCACCTGACGGGGGCTGATCTTGCCGTAGGAGATGGCCGCCAGCAGGTGGTCGGCGTCCTTGAAGGAGAAATCGCTCACCACCGGGTCCAGCTTGCCCTCGCGCACTATCTGGTTCAGCGTCAGGTTCTGCTTGCGCAGCTCGCGGTCCAATAGCTCCTTACCCAGGCTAACGGCCCGGCTGCGCTCCGACTCGCGCACAAAGGACCGCACCTTGGAGCGCGCCCGGCTAGAGACCACGAACTTGAGCCAGTCCTTGCTGGGCACGTGGTTGGACTGGGTGATGATCTCCACCTGATCGCCGGTGCTCAGTTCGTGGCGTAAAGGCACCATGCGGCCGTTGACCTTGGCGCCCACGCACTTGTTGCCCACCTCGGTGCGGATGGCGTAGGCGAAGTCCACCGGCCTGGCCCCCCGCGGCAGCTCCTTGACCTCGCCGTTGGGGGTGAAGACGAAAATCTCCTCTGGATAGGGGTCCATGCGCAGGGAGTGCAGGAACTCCGAGGGGTCGTCCATGTCCCGCTGCCACTCCAGGAGGCGCCGCAGCCAGGAGAAACGCTTCTCCTCGGCCTCGTCGCCGCCGCCCTGCTCCTTGTACTGCCAGTGGGCGGCGATGCCCTCCTCTGCGATGCGGTGCATCTCCTCGGTGCGAATCTGCACCTCCATGCGCTGGCCCATGGGTCCCACCACCGAGGTATGCAGGGACTGGTACATGTTGGGCTTGGGCATGCCGATGTAGTCGCGGAAGCGCCCGGGGATGGGCTTCCACAGGTTGTGGATCACCCCCAGGGCGTCGTAGCAGTCCTTGACCGAGGGCACGATCACGCGAAAGGCGATGAGGTCGTACAGGTCGTCAATGTCCACGTTGCGGCGCAGCATCTTCTGATAGATGCTGAAGAAGTGCTTGGGCCGCCCGCTGACCAAGCACTCGATGCCATGCTCGGCCATGGCCTGTTTGATATTGTCCTTGACCGTGGCGATGAAGGCCTGGCGCTCATTCTTGCGGGTGGCCACGCCCTCGTGGATCTGCTGGTATATATGGGGCTCGAGGTAGAAGAAGGCCAGGTCCTCCAGCTCGGCCTGCCAGCGGCGGATGCCCAGGCGGTGGGCCATGGGGGCGTAGATGTCGCGGGTCTCCTGGGCCACGGTGCGCTGCTTCTCGGGGGGCATGTAGCCCAGGGTGCGCATGTTGTGCAGGCGGTCGGCCAGCTTTATCAGAAGCACCCGGATGTCGCTGGCCATGGCCAGGATCATCTTGCGCAGGCTCTCGGCCTGGCGGGCGGTCTGGGAGGTGGCGGCCAGCAGATTGATCTTGGTCACGCCGTCCACCAGGGCAGCCACCTCCGGCCCCAGGAGCTGGGTTATCTGCTCATGGGTGGCGGATGTGTCCTCCACGGTGTCGTGCAACAGGGCCGCGCAGATGCTTGCCACGTCCAGGTGCATCTCGGCCATCAGCGCCGAGACGGCCAGGGGGTGGCTCAGGTAGGGCTCGCCGGACTTACGCAGTTGGCCGGCGTGCACCTTGGCCGAGAAGACGTAGGCCTTCATGATGGCGCCCACGTCCGCCCCGGGGTTGTACTCCTTGACCGCGTCTATGATCTCGTTGATGCGCTGCATGGGCGCTATAAAAGGCCTCGGCTTCCGCGGCTTAGGGTTGCAGTTTCTTGATCCACCCAGCGGTGCTGATGACCTGGCTGAAGCGCATGGCCTGGGTCACCAGAATGGCCCGATGCAGCTCCTCGGCGGTGACGGAGCCGGCCTGGTTCTTGATGGCCATGGTGCCGGTGGCGTCGCGCAGGAACTCCACCGCCAGGCCCCGGTGGAAGGCCTGGCGGGCGGTGGTGTCGCAGCACATCTGGGTCATGTAGCCGGCGATGGCCACGGTCTTGATGCCGCGCTCCCTGAGCCAGTCCTCCAGCCCGGTGCCCGTGAAGGAGCCGGGCAGGTGCTTTTCCAACAACAGGTCGCGGGGTCTCTGGGCCACCTCGGGGTGCAGTTCCCAGGTGGGCGAGCCTAAAGCGAAGACCGGCGAGCCGGCCGGTGTCGCATGCTGCACCACCACCACGGGCACGCCATGGGCCTGCGCGGCGTCCATGGCCTTGAGGATGTTGTCCAGGCTGTCCGCCGGATGGGTCACCGGCAAGAGCCCGCTGAAATACTCGTTTTGCACGTCAATGACCAACAGGGCGCGATCCATGGAAACCTCCCTAGGGGCTACAGGCTCTGGCCGCCGCCGGTCCGCACCAGGTTGACCACCTGAGCCACCGCCTCGTTCAATGGTAACATCTCCACCTGGCCCGAGGCACGGTGCTTGAACTCCACCTGCCCGGTCTTGAGCCCCTTCTCGCCCACCACCAGGCGGTAGGGGATGCCCAAGAGGTCGCCGTCCTTGAACTTCACCCCTGGCCGCAGGTCGCGGTCGTCCAAGAGCACGTCCACCCCAGCGGCGGTCAGCTCCTGGTACAGGCGCAGGGCCTCGTCCCAGGCCTGGCCGCTGGTGCTCATAGGCAGCACGGCCACCGAGAAGGGCGCGATGGCCAAGGGGAAGATGACGCCGTTCAAGTCATTGCCCTGCTCGATGGCCGCAGCCACGATGCGGCTCACCCCGATGCCGTAGCAGCCCATGACGATGGGCTTGCTCAAACCCTCGGCGTCCAGGTAGTTGGCGCCCAGGGCCTCACTGTACTTGGTGCCCAGGCGGAAGATGTGCCCCACCTCGATGCCCCGGTCCAGGGTGATGGTCCCGGCCGCGCAGCGGGGGCAGGGGTCGCCGACCACCACGCTGCGCAGGTCGGCCTGCTTGGCCGCCGGCACGTCGCGCTGCAAATTCAGGCCGGTGAGGTGGGTGTCGGCCTGGTTGGCGCCCACCACCAGGGCGGCCTCGCGGTAGAGCTCCTGGTCGGCATAGATGGGTATGGCCAGGCCCAGCGGCCCGGAGAAGCCCAGGGGTCCGCCCGTGACCTCGGCGATCATCTCCGGGCTGGCTAGGAACACCTCGTTGGCACCCAGCAGGTTCTTGAATTTGATCTCGTTGAGCTCGCGGTCGCCACGCACGCACGCCGCCACGGGCTGTCCGTCGGCCACGTAGATCAGGGTCTTGGCCACGGCGGAGGCCGGCACCCCCAGGAACTTGGCCACGGCCTCCACGGTGTGGGCCTTGGGGGTGGCCACGGACTGGATTTCCTGGCTGGGCGCGGCCGGCTCTCCGGCGGGCAGCTTCACCTCGGCCTTCTCCACGTTGGCGCCATAGTCGCAGGCCGTGCAACTGGCGATGTCGTCCTCGCCGGTGGCGGCCAGCACCATGAACTCGTGGCTGAAGGAGCCGCCGATGCTGCCGGTGTCCGCCTCCACGGCGCGGTAGCGCAGGCCCAGGCGGTCGAAGACGGCCCTATAGGCGGCGTGCATCTGGCGGTAGCTCTCGGCGCTGGTTTCTTCGTCCACGTCAAAGGAGTAGGCGTCCTTCATCAGGAACTCGCGGGCGCGCATGATGCCGAAGCGCGGGCGTATCTCGTCGCGGAACTTGGTCTGAATCTGGTAGAGGTTGAGCGGCATGTCCCGGTAGGAGCGCACCTCGCGCCGCACCAGGTCGGTGATGACCTCCTCGTGGGTGGGGGCCAGGCAAAAGGCGTGGTCGTGGCGGTCAATGAAGCGCAACAGCTCGCGGCCGTAATGCTCCCAGCGCCCCGACTCCTGCCACAGCTCGGCCGGCTGCACCCCGGGCATGAGCATCTCCTGGGCCCCGGCGCGGTCCATCTCCTGGCGCACGATGGCCTCCACCTTGCGCAGCACCCGATAGCCCAGGGGCAGCCAGGTGTAGATGCCGGCGGCCAGCTTCCTTATGAAGCCGGCGCGCAGCATGAGCTGATGGGAGATGACCTCGGCCTCGGCCGGTGTTTCCTTGAGGGTGGGAATCAGGGTACGCGAGAAAAGCATGGTTGGTCCTTATCGTACATTGCAGTTCTGACTATTTGTGGTCGGGTCTTCCAGCGTCAGACCCCGTGGATATTTCTAAATCATGAAAAAGGTCATTGCGAGCGCAGCGAAGCAATCCACCCTATTTTTCCCTGCTTCCATGTTGCCGGCTCGCGGCATGACCAAATCATAAATTTGGTGGATTGCCGCGTCGCATCCCTCCCGGGATGCTCCTCACAATGACACCTATTGCTGATGGTCCCCCAGCGCGGGGCCTTCACTTTCCTGGTCCTGGCTGTCCCACTCCTCCTCCACCCGACGCACTTCTTCCATCAGCGCGGCCAGCAGGTCGGCCTCGGCCACCTTCTTGACCACCTGGCCCTTGGCGAAGATGACCCCCTGGCCGCGTCCTCCCGCCAGGCCCACGTCGGCGTGGGCCGCCTCGCCAGGCCCGTTCACCACGCAGCCCATGATGGCCACGGTCAGGGGCGCGCGCACGCTGGCCAGCTCCTTCTCGGCGGCCTCCAGCAGGGGGATAAGCTCGATCTCGGTGCGACCGCAGGTGGGGCAGGAGATGATCTCCACGCCGCGCTGCCTCAGCCCGCAGGCCCGCAAGAGGTGCCAGGCCACCTCCACCTCACGCACCGGGTCGGCGGTCAAGGACACGCGCAAGGTGTCGCCTATGCCCTCCAGCAATAGCGCCCCGATGCCGACAGAGCTTTTCACCGTGCCGGCTAAAAGCCCGCCGGCCTCGGTGACGCCCAGGTGCAGGGGATAGTCGCACTGCCCAGCAAAGAGGCGGTAGGCGGCGATGGCGTCCAGCACGCTAGAGGATTTCAGGCTCACCTTGATCTGCTCAAAGCCCAGGTCCTCCAGCAGGCGAGCCTGGCGAAGCGCGGCCTGCACGATGGCCGCCGGGGTGGGACCGCCGTGGGCGGCCAGCAGGTCCTTGGGCAGGGAGCCGGAGTTGGCCCCCACGCGGATGGGCACGCCGTGCATCTTGGCGGCCTCCACCACCCGGCGCACGGCCGCCTCGCCGCCGATGTTGCCGGGGTTGATGCGTAAGCTCGCGGCGCCGTTCTCCACGGCGGCCACGGCCAGGCCGGCGTCAAAGTGAATGTCGGCGATCACCGGCAGGGGGCTCAAGGCGGTGATCTGCCTGAAGGCCAGGGCCGCCTCCAGGTCGGGCACGGCGCAGCGCACCACCTCGCAGCCGGCCACGGCCAGGCGCTCTATCTGGGCCAGGGTCGCGGCCGCGTCGCGGGTGTCGGTGCTGGTCATGGACTGCACCACCACCGGCGCGCCGTGGCCGATGGCTACCGGGCCTAGGTGTATGCGGCGGGTCTGGCTGCGGTAAAAAGACATAAGACTCCACTGGGGCTTAGAATATCTGAAATCCTTGTACCCCCGGCCAGGCTGACTGTCAATCTGGGCTGGAGCCAAATGCAGGACTAGGCGCGGACCTCCATCACCTCGATGCCCTGGGCCAGCAAGAGGGCCGTGAGCACCCCCTGCCCCGGGCCGCCCCGGGGGTTATGCCCCTGGGGGTCATGAGCGCAAGAGGGCGAGCGGTCCTTGAGGTAGGCCCGCCGCACGCCCGCGGCCAGGGCGCGGGCCAGCACGGCCTGGGCACCGGCGATGAAGGCCGCGCTTACGTCCAGGCCCTCGGCGGTGAGCACCCGGGCGCGGCCGGCCAGCACGTCGGTGCCCTCGCGCCCCGGCGTGGCGCCCACGATGCGCGCCGCCGGACGGGGCACGGTCAGTCCGCCCAGCACCTCGGGGCACAGGGCCAGGATGTCGGCGTGGGGCAGTTGGGCCAGCCAGGTCGGCACGGCCAGCACCCGGCTGTCGTAGCGGGTGCAGAGCCCCCACAGGCAGGCCGAGACCAGTATCATCCTCAATCCCTCTGGGTAATCCAGGACAGACCCGCCCGGCCCGGCGCTAGATGAACTCCACCGGGGCCTGGCCGTCCTGGCGCTTGGCCATCTCGCCCACCAGGTAGGAGGAGTGGCCCATGGCCTCCAGGCGCTGGATCACCTCGCCGGCCTGGTCGGCCGGCACCACCACCATCATGCCCAGGCCGGAGTTAAAGGTGCGCAGCATCTCCATCTCGTCCAGGCCGGCGGCCTGGCGCAGGAAGTGGAAGATGGGCGGCACCGGCCAGGAGCCCCGGCGAATCACGGCCCTGAGCGAGGCCGGCAGCACCCGGGGCAGGTTCTCCACGATGCCACCGCCGGTGATGTGGGCCACGGCGTGCAGGTTAAAGTTGCGCCGCAGGTTCAAGATGGCCTCGGTGTATATCTTGGTGGGGGTGAGCAGCACCGGCCCCAGGGGGCCTCCCAGGTCGTCCACCTGGGAATCCACGTTCAGCTTCAGTTGGTCGAAGCAGATGCGCCGCACCAGGGAATAGCCGTTGCTGTGCAGGCCGCTGCTGGCCAGGCCCACCACGGCGCAGCCGGCGTGCATGCCCGAGCCGCCCATGATCTCCTTGCGGTCCACCACGCCCACGGCGAACCCGGCCAGGTCATATTCCCCCGGGGGGTAAAAGCCGGGCATCTCCGCCGTCTCGCCGCCGATGAGCGCGCAGTGGGCCTGGCGGCAGCCCTCCACGATGCCGGCCACGATCTGCTCGGCCTGGCCCAGCCTGAGATCGCCGGTGGAGATGTAGTCCAGCATGAACAGGGGGCGCGCCCCGCAGACCACGATGTCGTTGACGCACATGGCCACCAGGTCAATGCCCACGGTGTCGTGCTTGTCCATCAGAAAGGCGATCTTGAGCTTGGTGCCCACGCCGTCGGTGGAGCTGACCAGCACCGGCTGGGGGTAGCGCTCGGTGTTCAAGGCCACCAGCCCCGAGAAGCCGCCCAGGTCGGTGAGTACCGAGGAATTGTGGGTCGAGCGCACCATTTGACTGATGTTCTTGACGAACTGGTTGCCCTTCTCGATATCTACCCCGGCCTCGCGGTACTGGTCCTTGCCGGTCATGGCCCATGATCTCCTTGGGAGGCGTTAGCGCTGGCAGTGGATGGGGCTACTCTAGCAGAAAAGCCCCGGCCCGCAAATCTGTCCGCCCCGCCGGCCTCTCTCGGCCTAGCCGCCGATGGGCAGGGTCAGCAGGGGCGCGTGGGCCGGCGGGTTGCCCGACTGCAAGGCCAGCAAGGTACTAAGGAATGAGAAGACCAGCTTGGAGCGTAGGTCGGTGTCGGCGATGTAGTACCAGCCCTCGCGATAGGGCACGGACACCATGGCCCCGGCCGGTCTTTGATCCGCGTGGCGCACCTCGAAGAAGTCCTTGATATATGGGTAGGGGTCCACCATCTGACCACCATGGTCCAGGGGTACCTGGCTGGCCGCGCTGGCCTCGGCTTGCCCAGGGGGGACCTGCACGCCCTGGCCCAGGTAGTCCAACACCTCGCGCATGGAGCGCATGCGGAAGGGCAGGTCCACGTAGCGGGGGTCGCGGCCAAAGGTGTCGCCCAGGAGCGAGGCCTCGATCAGGCGGAAGGCCAGTATCTCCTGCCCCGACTTGAGGCGCAGGGGACGGTAGGGGACGCCCAGGAGCCCGGCCATCTCCTGGGCTTCCTGGGCGTTGGCGAAGCGCAGGGCCATGACCAACTGAGGACCCTTGTCCTTGGGCTCCTCCTTGGCCTCCTCCTTGGCGGGCTCCTTGGCCTTGGTCTTGGCCTTGTCAGCGCCCTTTGCCTTGGCCTTTTCCTCCTTGGGTTTTTCCTTTTCCTTGGCCTTATCCTCGGGCACCACGTGGGCGATGTCCAAATCGCCACGGGTGCGCATGAGGCTGGCCAGGTGGCAGAAACGGCGGAAGGCCTCCAGGCGCTGCGGGTTTATGGGCCGGTTGGGCGACTGGTTCTCCAACTGGCCGATGCGGTCCAGCACGCAGCGCAGCAGTATCTCCAGATGGGTGTTGGCCCGAAAAAGCACCATGAAGCGCTGGCCGTCAATCTCCGAGAGAATCTCCTGGGTGTACTTCTGCCCGTCCATGGGCGAGTAGGTCACGGTGGGGGTTTCGGACAGGGTGGTGCCCAGGGGAAACTGCTGGGTGGCGGGGTTGGTGTTGAAGATGGCCCCGGCGCTCACGGAATAGGAAAAGGACGAGGCGATGGTGCCCACCTGCATGAACAGGGGGTGCTCCAGATACTTCATGCGCACCAAGTTGAGCAAGAGCTGCTCGCTGTTGGAGCGCTGGGCGGTTATGTTGTAGTCCAGGCGGTTGACGCGCATGGTGGCCGGCCCCAGGCCGCAGGCCGCCAAGCCCAGGCAGGCGTAGAGCAGAAGACCCCAACCCCACCATGCCGTCCGTGACCTCATGGCTCGTGCTCCATGGCTGGTTTTTGCCTGGGCTTTAGCCGCCCTAATACCTGGCGGCGGTTTGATTTCACCGCATATCCTAAACTGATAGCAAATCGCCCCCGCTGGGTCCACGCATTTCTGGACGGCCCCGTTGGGCTACGGGTTGACATTGGGTGCCTAAAAAAGGCATGACTCATCTCAGTGGCAATCAAAGCCGTCCATGGCTTTGATTGCCTATCGGCCGGGCAAAAACGCGGTTTTGCCCGGCCTCCCGGGCGCTTTCGCGCCCGGCGGGCCATCCACCGGGGTCCCCAAGCAAACGAAGTTTGCTTGGGGTGGTTCTTGGCCCGCATACCAAATTGCGACCAACCGCATTGTTAGATCGCAATTTGGTATCGGCTCGCGGGTGAAAAGGAGAAGGACTTGGAACCCTACATAGCGCCCTTCCCCCTGCCCGAGCTGGCCCAATCCCTCTCCACCCTGCCCGGCGTGGGGCCGGCCACGGCCCAGGCCCTGGCCGAGCGCGGCCTGCGCACCTGGGGCGACGCCCTGTTCTTCTTTCCCCTGCGCTACGAGGACCGCCGCAGCATCACCCCCCTGCGCGCCCTGGTTCCCGGCCAGCGGGCGGTGCTGAAGGGCAAGGTACTGGCCAGCGGCCCCTGGGGCCGCCGCCGCCAGACCGGGCGCCTGGTGC
>JACQYR010000001.1:48029-52768 GCA_016208115.1 Desulfarculus sp.
GCCTGGTGCTGGCCGATCACGGCTGCCGGGTCACCTGCCTGTGGTTCAACTTCCGCAAGGCCCAGATGGAAACCTACATCAAGGGCCGGGAGCTGATCCTGGTGGGCGGGGTGGAAAAGGACAAGGCCGGCGGCCTCTTGATGGCCCATCCCCTGATCTTTGAGCCCGCCGAGGCCGACGCCAACCCCGCCCTGGGCCGGGTGGTGGCCATCTACCCCGAGGTGGAGGGCGTGGCCGGGGCCAAGCTGCAACGCATCATGCAGGAGTTGGTGGAGCGGGCGGCACCCCACCTGCCCGACTTCCTGTTGGGGGTCTTGCCCCCTGAGCTGTATCCCCAGCCGGCCGGCCAGGCCTTGCTGGCCGCCCACCAGCCCGGCCCCCAGGCCCAGGGCGATGACCTGGACCCCAACGCCGGCCCCTGGCTCAGGAGCCTGGCGGTCAACGAACTCATGTACTTCGAGCTGGGCCTGGCATTGAAGCGCCGCCAGCGCGAGGCGGCCCCTGGCCGCCCCCTGGCCCCGCCCGGCGATTTGCTGCGCAGATACCTGGACGCCCTGGCCTTCCGGCTCACCCCCGGGCAGCAGGCCGCGTGCGCGGCCATCCGCGCCGACTTGGGCCAAAGCCACCCCATGGGCCGCCTGCTCTGCGGCGACGTGGGTACCGGCAAGACCGTGGTGGCCGTGGCCGCGGCGTGCATGGCCGCCGAGGCGGGGGTGCAGACCGCCTTCATGGCCCCCACCGAGGTGCTGGCCCAGCAGCACCACGCCTCCCTGAGCCGCGACCTGGAACCCCTGGGCGTCAGGGTGGCCCTGGCCATGGGCTCCATGAACGGCGCGGCCAAGCGCCAGGTGCGCCAGGCCGCCGCCCAGGAGGCCGACCTGGTGGTGGGCACCCACGCCCTGTTGGGCGAGGCCCTGCGCTTCAAGGACCTGGGCCTGGTGATTATTGACGAGCAGCAGCGCTTCGGCGTGCACCAGCGCCTCAAGCTGGCGGCCAAGGCCGGCGGCGCCGGCCTGCCCCACCTTCTGGTGCTCACGGCCACGCCCATTCCCCGCACCCTGGCCCTGGCCCTGGCCGGCCACCTGGAGATCAGCGACCTGCCCCAGCGCCCCCACGGCCAGCCCAGGGTGACCACCACGGTGGTGCCCTACGACCAGCGCCGCCAGGCCGTGGAGGCCGTGGCCCAAGCCTTGGCCAAGGGCCACCGGGTGTATGTCATCTGCCCCCTGGTGGAGGCCTCGGAGGCCATCGAGGCCCAGGACGTGGTGCAGACCCACGGCCGCCTGGCCAGCTACTTCCCCCAGGTGCGCGTGGGCCTCCTGCACGGGCGCATGGACGCCGTGGCCCAACAGGCGGCCCTCAATGACTTCAAGAGCGGGGCCACGCCCCTCTTGGTGGCCACCACCGTGGTGGAGGTGGGCGTGGACGTGCCCGAGGCCACGCTCATGGTCGTCCTGGCCGCCGAGCGCTTCGGCCTGAGCCAACTGCACCAACTGCGCGGCCGCGTGGGCCGGGGGACCGAGCCCGGCGCCTGCCTGCTGGTGGCCGGCCCCAGCCCCAGCGACCTGGCGAGCGAGCGCCTCAAGGTGCTGGCCTCCACCCAGGACGGCCTGGCCGTGGCCGAGGCTGACCTGCACCTGCGCGGCCCTGGCGAGGCCCTGGGCGCCCGCCAGTCGGGCCTGCCACCCTTCAAGGTGGCCCGCTGGACCCGCGACGCCGCCCTGGTGCCACCGCTCAGGGAGATCATCGCCGGCTGGCTGGCCAGTGACCCACAGATGGCCGAGCCCCGCCTCAAGGCCGTCAGGGACGAAACCATCCGCCGCTGGGGCCGCCGCCTGGGCCTGGTGGAGGCCGGCTGACAACGCTTTATATTGCGCCTGGTTGAGCCTACCCTACGCAACAGGCTTCAAGGGTTCGGCCGGGCCTTGATTCAGCAAAACCTTGGGGAGGACACCATGCGCTCTCGTCTTAATCTGGCCCTGGCTGGTTTCGTGCTGCTGTTCTGCGCCCTGGCCCCCTGCCCGCCGGCATTGGCCAAGGACGTGGCCGGCGCCAAGGACCATCCCCTGGTCTCGCGCTACACCGGCTCCAGCATCATCGGCTACGAGAGCCGCGACTTCTCCTCCCTGGCCCTGGTGTTGTCCGCCCAGACCTCGTACCCGGCCACGGGCGCGCCGGTAGTGGCCCAGACCCAGCGGGTGGAAGGCAAGTTCACGCGCATCCTCTACACCTCGCCGGCCGAGCGCTCCAGCCTGGAGGTGGCGCGCAATTATCAAGACGCCCTGGCCCAGGCCGAGTTCCAGGTGCTCTATCAGTGCGGTTACGAGCAGTGCGGACAGCGCCTGGCCGCCTACCTCTACCCCCTGGAGGCCAAGCTCAAGAACAGCGGCCAGATCAGCGAGTACGCCCTGGAGTTCCCCCGCGACCAGCAGTTCCTCACAGCCAAGCTGAGCCGGCCCCAGGGCGACGTGTACCTCATGGTCTACACGGCGGTCTGCGGCATCAACAACTTCAAGGAGACCTACAACCACCCCATAACCCTGTTGCAGATCATCGAGACCAAGCCCATGGCCACGGGCATGGTCAAGGTGGACGCCGAGGCCATGGCCAAGGACATAGCCTCAAAGGGCAGCGTGGCGGTGTATGGCATCTATTTTGACCATGACAAAGCCGAGGTGAAGCCCGAGTCGGGCGAGGCCCTACAGGAGATCGCCAGGCTCTTGCAGGCCCAGCCGGCGCTCAAGGTGTATCTGGTGGGGCACACCGACAACGTGGGCGCCCTGGGCTACAACCTCGACCTGAGCCAGCGCCGGGCCGAGGCCACGGTCAAGGCCCTGGCCAGCCGGCATGGCATCGCCGCCGCCCGGCTGACCCCCAAGGGCGTGGGTCCCCTGGCGCCGGTGGCCACCAACCAGGCCGAGGAGGGCCGGTCCAAGAACCGCCGCGTGGAATTGGTGGCGCAGTAGAAAGGCGCGGGCGCGGGCCGGTCAACGGGGGCTGGCCCGCGCCCTGGCTTTAGAGCGCGCTGGCCAGCCGGGCTGCGGCCGCCTTGAAGCGGGCAATGGCCTGGGGGCTGGCGTTGCACAGGTTGATGGGGCCGCCCAGGTGTACGTAGGTGCCGTCCAGGAACTGGTAGGTGCCCCCGCAGGCGCAGGGGCCGGCGTCCTCGTGGTGGATGTGGATGGTCTCGTCGCTGATGAACACGCTGGAGCGGCAAACGTCGCCGCACTTGTCGCATATGGCTGGAATCTTTGGCATGACGCCCTCCGGGGTGGAATCATGGCAGCGCCACCCGGGGCGGGTGGCCTAGCTCAATGATAGGGTTTGGAGGGGCGGAAGGCAAGGGGCGGGGGGAACGGGAGGAAGAAGAAGATCAAGAGGTGGGGGAAAGGTGATGTTGGCCTGGGCGGTTGTCTTGGGTGGCCTGGACAATTTATTGTCCAGGTCGCGCAGCGACAAGAGGTTTTTAGCAAGGCTTTGAAAAACCACATGCCTATGGCCACCACGCTGGCCGAAGAACCTCTTGTGCCTTCGGCACCCGGACAACAAGCTGTCCGGGCCACCCGCGGTTGTCTTGGGTGGCCTGGACAATTTATTGTCCAGGTCGCGCAGCGACAAGAGGTTTTTCGCAGGGCTAACTAATACCTGGAGGCCTATGGCAGGCATGGGGGGGGAATGACCTCTTGTGCCTTCGGCACCCGGACAACAAGTTGTCCGGGCCACCCGCGACTGGCTTCTTCTTATTGCAGATATTGTTTTGACGGGTGGGGGACCGGCAAAAAGTTACAACCGAAAGGCTAACAGGAGCTAATGATAGGCAACTTCGTAAAGGTTATATCTTGGTCATCAATACACACATTATTGGCAATTAATAAATCACCATCTATTGTTATCAAGCCAATATCACATGTTTTAGAAACTGTTTCACTGAGCCTAGAAACCTCATACGTAGCCGAAAGCACAAGCCCTAAATTGTGCCTGATACTCTCGTTTATCCCGTCCGAATTGTCATGGATTACCAATTCACTGTTAATGCGGCTTTGTATCAAGTCTCCATCGTCTTTCGATACATCCCAAGGGAAAACTAGCTGAGCTGTGTTTTTCCCGATGCAATACACCTTGTCAGTAACAAGAGAAGGATGATTAAATGCTATACGAAGTACGCGAATTCCAGTATCACTTCGAGTCCAATAGGAATATAGCCAACCAGTGTTTTCTAAAAAGATGTCCGGATTGGGGTTGTTATTCAATGAAACCTCAGCAAGCGCCCGCTGTGCCTGCATTATACCAATGAGTTGATCTGTATGATTTATCCTTGTGCGCGCCACTTCTTGCTTAACTTTGTTGAGCAAAGGAGCATATCCACTGCCGGTAATTAGCCCCATATCTGTCTGAACTATTTTATTTACATCATCGCGACATGCAGCAATTATGCCTTGAGAAACAACTACCTCCTTTTTATCGGCAGCAATGATCCCGTAGTCACCTATATTCATCCCGACCAATAGCGTCATTATTGACCTCATTTAATATTGGTGATATGACTTGATGCTACTACTTTCCTAGTTTTCTCGTGACGGCTCTGCCTATATCACATTTAGTAAGCACTAAAGTAACACCTTCTGGTTACCATATACCACCAACTCTTGATGGCCTAACCTGTCAGGTAATATCCATCATAGCACACCCAACCCTTCCCTGATTATTTTCCTCCCTGCCCCACGCGCACAAAAACCCGG
>JACQYR010000001.1:52784-53921 GCA_016208115.1 Desulfarculus sp.
CGGTGGGGCCGTGATGCTCTCGCTTTATCGCTCGTCTACTTCAGCTTGGCCAGGCCGTCCTCCGGGCGGTCCATGCCCTTGGCGATCAGGGCCGTTGGGCGGGTTAGCGTAGCGTAACCCGCCTTCCGGCGCTGGCAGCGCCTGGGCCCGCCGCCGTTGGCCTACTTTTCCAACGACTTCACCTTGTCCTGCACCCACTTGACCTGCTGGGGGTCCTGGCGTCGTAGATCAAGCTTCTGCAAATAGGCCTTGTAGGCGGCCAGGGCCTCCTGGGGCCGCTTCAGGGCCTCCCAGGCCAGGCCCTTCTTGACGTAGGCATGGGGAAAGGCGGGGTTGATGGCCAGGAGGGCATCGTAATCGGCGATGGCCTGCTGATGGCGGCCCTGCTGGCCCAGGGCGTTGCCCCGGCCGTAATAGGCGGGCACATTGCGTGGTTCCAAGGCCAGAGCCCGGCTGAAGTCGGCCACGGCCAGATCGAGCTGGCCTTGCGCGCCCCGCAGGTTGGCGCGATTGACATAGGCCACCGCGAACTTGGGGTCCAGGGCCAGGGCCTTGTCGTAATCAGCCAGGGCCTCCTTGATCTGCCGCTTGTCGCGATAGGCATCGGCGCGGTGTGAATAGGTCAGGGCGTAATTGGGGTCCATTTGGGCCGCCTGGTTCAGCTCTTGAATGGCCTCGTCGGGCTTGTGGCGATTGAAGGCCAGGAAGGCGCGGAACAGGTGCACGGCGGTCTGCTGCTTGATCCGCTTGCCCACATCGGCCAGCACCGCCTGGCAGCGCAGCACCGGCAGGGCGTGCGGGTCCAGGCGCAGGGCCTGGTCAAAGGCGGCCTTGGCCTCGGCCAGCCGGCCCTGGGCCGCCAGTTGCACGCCTTGGTTGTAATGCTCAAAGGCCGGCGGTTGCGCCCAGGCCGGATTCGCCGTCAACAGGCAGGCCGCCACGAGCAGTCCCCCGATCCAATTGCTGGGCTTCATGGAGACCTCCCGTATGACCAGGGTTAAAGGCGCGTACCACCCCGCAATGCTAGGCAGGTTTTACGTCATCTCCTGAGGTGGTCCCCATTCTTCGGACAGCTATCCTGCGGCAACAAGAGAGTGCTCCGGTGTCCACAACGGCTTTCTGGCTCCATCAGTATAT
>JACQYR010000028.1 GCA_016208115.1 Desulfarculus sp.
CCCCTGGTCAGCGCCGTGTACCACAACCGCCTCAAGCGGGGCATGAAGCTCCAGGCCGACCCCACGGTGATCTACGGCCTGCCGGGCCTGAGCGGTCCCTTGACCCGCGCCCACCTGGAGCAGGACCACCCCTACAACACCTACACCCGCGAGGGCCTGCCGCCCGGCCCCATCTGCTCGCCGGGCCGGGCCAGCCTGGCGGCGGCGGTCAACCCCGCGCCCGTGGACTACCTCCACTTCGTGGCCCGGGGCGACGGCAGCCACGCCTTCAGCGTGGAGTACCGCGACCAGATCAACAACGTCAACCGCCTGCGCCAGCAGCAGAGGCGCTAGGCCGGGCCTCCGCAACATCCCAGGTGATGGTATGCTATAGCTAGCGGGGTGAGTGAATCCGCCCTCCAGCCGGCCCGGCGGGCCGCCCCGCGAGCCTGCCCGTCCAAGCCAGGGGTGGGGTATATGCGGCGCCTGCGGCGGCTCTTGCGCGAACCTGCCTTGCGCGGGCTGATTTTTGGCCTGTGGCTGGCCCTGTTTAGTTGGCCCTTCTGGTCCGATCCCTCCTTTCGCGCCATCTCCTTCCTGTTCCCCTACCACCTGGTCTGCTGGCTGTTGCTGGCCGTTATTCTGGGGCTGATGGCCTGGGGCCTGGGGCGCGGCCCCGGCCCGGAGGAGGACCTGGCCGGGGAGGACGAGCTTGATCTTTAGCCCGTTCACGGTGCTCTTGGCCATGGCCCTGTACATGGGGCTGTTGTTCGCCGTGGCCCTCTACGTGGAGCGCCGGGCCGCCCAGGGCAAGAACCCCAGCAATCATCCCCTGGTCTACTCCCTGTCCCTGGCCGTGTACTGCACCGCCTGGACCTACTACGGCAGCGTGGGCAAGGCGGCCAGCTCGGGCATGATCTTCCTGGCGGTGTACCTGGGGCCCACGGTGGGCATCCTGGGTTGGTGGGCGATTCTGCGCAAGCTGGTGCGCCTCAAGGAGCGCTACCGCATCACCAGCGTGGCCGACTTGATCTCCCTGCGCTACGGCCGCTCGCGCCTCTTGGGCGCCCTGGCCACCCTGGTGATCCTGGTAGGCGTCACCCCCTACATCGCCCTGCAACTCAAGGCCCTGGTGCTCACTTTCAAGATTCTCACCGACCCCCGCGCCGACACCTTCCTCTACCGCTTCGGGCACTATGGGCCGGCGGCGGTGGGCGAGCACCTGGGGGCCGTCATCGCCGGCCTGATGATCGTCTTCACCATCGTCTTCGGCGCCCGCCGCCTGGACCCCACCGAGCGCCACCAGGGCATGGTCATGGCCGTGGCCGTGGAGTGCGTGGTGAAGCTCTTGGCCTTCCTGGCCGCGGGGGTCTTCGTCACCTACTGGCTGCACGACGGCCTGGCGGACTTGATAGAGCGCTTCATGAGCCAGCCCCACCTGGCCCGCATGATGGAAACCGGCACCTACAGCCAGACGGCCTACATGGAGTGGCTCAGCTACCTGGTGCTCTCAATGTCGGCGGTGTTGTTCTTGCCCCGGCAGTTTCACGTGGCGGTGGTGGAGAACTTCGATGAGCGCCACGTGGCCACGGCCATGTGGGTGTTCCCGTTGTACATGGTGCTCATCAATCTCTTCGTGGTGCCCATGGCCATGTCCGGTCTTTTGCATGGCTACCCGCGCAGCGAGGCCGACACCTTCGTGCTGCGGTTGCCCCTGGAGCACGGGGCCGGCTGGCTGTCCTTGCTGGTCTTTCTGGGCGGGTTCTCGGCGGCCACGGCCATGGTCATGGTCTCCACCATGACCCTGGCCACCATGACCGTCAACCACCTGGCCCTGCCTTTGTTGCAGGCCTGGCCCAGGCTGGCCTTTCTGCGGCGAAGGCTGTTGGGCCTGCGCTGGCTGGCCGCGGCCGGGGTGGTGGCCCTGGGCTACTGGTTCCAGCAGGAGGTGTGCTGGACCAGCATCCTGGTGGACATGGGCATCCTATCCTTCGCGGCCATTCTGCAACTGGCGCCGGCCATACTGGGCGGTCTCTACTGGCGCCGGGGCAACCAGGCCGGGGCCTTTCTGGGGCTTTCGGCGGGCTTCGCCGTGTGGGTTTACAGCGCCCTGGTGCCCCTGTTCGCCCGGGCCGGCTGGGTCAGCGGCTCCTTGATCCACCGAGGCCCCTGGGACATCGGGCTGCTGGCCCCCCAGCACCTCATGGGCGTGCAGGCCTTCGACCCCCTGAGCAACACCGTCTTCTGGTCGCTGTTGGCCAACGTGGGCCTGTACGTGGCCGGCTCACTGGTCTTCAGGCAGGGCCAGGAGGAAGAGCGCCTGGCCGGGGAGTGGACCGGCCGCCTGACCACCGGCCCCGCCCCCCCACCCGCGGGCGAGGCCTTCATTGACCTGGCCGGCAAGCTGGAGGGCTTCGAGAAGATACTGCTGGACTACCTGGCCCCGGAGCGGGTGCAGGCCATCAGGGAGCAGGCCCTCAAGGATCTGGGCCTGGAGGGCCTGCAAAAGGTGACGGTCACCCAGTTGGCCGAGCTTTACCGCCTGCTGGAGAACACCCTGGCCGGCTCCATCGGCGCGGCCTCGGCGGCGGTGGCCCTGGGGCGCTTCCCCCTGTTCACCTCCCAGGAGGCGAAAGCCCTGTCGGCGGTCTACGCCCAGATGCTCACCAGCCTGCGCGTCTCGCCCCGCGAGCTGAGGCGGCGCATTGACTACTACCGCGAGAAGGAGGAACTCTTGCGCCGGGAGAGCGTGCTCTTGCACCACAGCCGGCGCCTGGTGCAGGAGAAGCTGGCCAGCCTGGACCGCCTGGCCCGGGCCATCGCCCACGAGATCAGAAACCCGGTCACCA
>JACQYR010000002.1 GCA_016208115.1 Desulfarculus sp.
CGCCGGGTCCCGGGGCCGGGGCCAGCGCTCACTGCCCCGCTGGGGCCTACAGCCCCAGGTAGGTCTTGCGGATCACCTCGTCCTGCAGCAAGTCGTCGCCCTTGCCCTGGGCGATGATGCGCCCCGAGGAGAGCACGTAGTTGCGGTCAGTCAAGTTGAAAACCGAGGCCACCTCCTGTTCCACCAGGAGGATGGTCACGCCGGTGCGGCGGATTTCCACGATCTTGTTGAAGACCTCCTGACGCATCAGGGGCGCCAGGCCGGTGGAAGGCTCGTCAATGCACAGGAGCTTGGGCCGCGACATCAGGGCCCGGCCCACGGCCAGCATCTGCTGCTCGCCGCCCGACAGGGTACCCGAGACCTGGCCCAGGCGCTTGGCCAGCACCGGGAAAAGCTGGAACACCTTGTCCAGGTCGGCCTGCACCTGGCCCTTGCCGCCGAAGAGATAGGCCCCGGCCATGAGGTTGTCCTGCACGCTCATCTCGCGAAAAGGACGGCGCCGCTCCGGGCAGTGCACCAGGCCCAGGCGCACGATCTCGTGGGCCGGCGTCTGCCCTATGGGCTTGCCCTCAAAGAGCACCTCGCCCTCCATGGTGACCTCGCCGCCGGTGGTGCCGCGCTTCATGCGCTTTTCCCAGGCCACCAGGCCGGTGATGGCGCGCAGCACCGTGGTCTTGCCCGCGCCGTTGGGTCCCACCAGGCTCACCAGTTCGCCAGTGTCCACCTTGAGGGAGATGCCGTTCAATATCATGGCCTTGTCGTAGCAGACCGTCAGGTTGTTGACCTCTAGCAGCACTTAGACGCCTCCCTTGCCCAGATAGGCCTCGATCACCTCGGGGTTCTGCAGGACGAGGTGATCCGCAAGACCTACCTGGGGCTGTAGGCCCCAGCGGGGCAGTGAGCGCTGGCCCCGGCCCCGGGACCCGGCGCCCACGAGGGGGCGCGCGCCTGCCCAAGGGGGGAGCAGGCCGCGCCCTCCTGACCGCGACCTTATCCCCCCTCACGACCACGCCCCGGCGCCTCGGGGCGGGCCGGCCGCCTGCCCCGCGTGCCGGCCCCTCCCGGGCGCGGGGAAACGGCCTGCCCCATCCGTAGGTGCAGGGCTGCCAGGGCGGCGGCCCGGGCGCGGAGCGCGGCGCGGGTCTGGGGAGAGACCAGGCGATGAATCTGCGCACCAGGCTTATGCTCATGGCCCTGCTCTTGGTGGCGGTGCTTATGGGCGTGTCCACGGCGGTGGCCTACTACATCATTCTCAGCCAGAGCCGCGAGGCCGCCAGCGAGCTGATAGGCAAGTCCTTTCAGTTGATCCAGGAGGAGCTGAAGGCCGGCCAGGCCCGGCTGGCCGGCGGGGCCGCCCAGGTGGCCGGCGCCGAGAAGATGGCGGTGAACGTCAAGTACGTGGCCGAGTACGGCGCCAAGAGCAAGGAGCCGGAGGTGCGCTCCACCTACGGCGAGATGGCCGAGGCCATGCGCGCCGTGGCCGAGGCCAACGCCCTCTGGAAGGTGGCCATCTACGGCGTTGGCGGCGAGCTCATGGCCTACGCGGTCAAAGAGCCCGGGGGCCTGCTCGTGGGCTACACCCACGCCTTCCCCAACTTTGAGCGCCGCGCCAGGCTACTCAAGCCCGGCGAGGACCTGGCCCTGGACACCTGGGAGGCCAGCCCCCAGCCGCCCGCCGAGTTCGCCACCCAATACCCCGGCCAGGTGGCCAGCACTGCCGGCGGCGGCCTGACGCGCGAGGGCGCCTTCCTGTGCCAGAGCGCCCAGGTGCCCATCATGGGAAAGGTCTACAACCGCCAGACCGACGCCATGGAAGACAAGCAACTGGGTCTGGTGGTGGCGCTCACCCGCCTGGACCAGCCCCTAGTGGAGCGCCTCTCCCGCCTGGCCGGCACCCAGGTCAACGTCTTCACCAGCGAGGGCTATAGCGTGGGCACCCTGCCGGGCTACAAGCAGCCACCCCAGGCCGCTGGCGCCGCCTCCGGGGCGCCGGAGATGGGCGAGGTGGCGGTGGAGGGCGCGGGCTATTACCAGGGGGTGCTGCCCCTGGGCCAGGAGGGGAAGGCCCTGGGGGCCTTGGCCTGCCTGTACTCCAAGGAGGCCGCCCAGCGCAACGCCTGGCAAATGATAAAGCTCCTGGCCCTGGCCGCCCTGGTCTGCGTGCTGCTGACCGTGCCCGGGGCCTGGCTATTCGCCCACCGCCTGGCCCGGCCCATCAACCGGGCCATCAGCGAACTGGACGACATGTCCCAGCAGATGACCGCCGCCGCCGGCCAGGTCAGCGCCGCCAGCCAGTCCCTGGCTGACAGCGCCAGCTCCCAGGCCGGCTCCCTGGAGCAGATCAGCGCCGCCCTGGCCGAGACCACCGGCCGCGCTCAGCAGAATTCGCACAGCGCCCAGGAGGCCGACCAGCACAGCCGCCAGGGCACCGCCAACCTGCAAGGCGCCAACCAGTCCATGAAGGCCTTGATCTTGTCCATGCGTGAGACCACGGCAGCCGGCGACAACGTGGTCAAGGTGGTGCAGACCATAGACGCCATCGCCTTTCAGATAAACCTGCTGGCCCTTAACGCCGCCGTGGAGGCGGCCCGGGCCGGCGAGGCGGGGGCGGGGTTTGCCGTGGTGGCCGAGGAGGTGCGCAACCTGGCCATGCGCTCGGCCGAGGCCAGCCGCAACACCCACGCCCTGGTGGAGGACATCCTGCATAAGATCAAGGCGGGCTCGGGCGTGGTGGAGGAAACCGACCAGCTCTACGCCAAGGTGGCCACCGACGTGCGGGCCGTCACCGTGCTGGTGGGCGAGATCGCCGCCGCCAGCCAGGGCCAGCTCAGCGACATCGAGCAGGTGGGCTCGGCCATCGGCCTCATAAGTCAGGGCACCCAGCAGAGCGCCGCCAACGCCGAGGAGTCGGCATCGGCCAGCGAGCAGATGAGCGCCCAGGCCCTGCACCTCAAGGGGCAGGTGGAGATCATGCGCGGCCTCATCCAGGGCCACCAGCGGCGACGGGGCCCGGTGCCCGGGCGGGCATAAACGGGTCGGCCGCGAGCCGCGGCGGGCATAAACGGGTCGGGCCGGTGCCCGGCCGGGCATCAACGGGTCGGGGGGCGTTGATCCCTGACCGGTCTTGCCGGCTCCCGTTGACAGGTCACCGAGATGAAATCCGGGCGGGGATTAAGCGCGCCCTTGTATGTTCAACAAGGTCTGTACGGGAGCCGCCGGGGTCGGTCAGGGGAGAGCGCCGCTCGACCCGCATTGGGAGTCGAGGCACTCGACCCCCGCCCGTTTTGATTTGCTCAGGCGATGCTCAGCAAGCGCTTGACCGCCGCCATCTTGCCCTCCATCCCGGCCTGGCGCTCGATCATGATGCGCTGGGCCGCCGGCGGGCCGGCCCCGTGCATGGACTCTATCAGATAGCCCACGGCCCCGGCCCCGGTGGTGAGGTTCTCGATGAGCCTGAGCACCTTGATGCGGTCAACGACCGAAAAGGCCGGGTTGGCCGCCAGGTACTTGAGCAGATAGGGCCGGGTGACCGGGTCGTTCAGGTCGGCCGCCGAGGGCAGGGTGCCCAAGAGGCCGCCGGCGATGTCGGTGGCCAGGCGGGCGATCTCGTAGGGCAGGCGGGTGACGTTGAGCTTGCAGACGTTGGCCAACAGCAGGTTGACCTGAAAGTTGCCCGCCGCCGTGGCCTGGCCCTCGTGGGAGCAGGCCAGGCCGCAGGCGTAGAGCGTCTCGTTGAGATGGTTCATCTCGATGAGCTTCTCGCGGATGTGGCTGGCCTTGTCCACGCCGTTCATGGCCGCCATCAAGGCCGTGGCGCCGATGAGCACGTCGCCCACCCCCACCTTGCACCCGCCGTAGCTCTGGCGGTGGTAGGAGGCGAAGCGCTCCACCAGCACGCCGCTAAAGTCCACCTCGCCGTCCAGGAAGACGCGCTCGGCCGGCACGAAGACGTCCTCGAAGACGGTCATCACCTCCTGGCCGCCGAAGAGGGGATTGCCCACGTCCAGGGTGTCGGGCTCCAGCTTGCGGGTGTCGCTGGCCTGGCGGCCGTAGATGAAGCGCACCCCCGGCGCGTTTACCGGCACCGCGCAGCAGACGGCCCAGGCCTCCTCGCCAGGGCGCATGGTCATGGTGGGCATGACCAGTATCTCGTGGGAGTTGAGCATGCCGGTCTGGTGCAGCTTGGCCCCGCTGATGACCACGCCGCCCTCCCGGCGCTCCTTGACCCGCAAAAAGAGGTCTGGGTCTACCTGGGCCGAGGGCCTCTTGCCCCGGTCGCCCTTGGGGTCGGTCATGGCCCCGTCCACCACCAGATCTTCTTTCTGCACCCAGGCCCAGTAGTCGCGGAAGCGGGCGTGGTATTCCGTGCCGTGGCGCTGGTCGCACTCGAAGGTGGTACTGAACGCGGCGTTGGCCGCGTCTAGGCCCACGCAGCGTTGGAAGCAGCAGCCCGTGGCGGCCCCGCAGTGGCGCTGCATCTTGACTTTGTTCACCAGGTCCTGGGCGCTTTGGTGCAGATGGGTGAAGCGGTTGACCTCCTGGCCGCATAGCGGCGATACTACCCGGAACAATTCGCGGGAGCTTGGGTCGTGGGCGGCGTCGTAGGTGTAGGCCACCGCCCGGCGGGAGGGCGCCACCAGGCCGTGCCCGGCCAACTGGCCGGCGGGGCGGCCTAGGATGTGGGCCGAGAGGTTGAGGTTATCCAGGGAGGCCAGGTATTGCTCACCAGTCTTCAAGGCCATGGCTTGCGCCCTCCGGCTGGGGTGGTCTGATTAAGGAAAGCATACCTAAAATGCGTAGGCCACGCCATGATATATTGCAATCTTAGGCAATGTATATATAATGTTGAGACAGTTGCGTATAGCTTGGATATACGTATAGTCCAAGTATACGCCACCCGCCGTCCGCCGCCCCCCATGGCCGGCCGGCCCCACCCACCCCAGCCAGTTGGAGACAATCATGGGCGTTAACCATTTCCGCCGCGACGGCCGCGACACCAAATTCGTGCTCTTCGAGCACCTGGGCGTGGAGCGTCTGCTCAAGTACGAAAAGTTCCAGGACTTCAGCGTGGAAGACCTGGGCATGATAGTCGAGGAGGCCCTCAAGGTGGGGCGCGAGGTTCTTGGCCCGGGCCTGCAAGACGGCGACCGCATCGGCTGCTCTTATGCCGACGGCGTGGTGACCACCCCCGACAGTTGGAAGGACTGCTGGAAGGTCCTGACCGAAAACGGCTGGCCGGCGGCGGGCCAAAGCCCCGAGTTCGGCGGCCAGGGCCTGCCGGTGGTGGTCAGCGGCCTGGTCAACGAGATATTCAACAGCGCCAACATGGCCGTGATGAGCTACCCGGGCCTGTGCATCGGCGCCGGCCACCTCATCGAGACCTTTGGCACCGACGGGGACAAGGCCCTGTTCGTGGAGGGCATGTACACCGGCCGCTGGGGCGGCACCATGTGCCTGACCGAGAACGACGCCGGCTCGGACGTGGGCGCTTTACGTACCAAGGCCGTGCCCGACCCCCAAGCCGGCGACCCCCGCGTCTACAAGATCGAGGGCACCAAGCGCTTCATCACCTGCGGCGAGCACGACCTGACCGAGAACATCATCCACCTGGTGCTGGCGCGCATCGAGGGCGGTCCGGCCGGCACCAAGGGCATCAGCCTGTTCATCGTGCCCAAGATTTGGGTCAACGAGGACGGCTCCCTGGGCCAGCCCAACGACGTCTTCTGCACCGGCATCGAGCACAAGATGGGCATCCACGGCTCCAGCACCTGCTCGCTCAACTTCGGCGAGAAGGGCCAGTGCCGGGGCATCCTCTTGGGCGAGCCCCATAGCGGCATGGCCAAGATGTTCCAGATGATGAACGGCGCCCGCATCGGCTGCGGCATCCAGTCCACCGGCATCGCCACCAGCGCCTATGACACCGCCCGCGCCTATGCCAAGGAGCGCATCCAGGGCGCGCCCCTGGCCAACCGCCACGGGGCGGCGGTGCCCATCATCCAGCACGAGGACGTGCGCCGCATGCTCATGAACCTTAAATCCGGCACCGAGGCCATGCGCGCGCTCCTGGCCTTCCTGCTGTTCAACGAGGACGTGGCCAGCCACGACCCCGACCCCGAGGTCCGCCAGGTGGCCTCCGGCCGGGTGGAGCTTCTGACTCCGCTGGTCAAGGCCTACAACACCGATCTGGGCTACCAGCTCACCCGCGACGCCATCCAGGTGCTGGGCGGCTCGGGTTATTGCAGCGACTTCCCGGTGGAGCAGAACGCCCGCGACATCAAGATTCTCTCCATCTGGGAGGGCACCAACTACATCCAGGCCCTGGACCTGGTGGGGCGCAAGCTGCCCATGGCCGGCGGCAAGATATTCCAGGGCGTGCTGGCCGAGTTGATCGGCCTGGCCAAGGCCAACGCCCAGGACGCCGACTTCGCGGCCGACTTCGGCCTGCTGGAGAAGGCTACCAAGGTGGTGGGTGATTTCGCCATGCGCTTCACGGGCTACTTCAAGGAGGGGCGCATCTCCCTGGTGCCCATGTATGCCACCCGCTTCCTGGACTGCTTCGCCGAGGTGATCCTGGCCAAGCTGATGCTGGAGCAGGGCCTGGTGGCCCGCGCCAGGCTGGCCGGCGTGGACCCGGGCTCGGCCGACGGCGTCTTCTACCGCGGCAAGATCGCTAGCGCCAAGTTCTTCTGCCGCAACATCCTGACCAACGTCTTCGGACGCTACCAGGCCCTGTTGCAGGAAGACCTCTCGGCCCTGGAGATTCCCGAGGAGGCCTTCTAGGCCTTCACGCCCAACCGGAAAAACCTCGGGGCCTTGATCGCGCGCGGTAAAGGCCCCGAGGTCTTTTTGCGGGGTGAACGGGCGTGCCCCTAGCTCACGCCTTTGCCCTTGAGGAAGGGGCTGTATTTCATGTCGGTCTGCTGGATGTGCTTGGTCAGCCAGTCCTTGAGGAAGGTGGCCACGCTCAGCGACATCTGGGCCTTGCCGGATTTGAGGTCTTGCATCAGGCCGTTGACCTTGGCGGTCATCTTGGCGTGGATTTCCTTGTGGGCCGCCAGGTCAGGGTAGCCGTGCTGGGTCATCAGGCGTTCCTCGTTGGCGAAATGGCTGACGCAGTACTGGGCCAGTCCGTTAAGCACCTTGCCCAGGGCGGCCTGGCCCTGGCCGCCGTGCATGGCCGTGTATAGCTCGTTGATCATCTTGACCAGTTGCTGGTGCTGCTGGTCTATGCTGGGTATGCCCACGCTGAATTCCGGCTGCCACTCGATGTAGGCCATCAACTGCTCCCTTGTCTGCGTTGGTCTTTTGCATAGGCCCTCAACCCACGTGGGTCGCGTGGCCTGCTGACAATCATTATTAATAGTATAGCGCCAGAGGCTGCTTCGAGGCAAGCGGGCGCGGCAGAAAAAAGGCGCGTCCCCGGGGGGTGGGATTCCCGGGGACGCGCGAGGGTTAGGGACGGGTCGGGTCGGGGAGCCTATTCGCCGGCCTTGGCCTGGTGGGGCAACTCCTCCCAGCCGGTGCACATGGCCTTGAGATGGCAGGCCAGGGTGTGGCCGGTGGTGGTCATGTACACGTGCACCACCAAAAAGGCCAGGAACCCGAACATGCCCGCGGTGTGGATGAAGGCCACGGCGTTGAGGTTCAAGGTGCTGGTCCAGGCCCACTGGGGCCAGGAGTTGTAGTAGTAGTAGAGAAAGCCCGTGGCCATCTGCAAGGGGATGAGCACCAGGGCGATGCTCAGGTAGGTCATCCTTTGCAGGGGGTTGTGCTTGGCGCGCTCGCTCTTGGGCACCGGGTGGGGCTTGCCCTGGAAGATGCCGACCAGGTAGTAGAGCGCCACGTCAATCAGCCGCTTGGTGGTGGGGATGTACTGGCGCCACTCGCCGGTCACCGCCATCCAGAACAGCACGAAGGCGTGCAGCACCAGCCAGGTCCAGGCGCAGAAGTTGTGCACCTCCACGGCCTGCTTGAAGCCCAGGACGGTGTAGGAGCCGTGGATCTCCAGGCCGGTGAAGGCCAGGGTGATTATCAGGGCCGACTGGGCCCAGTGCCAGAAGCGCTCGAAGCGGGTGTAGAGGTAGATGGCCTTGCCGCCGTTGTTGCTCATGATCGCCTTCCTCCCTTAGTCCTGCTGGCCCTGGTTGCCATTCTTGCGCCGGGCCACCGCGCGGCCCAGGCCGTGCAGGAACACACCCAACAGCGCGGCGGCGGCGGCGCCCCAGCCCAGGTAGTTCAGGGGCCGGTTGAAGTCGCGGCCCGGCATGTACACGCCGCCGATGCCGTTGAGGCGGCTTTGCTGGGTGTGGCACTCCTGGCAGGACACGGCCTTTTCCTTGGGGGCCACCATGTGCGAGATCTGGAAGTAGTACTTGGTCTCCAGCCAGTCGTACTGGCCGCTGTAGGGCAGGTTCACGTAGGCCATGCCCGCGCCTATGGCCTTGTTCCAGTCGTAGTCGCCCCAGTAGGCCCCGCTGCCCGGGGGGCCAAAGAGCTTGGGCACCACCAGGGTGTTGTTGACCTTGTCGTAGGGCTGGCGGCCGGTGTGCAGCTTGAAGGGATAGATACGGGCGCCTGCCTCGCTGGGCGAGCCCTCGGCTTGGGCCAGGGTCACGGGCTGGCTGGGGTCAATCTTGGTGTAGGCCATGACGTTGGTCATGGAGCCGTTGAACCACTGGTACTGGGGCTTGACGTCCTTGGCCCAGGTGAAGTCGCCCTTCATGCCGTCGTAGGCCAGCGGTCCCAGGGGACCCTTCTTCTTCAGAGGCTTGCCCTCGGCGTCCTTCTGACCGGCGCTGCTCCAGTCCCAGCGCATCTTGGTGGGCAGGGCGCGGGCGAAGGCCGGGATGTGGCAGGTCTGGCAGGCCACCTTGTCGGTGTGGTCGTTGGCCTTGGAGCCCTCGGCGTGGGGCTTGTCCGAGTGGCAGCTCTCGCAGGTGATGCGCGAGATCTGGTCGTCCTTGAGCAGGGAGACGCGCTGGGTGGCCGCCGGGGTCTTGTAGGCCCGGCCCGAGACCTGGTGGGCCACGGTGGTGTGGCACAGTCAATGTTCTCCTGCTTGCTGAAGTCGAAGTTCTTGTCCTTCCAACCGTAGCCCGCGTGGCAGGAGGTGCAGCGCGGCTCGTTGGAGGGCATGGCGATGCAGAAGTTGTTGACCACCAGGCCGCCCTTGCCCAGCTTGGCCTCGGGCGGGGCGTCGGGGCTCAGCCAGGTCCAGTGGATGGTCTTCATGACCTGGGCGCCGGCCTCGTTGTGGCAGCTTAGGCAGGCCTTGGTCACCTCGGGTCCGCTCTTGAACTCCTGCTTGAGCGCCTCGAACTTGCCGTGGTCCGCCGTCACCCAATGGGGGGCGGGCCTGCTGGTCTGGGCGGCCGAGCCCGGCGCCGGCGGCGCCGAGGCCAGGGCCAGGCTGGCCAGGAGCAGCGCCCCCAGCGCGACCGCCAAGAAGATCGCTCGTGTCAGTGCCTTGGTTGCCAGCAACAGCGCCCTCCTTCCCTTGCCTGATGTCGCGTCACGCGGATTGAACACACCTTTTTCCCCAGCCTTGAGCAAGCGATGTGCCAGCCCGTCCTCAAGGGGGTTTTATTGTCCAACTAGCTTATTACAATAACAAAAATGTGGACAGGCCCGCTTGGGCTAATGTTAAGCGGCGGCGAACCAATTAACGTTAACGCACGTGGAGGGACATTTGTTAACGCCGGTTATCATGGTGCCAGGCGCCACCGGGCGGGCGGGAAGGCTGGGGGTGTTCATGGCCCAATACAGGTTAAAAAACGGGGGACTGCGAGGAAATTCCCCGATGTTTTTTAGGCTAATTGGGTGTAGCTTGGGCTGGGGCCGCGATATCCAAGGGCAAGGCCAGCTCCGGGCGGGAGCTTGGGGCCTCGGCGGGCCACGTACACACCGAGGGCAGAACTTGATCCTGCGCAACGCCGCGGTAACCTGGCTGGGCATCGCCCTGAACCACCTCCTGGCGTTGGTGCTCACCCCCTTCATGGTGGCCCACCTGGGGCAGTCCGGCTACGGCGTGTGGCTGTTGGTGATAAGCATCACGGCCCTGTTCGGCCTGCTGGACCTGGGGGTCAGCTCGGCCCTGACCCGCTTCACGGCCATGCAACTGGCCCAGGGTGATCTGCCCGCCGCCCGCCAGACCCAATGCGTCGCCCTGACCTTTTATCTTTTCGTGTCCCTGGCGGCCCTGGCCGGCTTCGCGGCCCTGGCCTGGGCCGCGCCCAGCCTGTTCGGCATCTGCGGTGAGTTGCAGCGCGACGCCCAGTGGTCGCTCTTGCTGGTGGGGTTGGCCACGGCCTTGGTTTTTCCGGCGCGGGCCTTTGAGGGGCTCCTCTTGGCCCGGGAGTGTCACCACCTGGTGCGCTCGGTGGACATGGCCGTGGCCCTGCTGCGTTTCGGGGCGGTGCTCTACTTTTTTCTTCTTTTTGGCGGCGTGAGGACCATGTCGGCCATCCACCTGGCCATCCTGTCCCTGGGGGCGGCCCTGGTCGTGGGCCTGAGCTTGCGCCGGATCCCTCTGGGGGGGCCGCCCCGCCTGGTATGGGACTGGGCCTTGTTCAAGCAGTTGTTGGCCTTTGGCCGCGACATCATGCTAATGGTCATCGGCGACCGGGCCAGGTCCCAATTGCCCAACGTGCTCATCGGCATGTGGAGCACCAGCCTGGACGTGGCCCACTTCGGGGTGGGGGCGCGCCTGATACAGAACGAGGCCACCCTGATAAACCATTCAGTGGGGGTGATCCAGCCCCGCTTCGCGGCCCTGAAGGCCAAGCAGGACCTGGTGGCCAGCCGGGAACTCTGGCTGCGGGGCACTCTTTACGCCGGCCTGGTGGCCGGCTACCTGGGGCTGGGCATGGCCTGCCTGGCCCGGCCCTTCATGCATCTGTGGCTGGGGCCGGATTTCGAGACCAGCGCGCGCGTGGTCTGGTTCCTGATAGGCCCCATCACCCTGTACCTGACCCTGCGCCCCTGCGACATGCTCCTGGTGGGGCACAACCGGCACCGGATCAGCGGATGGGTAGGCCTGGCGGAGATAGGGGTGATGCTGCCGGCCTCGCTGGTGCTGGTACCCCGCATGGGCGGCGAGGGCATGGCCCTGGCCCTGGCCGGCAGCCTGCTGCTGATACGGCCCTGGGTGGTCCCCCGGGCCTGCTCGCGCTTGCTGGAGTCGCCCCCATGGCGCTTCTGGGTCCAGGGCCTGGGGCGCCCCCTGCTGACCGCGCTCCTGGCGGCCCTGCTGATGGTACCGCTGTTGGCCATGCGCTCCCTGGACACCTGGTTCGAGCTCTTCGCGGGCCTGGGGCTCTACTCCCTGGTCTATGCGCCCTGCCTTTGGCTGGTGGGGCTGCCGCGCCCGGAGCGGGAGCTCTGGCTGGAGAGGTTCCAGGGTTGGCGTCAAGCCTTGGCCAGAGGCAAGCGATGAAGTCCCGCCGGCCGCCAGTCAGCGTTCCCCGCGATTCCCTGACCCTGCCCCTGCGCCAGGCCGCCCGGTCTTGGCCGGACAAGACCGCCCTTATCGAGCCCGAGACCGGTGGCCGCGCCTGGAGCTTCGGCGAGTTAGATGAGGCCTCCTCGCGCCTGGCCGGGGCCTTGGCCGCCGCCGGGGTGGCCCCCGGTGAGCGGGTGGGCCTGTGCCTGCCCAATGGCGCCGCCTATGTGCTGGCCTTCTACGGCATCCTCAAGGCCGGGGCGGTGGTGGTGCCCCTGTCCACCCATTACGGCCAGAGCGAACTTACCCATGCCCTGGCCCTGAGCGGCGCCCAGGGGCTGGTGGCCGAGGCCCGGCTGTGGCGGGAGGCGGCGCCGCCCCAAGCGGGTGGCCCGCGCCTCAAGGTGGCCGTGGGACAGCCGGTGCCGCCCGGGATCCTGGATTTTGCTTCGCTGCTGGGTGGCCCGCCCGGCCCGGACCTCTCCCTGGGTATTGATCCCCAGGCCACCCTGGCGGTGTTGCCTTTCTCCAGCGGCACCACCGGCCTGCCCAAGGCGGTGATGCTCTCCCACGCCAACCTGCT
>JACQYR010000048.1 GCA_016208115.1 Desulfarculus sp.
CATCTCCGAGGTGGTGGAAGCCGTGGTCTACTGGCCCTGGGCGGCCTGGCCCCAGTCGGTGGTGGGTCTCTACGACAGCGACGAGGAGCACATGCTCCTGATGAACGACATGCTGGCCAGCGAGCAGGGCACCGCCAACTACCTGGAGCGCTACGTGCGGAGCTACCGCGGCCGCCAAGAATATGAGGCTCTGATCGGGCCGGAAACAATGGCCCGCCTGGCCGCCACGCCCACGGCCTTCCTCATGGACCCCTACCGCCAGTGGGTATTGCCCGAGGACGAAATCGCCGCCCTGGAGCAGGAGCGCTAGCCATGGACTGCACCCGCCAGGAATTCATGGCCATCGCCACCGGCCGCGAGCTGAAGGACGGCGAGCTGGCCATCTTCGGGGTGGGGCTTAGCATGCTGGCCGGCTATTTCGCCAAGGCCAACCACGCCCCCAACCTGCGGGCCTTCACCGAGGGCGGGGTCTTCGGCTCCACCCCCGTGGGCGGCCTGCCCTGGGGCATCGAGTGCACCCGCCTGAGCGCCAACGCCACCAGCTTCACGGGGGCCCTGGACGCCCTGGGCTTCCTGGTGGCCAGCGGCCGCTGCGACGTGGCCATCATCGGCGCCGCCCAGATAGACAAGCACGGAAACGTCAACACCACCGGCATCTGGGACGAGCCGCCCTGGCGGGCCGGCCGCTACGCCCCGCCCCGGGTGCGCTTGAACGGCAGCGGCGGGGCCAACGACATCGCCGTGGGGGCCAAGCGCTTCATCGTCATGGCCGCCCACCAGAAGAAACGCTTCGCCGAGCGCGTGGACTATATCTCCTCGCCGGGCTACCTGACCGGCGGCGACGCTAGAGAGCGCGCCGGCTTCATCGGCGGCGGCCCCAGCGCCATCATCACCACGCTGGGCATCCTGCGCCCCGACCCCGCGACCAAGGAATTCTACCTGGACGCCTATTTCCCCTTCTCCTCGGTGGAGGAAATAAGGGACCACACCGGCTGGGACCTGAAGGTATCGCCCCAGGTGGGCGTGGTGCCCGAGCCCAGCGAGCAAGAACTGGCCAACCTGCGGGCCGTGGACAGCACCGGCTCGCTACGCAAGAAATAAGCAGGCCCCAAACAAAAGGGAGCGTCATGGCCTATCAGCACATCCTGTACGAGGAAAAAGACGAGATCGGGCTCTTGACCCTCAACCGCCCGGCCAAGCGCAACGCCCTGTCGCGGGCCTGCGAGGAGGAGATCGTCGCCTGCCTGGAGGACGCCGCCGCCCGCCACGCGGCCAAGGTCATCATCCTGCGGGGCGCGGGAGACCTGTTCTGCGCCGGCCATGACCGCGGCGAAATCCTCAACCAGCCCGCCGGCGAGATACGCCGCCTGTTCCACACCTCGGTCAAGATGATGACCACCATCCGCGCCCCAGAAGAAGTGCCTGGAGATGCTCATGACCGCCAAGCTCTATTCGGCCGATGAAGCCGAGCGCTTCGGCCTGGTCAACAAGATATTCCCCGACGCCACCCTGGCCGAGGACACTTTTGCCTGGGCCAAGGAAATCGCCCAGTCCAGCAAGTACGCCATCGCCCTGTCCAAGCAGGTCTTCTACGCCCAGTCGGAGATGACCGAGTGGCAGGCCTACCAGTACGCCAAGGAGATGATGGCCCTGGCCGGCGTCAGCCCCAACGCCACCGAGGGTTTCAGCGCCTTCTTGAACAAGCGCCAGCCCACCTGGAACGAGGACAGTTTCTAATCTGATGCGGCCAAGGCCATCCTTGGCCTTGGCCGCTTGGCGGCAGGGCAAAAGCGTGGTTTTGCCCTGCCTTCCGGGCGCTGCGCGCCCGGCGGGCCATCCATGGCCCGCATGACAAGCGCCAGCCCACCTGGAACAAGGGCAGCTTTTAGGCGCCCTATTGAATCGCGGCGGATGATGGCCTAGGGTGGGTTGATGGCGGCGGATGGCTAATGGGATCGGGGGCGGCATGGAACCATGGGGAGTAGTAGTCAAGGCGGCCCTGCCTTGGGTCAAGAAACAGGTCCAGGCCTGGAAGCTGGACCACGACATCGAGGCCGTTTTTCACCAGGCCTTCACCGACGCCCCCGAGTCCGTGGCCGTGCTCTGCGAAAAGCGTCCCCAGTTCATCGGCCAGATCATGGCCCTGGCCCAGGGCAAGACCCCAGACCTGGACCTGATGCTCGAAGGCGCCGCCGCCTGCCACGCCCAGTACCAATATGCCGAGTTTGCCCGGCCCCAGGTAGTCCGTGACCTGCGGGCCTTCAGCCGCGACCTCAACAACCAGTGGCGCGCCAAGGCCGGCCCCAAGTTCGGCGACCTGCCCCAGGGCTATGGGTTCTTCTTCATCGAGCTTTCATCTCGCCAAGACGGCCTGCACCCCGGCCAGGCCGCCACCCATCAGGAGCCGCCCCGCCCGGCTGGCCTGACCTTCTACCTGCCCCGCCGCTACAACGGCCTGCTGCGCCACTATCAGCACTGGCAGGATGAAATCCAGCGCCACCTGGCAGCCGGCGGGCAGGCCGCCCTGGAGCAGAGCCCCAGCGGCCGCGACCTGGCCCTGGGCGGCCAGGGGGGCATCGGCAAGACGGCCATGGCCGTGCAATACGCCTACACCCACGCCGCCCTTTACCCCGGCGGGGTGTACTGGCTACAGGCCGACCTGGGCCTGGCCCAGGCCCTGGCCCAGGTGGCCCTGGGTCTGGGCTGGCCCCTGCCCGAGCAGGCCAACGACCAGATCATCACCGGCCTGGTGCTGCGTTGCATCCAGGAAAACCCGGGGCGCAAGCTCGTAATCCTGGACAACCTGGAGGACCCCGGCCTGGTGAACGCCCTGGCCTGTTTGCCCCAGGCCTGCCTGCTGGCCACCACCCGTAAGAGCGACGTAAACCTGCCGCCCATCCCCATGGACCTGCCCCCCGAGGAGGAGGCCCTGGGCATCTTCCTGGCCTACGCCGCCAAGGAGGGCCAGGCCCTGGACGAGCCCCAGCGCCGGGCGGCCTATGACATCTGCCAACGGGTGGGCTTTTTGCCCCTGGCCCTGGAGATCATGGGCAAGCTGGCCCGCACCCAGGCCCTAACCGACCTGGCCCACGACTTGACCAACCGCATCGAAGTGGTGGAGAAGGAAGGCCTGACCCACACCAAGGACCTGACCTCCGTGGCCGCCGCCCTGGGGCTGGCCGACGGGCGCTACAGCCATTCCCGCGCCCGCGAGGCCCTGGTGTACCTGGGGTATCTGCACCCGGAGAACCTGGACGCCGGCTTGCTGGGGCTGGTCATGTTGGCCGAAATCGGCAAAGAGAATAATCAGGAAAGGATAGTTGGCGAGGCCAAGGAGATGCTGGCCTCCCTGGCCGACTGCTCGGTGCTGCGGGTCAGGGAAGAAGGTGGCTACACCATGCACCGCCTGGTGCAGGAGGCCGCGAGGCTTATGGACCCGGAGCGTGAGGTGGGGGCCAGAGTGGTGACGGTGCTGGACGCCGTCATCTGGGGAGTCTCAAAAACAGGCGCCTACCGGCAGGCCTATCCCTTTATCCCCCACCTGACCCACCTGGGGGGCCAGGACAGCGGCTCGGCGGACCTGAAGGCCTTTCCCAGCGCCTATGCCCTGGCGCGCTGGGGCGAGTATTTAATGTATAGCGGCCACTATTCCGCTTCCGAGACATTCATGCGCGCCGTGTTGGCCCGGGTGGACCGGGCCAAGGGAAAGGAACACCCCGAATACGCCACCACCCTCAACAACCTGGCCGGGGTGCTGGAGGACCAGGGCAAGCTGGAAGAGGCGGAAGAACTCTATCGCCAGGCCATGGCCATCGGCGAGAAGACCATCGGCAAGGAGCACCCCAATTACGCCACACTCCTCAACAACCTGGCCGGGGTGCTGGAGGACCAGGGCAAGCTGGAAGAGGCGGAAGAACTCTATCGCCAGGCCTTGGACATTGACGAAAAGACCATCGGCAAGGAGCATCCCATCTACGCCATCCGCCTCAACAACCTGGCCAGAGTGCTATGGAAGCAAGGCAAGCTAGAAGAGACTGAGGGGCTCTTTCGCCAAGCCATGGCCATTCACGAGAAGACCACCGGTAAAGAACACGCAGACTACGCCACCAACCTCAACAACCTGGCCCTGGTGCTGGAGGACCAGGGCAAGCTGGAGGAGGCGGAAAAACTCTATCGCCAGGCCCTGGACATCGGCGAGAAGACCATCGGCAAGGAGCACCCCGACTACGCCATCCGCCTCAACAACCTGGCCGGGGTGCTGAGGGCGCAGGGCAAGCTGGAAGAGGCGGAAGAACTCTATCGCCAGGCCTTGGCCATCAGCCTCAAGGCCCTGGGGCCGGAGCACCCCCATACCAAAATCTTCCAGCGCAACCTGGCCCTGCTGCTGGCGGCCATGAAGAAAAAGAAATAAGACGGGCGGGGGTAAACCCCGCCCACACAAGAAGGCACCTCTAGCAATCAATGTCATTGCGAGGAGCATCTCCGTAGAGATGCGACGCGGCAATCTACCCTACTCCTGTTTTTGGCGGAACCATCACTACAGAAAACATAACCGGGACAAATAGGGTGGATTGCTTCGCTGGCGCTCGCAATGACACCATTTTTCTAATCGAAAATATAACGGGCGGGGATAAACCCCGCCCGGTTTTAACGGAAGTAGGCTGCAACGGAAGCCGCTGGCGCTGGTTCGTGCCACAGCGCCGCCCGACCCGTTATCGCCCGGCCGGGCACCGGCCTAGGTGCCCATGGTCCAGGTGTTGAGGTAGGCCTTCTGCTCCTTGGTGAGCTTGTCTATGCCCACGCCCAGGGCCGCCAGCTTGAGCCGGGCCACCTCGGCGTCAATGGCCGGGGGCACGGTGTAGACCTGGTTCTCCAGCTTCTTGGCGTTGGCCTTCATGTAGGCCGCGCACAGGGCCTGGTTGGCGAAGCTCATGTCCATGACGCTGCTGGGGTGGCCCTCGGCGGCGGCCAGGTTGACCAGCCGGCCCTCGCCCAGCACGTAGACGCGCTTGCCGCTCTTGAGGGCGTACTCCTCCACGAAGTCGCGGATGGCCCGGCGGGACTTGGTGATGGCCGCCAGGCCCTCCAGGTCCAGCTCCACGTTGAAGTGGCCGGAGTTGGCCACGATGGCCCCGTCCTTCATCACCGCGAAGTGCTCCTGGCGGATGACGTGGATGTCGCCGGTGACGGTGCAGAAGAAGTCGCCGAGGGGCGCGGCCTTGGCGATGGTCATCACCCGGTAGCCGTCCATGACCGCTTCCAGGGCGCGCAGGGGGTCCACCTCGGTGATGATGACATTGGCGCCCATGCCCTTGGCGCGCATGGCCACGCCGCGTCCGCACCAGCCGTAGCCGCAGACCACGAAGTTGGAGCCGGCCACCAGGCGGTTGGTGGCGCGGATCATGCCGTCAAGGGTGCTCTGGCCGGTGCCGTAGCGGTTGTCGAACAGGTGCTTGGTGCCGGCGTCGTTGACCGCCACGATGGGGTAGGCCAGCACGCCGTCCGCGGCCATGGCCCGCAGGCGGATGACGCCGGTGGTGGTCTCCTCGGTGCCGCCGATGATGCCAGCGATCAGGTCCTTGCGCTCGGAATGGATGATGGACACCAGGTCCGCGCCGTCGTCCATGGTGATCTGGGGCTTGAAGTCCAGGGCGGCGTTAAGGTGCTGGTAGTAGGTCTTGTTGTCCTCGCCCTTGATGGCGAACACGGGTATCTTGTGGTCCTTGACCAGGGCGGCGGCCACGTCGTCCTGGGTGGACAGCGGGTTGCTGGCGCAGACGATCACCTGGGCGCCGCCGGCTTTGAGGGTGGCGGCCAGGGAGGCCGTCTCGGTGGTGACGTGCAGGCAGGCGGCGAGCGTCACGCCCTTCAAGGGCTTGTCTTTCTCGAAGCGCTCACGTATCTGCTTGAGCACCGGCATGGAGTGGGCGGCCCACTCAATGCGCAACCGGCCCTTGTCGGCCAGGGCCTTGTCCTTGATATCGAAGTTCATCTGCCTCTCCGGTGCTATTTGCGGGTGGGGGGTTTGACGCCCAGGGCAGCGCACAGGGCCTCGGCGCGGTCGGTGTTCTCCCAGGTGAAGCCCTCGCCCTCGCGGCCGAAGTGGCCATAGGCCGCCGTGCGGCGGTAGATGGGGCGCTTCAGGTCCAACTGGGCGATCATGGCCGCCGG
>JACQYR010000049.1 GCA_016208115.1 Desulfarculus sp.
CCTGGTGTACACACCCACCAGCAACTACAACGGCGCTGATTCCCTGGCCATCGTGGTGCACGACCAGGGCAATGCCGGCGCCGGCGGCGACCTGAGCGACAGCGAAACCGTGGGCATCACGATAAACGCGCTCAACGACGCGCCGGTGATAAGCAAGCCCGCCGGCCAGGCCACTGACATTGACACGGCCAAGACCTTCAGCGCCGTGGGCGGCAACCAGATATCCATCGCCGACCTGGACGCCGGCGCTGGCAATCTAACGGCGGCGGTGAGCGTCAGCCACGGAGCCCTGACCGTGGCCGTCGGCTCCGAGGCCTTGATAACCGCCGGCGCCAACAACACGGCCACCTTCACCCTCACCGGCACCGTGGCCCAGATCAACACCGCCCTGGACGGCCTGGTGTACACACCCACCAGCAACTACAACGGCGCTGATTCCCTGGCCATCGTGGTGCACGACCAGGGCAATGCCGGCGCCGGCGGCGACCTGAGCGACAGCGAAACCGTGGGCATCACGGTGGGCTCGGTCAACCTGGGGCCGGGGACACCCGCATCCAGCATCCCGGCCACCTCCACCGCCAGCCCAGCCAGGGGCGATGGCGGAGAAGACCAAGGCGCCCCTCCCCCCGACACCACGCCACCCTCTGGTGACGGCCAGTCTGGTTTCGTGGGCGAGTCCGCCGGCACCAGCGGGCCGGGCATTGCGGCCCATGCCACCAGTGTCAGCCCCACGGACAGCAGTAGTTGGTTCGGCTCCCAAAGCGGCCCGTACACCGTTGGGGATTCAGGCGAGATATCCCAAGGCGAGGTGTTAACCGCGTGCGACTTGGACTCGGGACCCCTGTCCCTGACCACCACTGATGTCCTCAATGGCTTGGAAGCCTTGGGCAAGGGCCGCCAGGTGGAAGACGCCTTCAGCGGCTGCGGCATGTCGCCAGTCGAGGCCTTGCGGGCGGCCAAGCTGGTCTTGAACAACGCCATCGAAGACATGAACTTCGACTTGACCACCAAGTCGGTGCTGCACAGGATTAACGAAATGATGCTGGATATGGTCCAGCTTCCGCCAAGCCGGGATGCCTTGACCGAGGCTCAAATATGCGCGGGCTCACTCAATGACATCGTGCCCATGGTCTTCGGCGGTCAGGCCTCGCCCCTGGCCCAGCGCATGGTCGCGGGTTGGATCAACATACTGCACAAGATTGCGGGGGAACTGGCGGCCACTGGTTTGGATGCCAGCCAGGTGCTGCGGCAACTGAGCCAGGTCGAGCAGAGCATAAGCCAATCACCGGCCCCGCCGGGTGGCTGGCCGAGGTGACCGGCCCCAGGCGTGGCTGCCTGAAGATAGGCTTTCGGAAGTCATGAAATGGTGCTGGGGGGTCCTCCCGCGCGCTTAGCATACCCCCGGGCCTGTCAATTTTACGGGGCGCCCACCCCTTGGGTAGGCGCCCCGCCTTAATTAACCTGTACGCCGCCCGTGCCGGCGTCGCGCTTTGATGCTATTTCTTCTCGGCCGCCGCGCCCGGCGAAACCAGTTCCACCAGAGCCATGGGGGCGGCGTCGCCCCGGCGCACCCGGGTAGGCACGATGCGCACGTAGCCGCTGCCACGGTCGGTGTAGCGGGTCTTGGCCTCGCCGAAAAGCTTGGTGCACACCTGGTGGCTGTGGATGACGGCCTCGGCCTGGCGCCGGGCGTGCAGGTCGCCGCGCTTGGCCAGGGTTATCATCTTCTCGGCCAGGGGTTTGAGCACCTTGGCCTTTACCGCCGTGGTCTCGATCTTCTCGTGCAAGAACAGCGAGGTCAGCATGTTGCGCAGCATGGCCTTGCGGTGGGCGGTGTCGCGGGATAATCTGACAGTCTGTGCCCGGTGTCTCATTTCTCTTTACCCCTCGCGTCAAGCTCTTCCCGGCTGGGGAAGCTGTCCAGGCCCATGCCCAGGCTCAAGCCCATCTCGGTGAGCATCTCCTTGATCTCGTTCAAGGACTTGCGGCCGAAGTTCTTGGTTTTGAGCATCTCGCTCTCGGTCTTCTGCACCAACTCGCCGATGTACTTGATGTCGGCGTTCTTAAGGCAGTTGGCCGAGCGCACGCTTAGCTCCAGCTCATCCACGGTGCGGAAGAGGTTGTCGTTTATCCTGGGTTCCTCCTCGCTCACTTCCTCGTGGGGCTCGGGCTCCTCGGGGAAGTTGATGAAGAGGATCAGTTGCTCCTTGAGTATCTTGGCCGCGTAGGCCACGGCGTCCTCGGGCCGCACGGCGCCGTTGGTGTAGACCTCCAGGGTCAGCTTGTCGTAGTCGGTGATCTGGCCCACGCGGGCCTGGGTCACCACGTAGTTGACCTTGGTGATGGGCGAAAAGGCGGCGTCCAGGGCGATGACCCCGATGGGATCGTCGGGGTTCTTGTTGCGGTCGGCGGTGACGTAGCCCTTGCCGGTCTTGACGGTCAGCTCGGCCTCCAGGCGGCCGTCGGGGCCCAGGGTGGCGATGTGGTGGTCCGGGTTCAATATGTCCACGCCGGGGGTGGTCTGGATGTCGCCGGCCCGCACGTTGCCCTCGATGCTCTTGCTGATGGTCAGGGTGGTGGGCTCCAGGCCCAGATAGCGCAGGCGCACGCCCTTGAGGTTGAGGATTATGTCGCTGACGTCCTCCAGCACGCCGGGGATGGTGGAGAACTCGTGGAGCACGCCCTCGATGCGCACGTTGGTGATGGCCGCACCCTGCAGCGAAGAGATGAGGATACGCCTTAACGCGTTCCCGATGGTGTGACCAAACCCGCGCTCCAGGGGCTCGCAAGAAAACTTGGCATACTGCGGCCCGTGGCTGTCCTCGTCAATGTCGAGGCGCGAGGGTTTGATCAGCTCTCTCCAGTTTCTCTCCATGAATATCTCCCTACGGACTGTTTTTAGGCTCCGCTCTAGCGGGAGTAGAGCTCGACGATAAGCTGCTCTTGCATGGGCATGGTCAGCTCATCGCGGGCGGGCAGGGCCTTGATGGTGCCTTGGAAGGCCGCCGCGTCCACCTCCAGCCAGGCCGGGATCTGGCGCCGAGCCACCGCCTCCATGGCCTGCTTGAGCTGGGCCACCTGGCGGCTCTTCTCGCGCACCGCCACCACGTCGCCCATCTTGACCTTGAACGAGGGGATGTCCACCCGGCGGCCGTTGACCATGAAGTGGCCATGACGCACCCAATGGCGGGCCTGGGAGCGGGAGTTGGCGAAGCCCCCTTCTGCTTCTCCCTGAGCTGCAAGCCGTAATCGCTGGTCTTGCTGCGCCCCTGGCCATGCTGGCCCGGAGGATAGGCGCGCCGCTCCACGGCGCATTTGTCGCTGAAGCAGCGGTCGCCCTTCAGGTAAAGTTTCTGGGTCTCGCGGCGGCACAGCCGGCAGACGCTACCTCTATATCTGGCCAAGTTCGCTCCTCCGGAATATCTGGGTGCCCAAGGGCACTAGACGCGCCTACGCTTGGGCGGGCGGCAGCCGTTGTGGGGAATGGGCGTGACGTCGCGGATCAGGCTGACGTTGATGCCCGCGCCGCCGAGCGCGCGCAGGGCGGCCTCTCTACCGGCGCCCGGCCCCTTGACGTAGACCTCCACGCTGCGCATGCCGTGCTCGGCGGCCTTCTTGGCCGCGTCCTCGGCGGCCAACTGGGCGGCAAACGGCGTGGACTTGCGGGAGCCCTTGAAGCCCTGCACGCCGGCCGACGACCAGGCCACCACGTTGCCGTTGGGGTCGGTGATGGTGACGATGGTGTTGTTGAAGGTGGACTGGATGTGGGCCACCCCCATGGGCACGTTCTTGCGTTCCCGGCGCTTGCCGCGGACCGGCTTCTTCTGCTGCTGCGCTTTGGCCATTACTTCTTCCTCTTACCCATCACCGAACGGCGCGGGCCCTTGCGGGTGCGGGCGTTGGTGCGCGTGCGCTGACCGTTTACCGGCAGCCCCCGGCGATGCCTGAGACCCCGGTAGCAGCCCAGGTCCATCAGGCGCTTGATGTTCATGGAAACCTCGCGCCGCAGATCGCCTTCCACCTTGAAGCCCTGGTCAATGGACTGGCGGATGCGGTTGACCTCTTCCTCGGTGAGGCGGTCGCTACGGGTGTCGGGGTCCACGCCGGCCGTGCCCAGTATCTTCTTGGCCGAGCTCTGGCCGATGCCGTAGATATAGGTCAGCGCCACTTCGATGCGCTTGTTGCGCGGCAAGTCAATGCCTGCAATGCGTGCCACTGTATGCCTCCCTAACCCTGGCGCTGCTTGTGGCGTGGGTTCTTCTTGCAGATAACCCGGACCACGCCCTTACGCTTGATGATTATGCAGTCCTTGCAGATCCGCTTCACCGAGGCCCGTACCTTCATCGGAACATCCCTTTTTCGCGGCGGCCGCGGCTAACGGCCAGCCAATACCATGCCCGCCTCAAACCCCCGTGGCCCGCGTCCGGTTTGTGGGCCGTCCGCGCCCCGGCTGGTGAGGCCTCAGGGCAGGCTCAATATGCGGGGGCCGTCCGCCGTGACGGCCACCGTGTGCTCGAAATGAGCGGATAGTTTACCGTCCACCGTCACCGCCGTCCAGCCGTCCTGCAAAATTCGCACCTCATAGCCCCCGGCGTTGACCATGGGCTCGATGGCCAGCACCATGCCCGCCTTGAGCCTGACCCCCCGGCCCGGCTGACCGAAGTTGGGCACCTGGGGGTCTTCGTGCAGCCCCCGGCCGATGCCGTGGCCCACGAACTGCCGTACCACCGAGAAGCCCGCCGCCTCCACCACCTTCTGCACCGCCGAGGAGACGTCGCCCAGGTGGTTGCCCGGCTGGCACTTGGCGATGCCCGCCGTGAGCGAGGCCTCGGTGTTTTCCAGCAAGGCCCGGGCCTGGGGGCTTATCTGGCCCACCGCCACCGTGGTGGCGGCGTCGCCGTAAAACCCGTCCAGGATCACCCCGAAGTCCATGGACAGGATGTCGCCCTCCTTGAGGGGCGCCGGCCCGGGGAAGCCGTGCACCACCTGCTCGTTGACCGAGCAGCACAAGGAGTAGGGGTAGCCGCGGTAGCCCTTGA
>JACQYR010000050.1 GCA_016208115.1 Desulfarculus sp.
CTCGCGGGCCTTGGCCCCGCAGCCCGGTACCTCCTTGAGGGTCACGGTGGCCAAAAAGGCCTCCACGTCGGCCACCACGGTCAGGCCGTCGGGCTTGTCGCGGTCGCTGGCGATCTTGGCCAGAAAGCGCATGGGCGCCAGGCCCACCGAGCAGGTCAGCCCGGTGGCCGCCTGCACGGCCTCTTTGATGGCCGTGCCGGCGGCGGCTGGGCCGGCCCTGAGCACCGGGGTGCCCCTGAGGTCCAGGTAGGCCTCGTCCACCGATACTTGTTCCAAGAGCGGCGAAAAGCCCCCCAGCACCTCCATGACCCGCCGGCTCATCTGGCGGTAGCGCTCCATGCGCACGGGCACGAAGACGCCCTGGGGGCAGCGGCGCCTGGCTTCGAACAGGGGCATGGCCGAGCGCACCCCAAAGACCCGCGCCGGGTAGGAGGCCGCCGAAACCACCCCCCTGGCCCCGCCGCCCACGATCACCGGTTGGCCGGCCAGCTCGGGGCGGTCCAGCACCTCCACGGCGGCATAGAAGGCGTCCATGTCCACGTGGGCCAGCAAGGCTTGGGTCCCTCCGGTGGCCGGGGGCGTGGGTTTTAATGGCCCGGCCAGTCAGGATAAATTATCGGGCGCGGCGCTTGCGCACAAGTGTAAAACGTGCTAGCCTGCCACCCGTTCGTCAACGAGTACCGCCCCCCAGCGAGGCTGCATGCTGAATTTGCCCGACGACGCCAACCCGGTTAGCAAGCCAGGGGACCGCAACCTGCAATGCCCCTATTACGTGCTGTGCCTGGACATAGCTGCGGCCATCATGTGGCCGGACTTCACCTGCGACCTGTGCTTCTACCGCAAGACCAAGGAGGCCACCCGCATCGAGGAGATGGACCTCTGCGCCCCCGGCTGGGAGGACATCTGGGGCGGCAGCGGGTAGGCAGGCGGCGTCCTGGTACCGATTTCATCTCGCCCATGTGGCTGGAAAAATCAATACCGGGCGGGGGTAAACCCCGCCCCTACATTAAGGCAGCTGTTTCGTGGCCTTTTCTTGATGTAGGGGCGGGGTTTATCCCCGCCCGTCTTGCTTGCACCAATAATACAAAGTCTGATGTTGAGCCAGTAGGAGTCACCCAGGCCGGGCCTCATCCCCTGGGGAAATACCGGCCGCAGGCTGCTTGCATCAGGCCGTGCAGGGCCGGGGCGGCGGCCACCACGTCGCCCCGCCACAGGGTTTCTTGGCCGCCGGCGAAGTCGCTGACCTTGCCGCCGGCCTCCTCCACCAGCAGGATGCCCGCCGCCAAGTCCCAGGGCTTGAGCCCCATCTCCCAGAAGCCCTCGGCCCGGCCGGCGGCCACGTAGGCCAGGTCCAGGGCCGCGGCCCCGGCCCGGCGCACCCCGGCCACCTCCATGAACAGCTCCCTGAACAGCTCCAGGTAGGGGCCGATGCGCCCCTTGTCGCGGAAGGGAAAGCCGGTGAGCAGCAGCGAGTCCGCCGGGTCCTGGCGCTGGCTGACCCTCAGGGGCTGTCCGTCCAACCAGGCACCGCCGCCTTGGGCCGCGTGGAACTCCTCGCCCCGGGTTACATCGCGCACCCCGCCGGCCACGGGCACCCCGTCCACCAGCGCCACCACGCTCACTGCCACGTGGGGGAAGCCGTGGATGTAGTTGGTGGTGCCGTCCAGGGGGTCCACCACCCACAGCACGCCGGAGCGCGCCGCCGGCGGGGGATAGGCCCCGGCGTCCTCCTCGGCCAGGATGGCCGTGCCGGGGTGGCGCTGCCTGATGACGCCCAGCACGGCGGCCTGGCTTTGCAGGTCGGCCTGGGTCACGAAGTCAAAGGCCTGTTTCTGCTCTACTTTTATCTGGCGGCCCCACATGGCCTCCAGCACCCGCGCCCCGGCCGCCGCCGCGGCCCGGGCGCTTGACAGCAAATCGTCTTTCACAGCTTGCTCCCTGTGCATAACCCTTTATTTCTTCAATCCTTTACTGGTGTACTTTTTGGCTTGGGTAATATAAGATAACCCATGTTCGTCCCCGGTACACCCCCGAGCCTTGCGGTAGCTGCATTGGACCAGGTCATCAACCCACCCCAGCCCGACGATCTGCCCGAGCCGCGCATCATCCCCCGGTCGGAGCACGGCATCAGCCGGCAGAACATAGACCCCGACGCCCTCAAGGTGCTCTACCGTCTGCAACGCCACGGCTTTTTGGCCTATCTGGTGGGCGGCAGCGTGCGCGATCTCCTGCTGGGCAAGAAGCCCAAGGACTTCGACGTGGGCACCGACGCCCACCCCAGCCAGGTGCACCGCCTGTTCCGCAACAGCCGCGTCATAGGCCGGCGCTTCCGCCTGGTGCAGGTGTTTTTCTCGCGCGACAAGCTGGTGGAGGTCAGCACCTTCCGCAAGCTCTCCGACCAGACCGACGACGCGGTCTTGCAGGCCAACAACACCTTCGGCACCCCGGCCGAGGACGCGCTCAGGCGGGACCTGACCATCAACGCCCTGTTCTACAACATCGCCGATTTCAGCGTGGTGGACTACGTGGGTGGCCTGGCCGACCTCAAGGCCGGGCTGATCCGCTCGGTGGGCGAGGCCGAGGTGCGTTTTCACCGCGACCCCGTGCGGGTGATGCGCGCGGTGCGCCACGCCGCCCGCACCGGCTTCGCGCTCACCCCCGACACCCTGGCCGCCGTGGAGCACCACCGGGGCGAGCTGGCGGTGTGCCCCGAGAGCCGCATCCGCGACGAGCTTTTGCGCGACCTCAAGGGCGGGGCCGCCGCCCCCTGGCTGGAGCTGGCCCACCGCACCAAGGTGCTCTACAGCCTGTTGCCCAACCTGGAGCCCATCTACGGCGTGCAAGACAGCCCGGAGCGGGCCTGGGCCGGGCGCATGCTGGCCCTGGTGGACCAGGATATAGCCCAGGGCCAGGCCCCCGACGAGGCCATCATCATGGCCGCCCTGTTGTGGCCGGCCCTGGAGGCCTTGGCCAGCCGCGAGGAATTCACCCCCGGCCGGGTGGGGCGGACCCAGTGGGCCCTGTTCACGCGGGAGGCCTTGCCCCGCCTGGGCCAACCGGTGGCCTTCGCCAAGCGGGTGGTGGAGCGCGCCTGCCAGGCCGCGGCCCTGATGGCCTTTGTGCGCCAGCCCCAGGAGGGCGCGCGGCTGCCC
>JACQYR010000051.1:0-7916 GCA_016208115.1 Desulfarculus sp.
CTTGCCGGGGCAGGTGGTGACGCACAGGCCGCAGCCGATGCAGCGCTCGGGGTTGAGCTGGGCCAGGCCGTCCTCGGCCATGGTTAGGGCCTCCATCTGGCAGCGCTCCAGGCAAACTTCGCAGCCGGTGCACAGGTCGCGGTCCAGGGCGGCGTAGTGGTTGGAGAAGACCATGCTGGCCGGCCGGGGGTGTTTTTTCAGCGAGATGAGCACCCCGCAGCAGTCGCCGCAGCAGTTGCACATGCCGGCCGGGTTCTGGGCGGTGCCGGGCTGGGTGACCAGGCCGGCCTCGGCGGCCTCGGCCAGTACCTTGAGGCCCTCCTCCAGGGTGATGAGCCGGCCCATGTTCCGGTCCAGGTAGTACTGGCCCATGGAGCCGAACATGAAGCAGGCCTCCAGCACCTTGCCGCAGCCCTTGCCGATGGTCTCTTTCTGCTTGCGGCAGATGCACTGGGACAGCACGATCTGGCCAGCCTGGCGCAAGATGGCCGCGGCGTCCTCAAAGGAGGCCACGTGGTGCTCCACCGGCACCGAGCGTTGCACCGGGATGGGGCGCAGGAAGGCGGCGGCGCTGGTCTGCATGGCCCGGTCGAAATTCTTTTCCTGGGCGTAGCGCTCCATCAGGCCGGCCAGTTCGGGGTCCAGGTCCTTGAGTTGGAACTCGAACAGGCCGTGGATGAAGGGGATGGCCGCGTAGCGCGCCCCTCCAGACCCGCGCTTGCGGAACAGCAGCCCCCGCTCGGCCATGTCATCCATCTGCCGAGCCAGGTCGTCCGCGTTCTGGCCCAGGCGCGCGGCCACTTCGGCTGGGCTCTCCAGGCGCGGGGAAAGGCGGGTGAACAGCAGGGCGTCCTTTTCAGGGAACAGCTTGTGCAGTATCTCCTGCTCCACCCCGGACTCCGTGGCGGGGAAGCCGATGGAATACTGGTCGAGCTGCTTTTGCAGTTTGGCGTAAAGCTCATGGGACATGGCGCGCTCCTGGTAATGGCAAGAAACGTATTGCGTAACTCAGTGCTTTATTTTCAAGCCATAGATTATCCTAACGAACTGCATGAGTAAATAATTAAAACGCAAGGCGCTTGGGCCACGGCTGCGGCAGGGGGCCATTGGGCGGTGGGGTTGGAGAGGCCGGGGCTCAAGGCCAGGCGGTGGATGAGGTGGACCTGGAGCAGGGGGGCGCCAGGCCGGCATTTGGGGGCCAGGGACCGGGAGGCGCCGGTTCAAATGATCCGGTCGGACTGGGCCTCGCCCTTGGCCTCCTGCACCTGGCGCTGGCGCGCGGTGTACTCACGGACATACTTGCGGTAGAGGTGATAAAAGAGCACGCTCATGATCTCGTGGCCGCGGACGGCCAGGTCCTGGCGTTCGGCGCTCTTCATGTCCGCCGTGGCCGCCTGGAAGTCGTCAATGAGCATCTTGGTTATTTCTTGGAACAGGGTGGCCAGCATGGGCATGGTCACCTCGGGCTTGAAGGTCTGCCGGCGGTTGATGCCCATCTTGGCCATGGTCACCATGACCTTGCCGATGCAGACGTCGTCCTGGGAGTAGATGTTGAGGCCGTCCTTGGCCTCTGAGCTTATCAGTCCCCACTCCTTTAGGCGGGGCAGCCAGCGGGCGGCCAGGCCCGTGGCGGCCAGGAAGGCCTCGTCACCCTCCACCCCGCTGCCCAGGTATTGGTCAACGGGCTTGAAAAACTCGGTTTTGAGCTTGAGCATGGCGTGCTTGCTGGCGCTGCGGTGCTCCCAGAGTATCTTCTTGATGGTGGGCAGGGGGAAGAAGAAGTCGTTCTGCATCTCCTTGATGAGGCGGATGCGCTCCACGTAGCTTTCATCGTACTCCGCGGAATTGCTGCCCAGCTTGCGGGGCTTGGGCAAGAGTCCGCTACGGATATAGTAGTGGATGGTCTGCTTGGGGACGTCGGTGCGCTTGGCCAGTTCGCCGATCTTCATTTGCCTGTTTCCGCTTCCGGTTAGGGTCGGTGGCCGCAAGGCCGGCCATGGCCAGTGGGGCCCAAGGCCGCTCCAAATATACGCGAGGGAGGCACCGGTTGCATCACCCGCGCGCTTGCTGGCCATCCGCCAGGCCGGAGCAGGCGCCAAGCAAGGGGCCGGCGAGGAACCCCTGCCACTAACCCCCCAGGAAGGCTGGCAGTTTCGGCGTGGGGCGCTGGGAGATCATTGCGGGGCCAAAAATGAGCCCAATAGTAACACATTGAATAATAGAAGTGTTATACGTATTGCGTTGAATGACGATATTCGTTTCGGACCTCGCCGTGACCGCCGCGCCGCTCACCAGGCTTGAGCGGTTGGATGCCCTGCCGGGGCCACGTCTCCCGGACCTGGGCCGCCGGGAGCGGCAGCCGCCAGTCCAAGCCCTGGGCCGCAATCTCTCCTGATTACCGTACCCTGGCCCGCCGGGGGAGCCAAGGCCGGCTCCTCCGGCGGGGAACCTTGATAAAACCGTAACAAACCTAAGATGCATATTGACATTATATCTTAATGTTTGTATTGTCTTTTGAGCTTATAACGTTTATCGTAGCTCAACGTTAAGGCAGCCATACGCATGAGGCTGACCCTGGGCCTTTTCTGGTGCTGGACACAGCCGGGACCAGGTGGCGGCCGGTAAGTGATGACCAAGGCAACCTTCACAAGGAGGCGCGGGTTATGAAACGTTTGGCGCTGGTGGGAACGATTGTGCTGGGGCTGTTGTGTTTTGTGGGGCAGCCAGCCCTGGCGGCCCCGCCCATCAAGATCGGGGTGCTGGGCCCCATGGCCTTCACCCAGGGCGAGGGCCACTGGAACGGCGCCACCCTGGCCGCCGAGGAGATCAACACCGCCGGCGGCATCCAGGTGGGCGGCGAGAAGCGCGCCATCGAACTGGTCAAGGTGGACACCAACGAGTTCCTGAGCATCCCCGACGCCACGAACGCCACCGAGATGGCCATAAGCCGGCACAAGGTGGACTTCATGGTGGGCGGCTTCCGCACCGAGGCCGTGCAGGTGATGCAGGACATCGCCATGGACGCCAAGAAAATCTTCATAGGCTGCGGCGCGGCCCACCCCGAGTTGTGCACCCGAGTCACCAAGGACTACAACCGCTACAAGTACTGGTTCCGCCTCACGCCCATCAACTCCACCTACCTGGGCAAGGTGGACTTCCTGCTCTTGGCCATGGTGGCCGCGGAAATGAAGAAGGCCCTGGGCCTGGAGAAGCTCAAGGTGGCCATCGTGGCCGAGAAGGCCGCCTGGGCCGACCCCATCGTCAAGGCCGCCGAGGAAACCCTGCCCGCCAAGATGGGCATGGAGGTGGTGGGCACCTGGCGGCCCTCGCCGGTGGCCAAGGACTGCACCGCCGAGCTGACCGCCATCCAGCGGACCGGCGCCCATATCATCTTCACCACCTTCTCCTCCTCGGTGGGGCTGACCTTCGCCAAGCAGTGGGGCGAACTGAAGGTGCCGGCCGCCAACGTGGGCATCAACGTGGAGTCGCAGAAGTCGGGCTTCTGGAGCGCCACGGGCGGCAAGGCCGAATACACCGTCACGGTCAACACCCTGGCCCGGGTCAAGATCACCGACAAGACCATCCCCTTCTACGACAAGTACCTGGAGCGCTTCAAGGAGGCCCCCAACTACACCGCCGGCACCTATGACGCCCTGTTCCTCATCAAGGAGGCCGTGGAAAAGGCCGGCAGCACCAACTCCGACAAGGTGGTGACCGAGTTGGAGAAGATTGACAGCCTGGACACCGCCGGCCGGGTGGTCTTCGACAAGTCCCACGACATCACCTGGGGCCCCAAGCACATCACCTCCATCGGCACCCAATGGCAGGACGGCAAGATGCTCTGCGTGTGGCCCAACGGCTGGGAGGGCGTCACCTTCGAGGGCACCGTGCCCCACAAGCTGCCCCCCTGGGTGATCGAGCACTACAAAAAATAGCCGTCCCGGACCTGGTGCCCTCCCGGCCTGGCGGCCGGGAGGGCACCCACGGCCGGTCTTGACCGATTCGCACACGGTTCGCCCCCTGGGTTCATGCCCGTGGGGAGGCGGACGGGGGTGGCCATGCTCCTGGACATCATCATAGACGGACTCATCAAGGGCAGCGTCTACGCCCTGCTGGCCATCGGCTTCTCGCTGGTGCTGGGCGTGGCGCGCATCATCAACATAGCCCACACCGCGCTGTTCATGACCGCGGCCTATCTCATCTACATAGGCAGCAAGCTCATGGGGCTGCCCCTCTTGTTGGCCATGACCGCCGCGGTGGTGCTGACGGTGCTCCTGGGGCTCGTGGTCTACCGCCTGTTCATCCAGCCCATCCAGGAGCACGAGGCCGCGGTGCTCATCGCCACCATCGCGGTGGCCATGATGCTCCAGGAGGTCTTCCTGATGAGCTTCGGCGGCCACTACCTGGGGGTGCCGCCCCTGGTGGAGGGCTTCCTGCACATCCTGGGGGTCAAGGTGACCATGCAGCACCTGTTGGCCCTGGGGCTATCGCTGGTGATGCTTTTTGGCGTGCGCCAGTTCCTCATGAAGACCCGCCTGGGCCTGGCCCTGCGTTCCACGGCCCAGGACCGCGAGGTGGCCAACCTCATGGGCATGGACGTCAACCGGGTGGCCCTCTTGACCGTGGCCATCTCGGTGGGCCTGGCGGCCATGACCGGGGCCATCGTGGTGCCGCTCATCACCGTGGAGCCCACCATGTGGATGCACCCCCTCATCATGATGCTGGCCATCGTGGTGCTGGGAGGCCTGGGCAGCATCGAGGGCAGCTTCGTGGGGGCCTACATCCTGGGCTTCGCCGAGTCGCTGGTGGTGTTCATGCTGCCCATGGGTTCCTTCCTCAAGGACTCGGTGGCCCTGTCGGTCATGATCCTGGTGCTGCTCATCCGCCCCGAGGGGCTCTTTGGGGTGTCCTTCGAGGAGGAGCGTTAGCCATGGGTCTGCTCAAATCCTACATCCGCCGCTTCCTGAACATCCTGCGCCGCGAGGTGCTGGTCTTGCCCAGCCGGGTGGCCCTACTGGTGCTGGTGCCCTTGCTGTTGCTCCTACCGGTCCTGACCCAGGACTCCTACATCCTGCGCGTGGTCATCCTCACGGCCATCTTCGCCATCCTGGCCGCCAGTTGGGACCTGCTCTCGGGCTTCACCGGGCAGATGAACTTCGGCCACGCCCTGTTCTTCGGCGTTTCGGCCTACGTCACCGCTCTCTTGAACCTCAACCTGGGGCTGCCGCCCTGGCTTTCAATCCCACTGGGGGCGGTGGGCGGGGTGCTCACGGGCCTGGTGGTGGGCATACCCTGCCTGAGGCTCAAGGGCTCCTACCTGGCACTGACCACCCTGGCCTTCCCCATCATTCTCATGGGCCTGGTCTTCGCCTTCCCCGGTATCACCGGCGGCGAGCTGGGCCTGTCGGGCCTGACGCGGCTGACCTCCTCACGCACCTCCGACTACTACCTCATCAACGTCGTGATGCTGGCCTGCTGCCTGGTGATGTGGAAGATCACCGATTCCAACACCGGCATCATCCTGCACGCCATCCGCGAGGACGAGCTGGCCGCCCGGGCCGCGGGCATCAACACTACCCGCTATAAGCTGCTGGCCTTTTGCCTGAGCGGCTTCTTCGCGGGCATCGCCGGGGGGCTCTACGCCCACTTCATGCGCCTGGCCGGCCCCTCCGCCCTGGAAGTGTCGCTGTCTTTCCAGGTCATCATCTGGTCGGTCTTCGGCGGCATGGTCTCCATCTACGGCCCGGTGGTGGGTGTCTTTCTCCTCAACCCCCTGATGGAGGTGCTCCGGGCGGTGCAGGAGAGCTTCCCCGGCCTGCCGGAGCTGCGCATGTTCGTCTTCGCGGGCCTGGTGCTGGTCACGCTGCTCTTCATGCCCGAGGGCCTGGTGCCCTGGCTGCGGGACCGCCTGGAGACCGAGTGTCCGCGCTGCAAGGTGCGCAACGCCCGCTCCCGGGGGCGCTGCCGGGTCTGCGACGCCAGCCTGGCCGGCGAGGTACGGACCTCGGCCGCCACCGAGGATGAAGCCGAGGCCAGCGTCACGGCCGCCGACAAACAGAGCTACCTGACCAAGCCCTGGCTGAAGTTCTACCCGCCGGGCGTGACCGAGTTCATGGAGATACCCCCGGACTCCGTGCCCCAGATGTTCGACCGCTCGGCGCAAAAGTTCGCGGGCAAGAACGCCCTGATCTTCTACGGCACCAAGATCACCTACAAGGAGCTGCAGGAGCTGGCCAACCGCTTCGCGGCCGGCCTGGTGGGCCTGGGGCTGAAAAAGGGCGACCGCGTGGCGCTTCTGCTACTCAACTGCCCCCAGTACGTAATCGCCTACCTGGGCACGCTCAAGGCCGGCGGCGTGGTCACGCCGGTCAGCCCGGTGTACACCAGCCAGGAGGTGGCGCACCAACTGCGGGACAGCGGCGCCCGCATGATGGTCTGCCAGGACATCCTCTACGACAACGTGGAGACGGCAGGCGTGCCCTTGGACAAGGTCGTCCTCACCGCCGCGGACGAGTACCTGCGCCGGACTGGTCAAGTTCCAGGACCTCATCAAGAACAGCCCGCCCCAGGGGCCCCAAGTTACCATTGATCCCCAGACCGACCTGGCGGCCCTGCCCTACACCGGCGGCACCACCGGCCATCCCAAGGCGGCCATGATTACCCACCGCAACATCGTGGCCTGCCAGGCCCAGGCCCTGGCCTTCTGGGAGCACAAGTTCAAGGACGGCCAGGAAACGGCCATCGCCTTCCTGCCCCTGTTCCACATCTACGGCCAAGTGGTCATCATGCTCACCGGCCTGATACGCGGACACACCCTGGTGCTGTTCACCACCCCGGAGATGGACGAGATACTGGCGGCCATGGAACGCTACGACGCTAGCGCCTTCTACGGCGTGCCCACCCTCTACGAGCACCTCAAGGAGTACGAGAAGACCGACCGCGTCAACTGGAAACGCCTGAATGTGCTGGTCTGCGGGGCCGACACCCTGCAGCAGACCACCGTGGAGGGCTGGGAGCGCCGCACCGGCAGCCACATCACCCAGGGCTACGGCATGACCGAGACGGCGGCCGTGACCCACACCAACCCCCTGGAGCGGCCCAAGAAGGGCTCCTTCGGCCTGCCCATCCCCAACGTGGACGCCGCCGTGGTGGACGTGGAGAGCCTGGAGTTCATGCCCGTGGGCCAGGTGGGCGAGCTGATCGTCAGCGGCCCCAACGTCATGCAGGGCTACTGGCAGCGCCCCAAGGACAACCAGGAGACCATGATCGAGCTGGAGGGGCGCACCTGGCTGCGCACCGGCGACCTGGTGCGCATGGACGAGGAGGGCTACTTCCACTTCTTCGACCGCAAGCGCGACCTCATCAAGCACCGGGGCTACTCGGTGTTCGCCAAGCACGTGGAGGAGGTGCTCTACAGCCATCCCCAGGTCAAGGCCGCCGGCGTGGTGGGCGTGCCCGACCCCAAGGTGGGACAGCTCATCAAGGCCTACGTGGTCTGCCAGGCCGAGGCCCGGGGCAAGCTCTCCGAGGAGGAGCTGATGGCCTGGTGCCGCGAGAAGCTGGCCCACTACAAGGTGCCGCAGATCATCGAGTTCCGCGGCGAGCTGCCCAAGACCGACGTGGGCAAGGTCTCCCGCCGCGAGCTGCGCGAACAGACCGAGGAGGCGTAAAGCCATGGCCGAATCCTTCCTGGAAGTGCACGACCTGCACAAGAACTTCGGCGGGCTGACCGCCACCAACAGCGTCAGCTTCAACCTGGACCGCAAGGAGGTGCTGGGGCTGATCGGCCCCAACGGCGCCGGCAAGACCACCCTGCTGCGCCTTATCACCGGCATCCTCAAGCCCGACTCGGGGAGCGTGCTGTTCAAGGGCGAGGACATCACCGGCAAGAAAACCTGGGAGATCGTCAACAAGGG
>JACQYR010000051.1:7937-8632 GCA_016208115.1 Desulfarculus sp.
AACATGCGCCCTTTTCGCCGGCTGCCCATCATCGCCAACGTGATGGTCTCCTGTCTTAGCCCCCGCTCCATGAAGCGCGGCGAGTGGGTCAAGAAGGTGGAGGCCAAGGCCATGGACGCGCTGGAGTTCGCCGGCATCTCCGACATGGCGCTCGAGAAGGCCTCCACCCTGAGCCAGGGCGACCTGAAGCGCCTGGAGGTGGCCCGGGCCGTGGCCACCGAGCCGGAGCTGCTGCTCCTGGACGAGCCCTTCGGGGGCCTGAGCCCCGCCGAGACCGACCTCATGGCCAAGTCCATCGCCCGGCTGCACAAGGGCGGGCGCTTCGGCCGCCTGCACTCCGAGGGTCCGGCCATGATAATCATCGAGCACAAGCTGCAAGCCCTGATGAAGATCGTGGACCGCGTCATCGTCCTCAATTACTGTGAAGTCGTGGCCCAATGCTCGCCCGCGGAAGTGGTCCAACACCCTGCCGTGATCGAATGCTACCTGGGCAAAGGAGAGATCTAAGGTGCTGGAAATCAATAATCTGACGGTCAATTACGACAAGGCGATGATCATCAACGACATCAGCCTGAAAGTCAACGAAGGCGAGCTGGTCAGCCTGGTGGGCCCCAACGGCGCCGGCAAATCCACCACTCTGCGGGCCATCACCGGGTTGGTCACCTGGGAGCGCAGCATCCACCGCGGCAGCGACG
>JACQYR010000058.1 GCA_016208115.1 Desulfarculus sp.
GAGGCCGAGGACCAGGCCGGCGGGCTCTTGGCCTGGGGCATACCGCCCTTTCGCCTGCCGCGGGAGGCCCTCAAGGCCGACCTGGACTATATCCTGGCCCATGGCGTCAAGATCGAACTGAACCGCCGCCTGACCCCGGAGCAAGTGCTGGAGTTGAGGCGGGAGCACCTGGCCGTGGTGCTGGCCTGCGGGGCGCCCCAGGCCAGGCCCGCCGACCTGCCCGGGGCGGGGCTCGGCGGTGTTCACCTGGGCCTGGATTTCGTGAAGGCCTGCGCCCTGGGCCAGCCGCCGGAGCTCAAGCCTCCGGTGCTGGTGGTGGGCGGGGGCAACCTGGCCCTGGACGCGGCGCGCTGGAGTTATCGTCTGGCCCAGGACGTGACCCTGGTCTACCGCCGCGACCAAGAGCACATGCCAGCCCATGCCGAGGAGATCAAGGAGGCCCAGGCCGAGGGCGTGGCCATGCTCTATCGCCTGCAACCCTTGGCCATCGAGGGGGAGCAATCCGTGCGGGCGGTCCGCCTGGCCGCCACCGCCCCCGGCGCGCCCGGGGCCGACGGCCGCCCGGTCTTCGCGCCCCTGGCCGGCCAGGGGCGGGTGCTGCCCGCTGGCGCCGTGATCCTGGCCCTGGGGCAGGAGAGCGTTGCCCCGGTCTGGGCCGCCGGCCTGGGGCTAGAGAGCCTCAGCCCCGACGGCCAGGGGCGCCTGGCGCCGGGGCTCCATGCCGCCGGCGATCTGGTGAGCGGCCCGACCACGGTGGTTGAAGCCGTGGCCGGAGGCATCAGGTGCGGCCAGGCCATCCTGGCGGAGGTGGCGAAATGATAGCGCGCCCGCCCTGCCCAACCGCCGCCCCGGCCCCGCCGCGCCAGCCGGAGCCCGCGCCGGACCTGGCCCATCCCCACCCGCCGCTGAGCGCCCAGGAGGCCAGGGCCGAGGCGGCCCGCTGCCTGGCCCAGTCGCCCTGCCAGGGCTGCCAGGTCTGCGAGCTGATCTGCCCTGACCAGGCCATCACCCGCGATCCCATCAGCGGGCTGCCGGTGATTGACCTGGACTTTTGCAAGGGCTGCGGGCTCTGCGCCCACTTTTGTCCCCGGGGCGCCCTGGCCATGGAGCCGGAGGAATAGGTGGCCCATGGGCGCGGTTAGCCAACACACCGCATAAATACACGGGCGGGGATAAACCCCGCCCCTACATTAAGACGCGCGATCGCTGCAATTTCTTATGGGCGCAACGCCTCTCTACCCGGAAGGCCCAGTATCTGCCGGGCCTCGGCGCAGGAGGCCACGGGGCGTTGCAGCAGGCCCGCCAGGGCCACGGTGCGCTCCACGAAGCGGGCGTTGCTGTCGGCCTTGACCCCACGGCTTAAGTACAGGTTGTCCTCGAAGCCCACGCGCACGTGCCCGCCCATGAGCATGGCGTGGGTGGTCAGCGGCAGTTGGCTGGCCCCGGTGCCCAGCACCGACCACTGGGCGCCCAGGGGCAGGCGGGCCTTCAAGGCCAAGAGCGAATCCAGATCGGCCGGGGCACCCCAGGCGATGCCCAGGCAGAGCTGGAACCAGGGCGGGGCGGCGATGAGCCCCTTGGCCACCAGGTCGCTGGCCTGCACCACGTGCCCCACCTCGAAGGCCTCCATCTCGGGCTTGACGCCTTTCTCAAGCATGTAGGCGGCGGCCCGCTCCACCCAGTCGGGCGGGTTGCTGAAGACCCGGCCCCTGAAGTTGAGGCTGCCCACGTCCAGGGAGCACAGGTCCGGCCCCAGGTCCACGGGCATGAGCCGCGCCTGGCCCGGGTCGCCGGCCTCCAGGTTGAAAGCGCTGGTGGTCAGGTTGATGATGACGTCGCTCTCGGCGCGCAGGCGCTCGACCACCTCGGCGAAGAGGTGGCGCTCAAAGGCCGGGGCGCCGCTTTGGGGGTCGCGCGCGTGTACGTGCACCACGCTGGCCCCGGCCCGCCAACAGCGCAGGCCCTCCTCGGCGATCTCCCGGGGGCTGTAGGGCACGTGGGGGTTCTGCTGCTTGGTGGGCACCGAGCCGCACAGGGCGGCGGTGATGATGAGCTTGTCCATGGATGGCTCCCTGAGAAAAGCTTAGCGGGGCCGTATTGTCCAAACCAAACAATGGATGTCATTGATTACATGACAGCTACCGCTGGATTAGTTGCCGACATACCATCCGCCATACCGGTAGCCACACTTTCACACTCCCTCGCCTTCTTGTCTTGCGGGGTCCCCGAAAAAGCGCAGCTTTTTTGGGGTGCTCTTGCCGGGGTCCCCAAAAATCCGCAGGATTTTTGGGGTGGCTTACCGCCAGCGCTTCTTGCGCTTGTAGCGCTGGAAGCCCTTGACCGAGACCTCGCTCTTGATGCCCAGATAGAACTCGCGCACGTCCTCGTCGGCCATCAGCTCCCCCGGCGTGCCCGCCAACACGAAGCGGCCGTTCTCCATGACGTAGCCGTGGTGGCACACGCTAAGGGCCATGGCCGCGTTCTGCTCCACCAAGAGTATGGTGGTGCCGTCCTCCTGGTTGATGCGCTGGATGGTGGCGAAGATCTCGCGCACCAACAGCGGGCTCAGGCCCAGGGAGGGCTCGTCCAGGAACATGATGCGCGGCCGCATCATCAGGGCGCGGCCCATGGCCAGCATCTGCTGCTCGCCGCCGCTGAGCGTGCCGGCCAACTGGCGGGCGCGCTCGCTCAGGCGCGGGAAGAGGCCGTAGACCCGCGCCAGGTCCTGCTTGACCGACGGCCCCCGGCGGGTGTAGGCGCCCATCATGAGGTTTTCCTGCACGGTGAGTTCATCGAAGACCTGGCGGCCCTCGGGCACGTAGGCCAGGCCCTGGCGCACGATCCACTCAGTGTCCTTGTGGGCGATGGTCTTGTCGTCCAAAAGGATGGTGCCCTTGTCGGGCTGGTCCTCGATCATGCCCATGATGGTCTTGATGATGGTGGACTTGCCGGCGCCGTTGGCCCCCAGGATGGCGGTGATCTTGCCCTCCTCCAGCTTGAGGGAGACACCGCGCAGGGCCATGACCAGACCGTAGAGGGTCTCTATATTTTTGACCTCAAGCATGGGCCACCGCCTGGCCGTCCTGCTCCCCCAGATAGGCCTTGAGCACCTCGGGGTGGTTCTGCACCTCGTCGGGGGTGCCGCAGGCGATGGGTTGGCCGTAGTTGAGCACCAGCACCTGCTGGCTCACCTCCATGACCAGGCGCATGTCGTGCTCGATGATGAGAAGCGTCACCCCCAGCACCTCCTGGATGTCCTTGAGCCAGATCATCAGGTCCTGCTTCTCCTCCAGGTTCATGCCGGCCACCGGCTCGTCCAGGAGCAAAAGCTCGGGCTCCATGCACAGGGCGCGGCCCAGCTCCACCTTTTTCTGGATGCCGTAGGGCAGGCCGCCCACGTAGCGGTTCCGGGCCGATTGCAGGTCCAGGAAGTCCACGATCTCCTCCACCTTGCGGCGGTGGGCCGTCTCCTCGGCCGCGGCCTTGGAGCCCCGGCGGAAGAAGGTGGAGCCCGAGAGCACCCCGCACTTCATGTGCAGATGGCGGCCCAGGAGCAGGTTGTCCATGGTGGTCATCTTGGCGAACAGCTCGATGTTCTGGAAGGTGCGCCCCAGCCCCAGCTTGGCGATGCGGTGGGGTTTTTGGCCGATGAGGCTCTGGCCCTTGAAGGACACCTGGCCCGAGGTGGGGCGGTAAAGGCCGAAGATGCAGTTGAACAGGGTGGTCTTGCCGGCCCCGTTGGGGCCTATGACCGCGGCGATGGACCCCTGCTCCAGGCTCAGCGAGACACCGCTCAGGGCGGTGAGCCCGCCGAAGGTCATGGTCAGGTCCGCATGCCTTGGCGCTGGCCGGGGGCGAAGGAGACCTTGCCCATGATGCCCTTGAAGTCCTTGAGGGTCTCCATGGCCTTGACGAAGGTATCGGGGTTGAGGTCCTTGCCGGCGCGCTTCATGCCCTCCACCATGGGCTCCACGAAGCCGAAGCCGGCGTAGAAGAACACGCCCCAGTGGTCGCTCTTCTTGTCGGCGAACTTGTCGAAGGCGGCCTTGTACTTGGCCATCAGGGGGTCGTTGGAGTCGGGCAGCTCGGCGAAGTTGCCGAAGATGACCCCCTGCCACAGACCCTTGGTCAGGTTGAACATCAGGGGCGCGTCGGAGAGGGTGGAGGAGGCCACCCACTGGGGCTTGTAGCCCAGCTTGGCGGCGGTGCCCACCAGGATGGCGGCGTGCTTGGGCAGCACCCACATGATGACCGCCTCGGCGCCGGCCTCCTTGAGCTTGAGCACGTGGCTGGCCAGGTCGGTGTCGGTCACCTCCACCGGTATCTCCAGCACCAGCTTCTTGCCGTGGGCCTTCATCTCCATGACCGCGCCGTCCAGGCCACCCTTGCCGTAGTCGTCGTTCTGGTAGATGAAGGCGATCTTTTCCTTCTTGAGGGTGAAGAGGATGTAGTTGGTGAGGATGGCCGCCTCGTCAGGGTAGTTGGGATAGACGGCGAAGACGGTCTTCTTGGGCGGGAAGGCCCAGTGGGTGCTGCCGGTGGCCGGACCCACCCAAACCAGGTTGTTCTTGACGATGTCCTCCATCACGGCCATGCCCGGGCTGGTGCCCACGCCGCTGGCAAAGCCGAAGACGCCCACGTTCTCGATCAGCTCCTTGGCCACGGCCTTGGTGCGGCCCGGCTGGTAGCCGTCGTCACGCAAAAAGTACTCGATCTTGCGGCCGTTGATGCCGCCTTCCTCGTTGAGCATCTGGAAATAGACGCCGGTGCCCCGGGCCACCGAGCCCCACAGGGCCGCCGGGCCGGTCTGGGGACCCCACTGGCCGATCTTGATGGTAGTGGGCGTCACCCCGCGCACCTCGGCGGCCATCACGCCGCCAGCCAAGGCCAGGACCAGGGCCAGACACAGACCCGCGATCAGTCCTTTACGCATGCTTCCCTCCTTGAGATTAAGAAACCTATTACAGCCCCCCCGCCGGGGCCGCCTAAACCTTGCGCACGTAGTGCTTGGCGAACAGGCCGCTGGGCTTGAAGCACAAGACCAGCACGATCACCGCGAAAGCCACCACGCTCTTGAACTCCACCGAGACGTAGCCGCCGAAGAGGTTCTCGATCACCCCCAGCAAAAAGCCGCCGCCCACGGCCCCGGGCAGGGAGGTCAAGCCCCCAAGCACCGCCGCCGAGAAACCCTTGAGCTGGGGCGTCCATAGCAGGTTGGGGACCAGAGTGTCGGTGGGGGCGATCAAAAAGGCCGCCGCGGCCCCCACCACCGAGCTGATACCCCAGGTGAGCATCAGCACCCGGTTGACGCGGATGCCCATGAGCCTGGCCGCCGACTCGTTCTGCTGGGTGGCCTTCATGGCCACGCCCACCTTGGTATAGGAGAAGAACAAAAACAGCATCAGCATCAGGGCCAGGGCCACGGCCAGGGTCACCAGGTTGAGCTGGCTCATCACCACGCCGCCGCCCAGGTCGTAGGTCTCGAAGTCGCTGACCGGGAAGGGGAAGTCCTTCTGGTCGCCACCCCACTTCCAGGAGGCCAGGCCGTAGAGGATCATCTCCAGGCCCAGGGTGATGATGATGAGCCCCAGCACCGTGGGCTCCTTGGCCCGGCGCAGGAAGGCGAACTCCAGAAAGGCCCCCAGGCAGAAGGCGAAGGCCAGGGCCCCGGCGAAGGCCGTGGCGAAACCCAGGCCCTGGCTGGTGAGCAGCATGAAGGCGATGAAGGCGCTGAGCATGGCCATGTCGCCCTGGGCGAAGTTAAGGACCTCGCTGGTCTTGTAGATGATGACCATGGCCAGCGCCATGAGGGCGTAGGTGGCCCCGATGGCCACCCCCGAGGCTATGAGCTGGAAGAACATGGGGCGTTGAGCCTCCTTCTCTTTAATCTTGCCCTGGCTTACCCCCTCTCCCCCCTGGGGGAGAGGGTTGGGGTGAGGGGGATTCCCGCAGGGCCGACAGAATCGCCGCAAGCACTCCTTCGATATTCGCCAGCACTTCATTGTTCCAAAATCGCAACACTCGGTAGCCCTGAGAAAACAGATATTCCTCGCGTGCCCTATCTTGCTGGAGGTTGACCGCGTGTTGCCCTCCATCCACCTCGACAACCAGCGTTCTTTCCAAGCAAACAAAATCCACGATGAAAGGGCCGACAGGGTACTGTCGCCTGAACTTATAATCAGCCAGGCTACGCGCCCGTAGACGCCGCCACAAGAGGGCCTCAGCGTCTGTTTGCCCCTTGCGCAGGCTCCGGGCCAGGTCTTTCAATCACCCCTCACCCCGACCCTCTCCCCTCAAGGGGAGAGGGGGTTTAAGAGCCGGATATTTTTTTCGATCTCCCCGCTGGAGAAGATGTCCCCCAATTTTCCCCTCGCCCCCACTGGGGGAGAGAGTCGGGGTGATGAGGATTCCCCTTCCCCGCCCTTAGAACGGCCAGGTGCGCCAGTATATCTTGGTGCGGATCCAGATGCCGTAGAGCCCCAGGGGCTCGAAAATGACGATGAGCACCATGATGAGCCCGAAGACCACATACTGCACGTTGGGCAGCCCGCTCTCGGTAAAGAAGCGGGTGCTGATGTCCATGAGCAGGGGTCCCAGGTAGGCCAGGTCGGAGATGCTGGCCAGCTTGATCTGCAAGAAAGTAATGAGCACCGCGCCCATGACCGAGCCCAGGATGGAGCCCAGGCCGCCCACCACCACCATGGCCAGGAAGAGAATGGAGACCATGATGTTGAAGGTGTGGGGATTGACGAAGCCCAGCACGAAGGCCATCAGCCCGCCGGCCACGCCGGTGTAGAAGGCGCTGACGGCAAAGGCCAGGGTCTTGTAGTAGGTCAGGTTGATGCCGATGCACTCGGCGGCGATGTCGGAGTCGCGGATGGCCACGAAGGCCCGGCCCACGCGGGTTTTGGTCAGGTTGCGCAGGCCCCAGGTCAAGAGCACGCACAGAGGCATAATGAGGGCGTAGCGGCCGGCGTCGGTGGTGATGGCCTGGCCCAGTATGGTCAGCGGCGGGGCGGTGAGCCCCATGTGCCCGCCCAGGAACTCGATGCGCCCCAGTATCTGGGTGACGGTGAGCCCGAAGCCCAGGGTGGCGATGGCCAGGTAGGGGCCTTCCAGGCGCAAGGCCGGCAGGCCCAGCAGGAAGCCGAAGACCGCCGCCAGGAGCCCGGCCAGGGGCAGGGCCAGAAAGATGGGCAGGCCCAGGTTGGTCATGAGCGCCAGGGTGCCATAGGCGCCGATGGCAAAAAAGCCGGCGTGTCCCAGGCTGATCTGGCCGGTGTAGCCCACCAGCAGGTTGAGCCCCAGGGCCACGATGACGTTGATGGCCACCAGGTTGACGGTGTAGATCAGGTAGCTGCCGGCAAAAAAGGGAAAGACCGCCAGGGCGGCCAAGAGCGCCAGGAGCCAAAAGACCTGCGCGCCGCTGTCCAGCAGGCGGATGTCCTCGAAGTAGTCGCGTTTCATGTCCATGGCTGCTGGTCCCGCCTCGATCCCTGGGGTGTGTGGTTAGCGCTAGCTGGCGGCCGGGCCTGTCTGGCTCAAGGACGCGTGGTTCAGGGGCCGCCCTTGGCCGGCCCCGGGCCGCCGCCGGGGGAGGGGCTTTTCTTTTCCAGGCGCTCCAGGACCTGGCTGGCGTAGCGGTGCTCGTCCAAAAGGGCCGACTGGGGGCGCAGGACACCCAGCTTCATGGTCAGGAAATTCAACCGCTTCATGGCCTGGTAGCGGGCCTGCTCGTCGGGGGCCTGGGCCAGAAGGTCCTCGGCGCGCACGATCTCGTTGCGCAGGTCCAACTCCGGCGGGGTGTAGCCCGCGTTTTTCAGCACCTTGTAGGCCATGCGCAACTCGGGGTCCAGGCGGGAGTCGTCCTCCAACTCCAACGGCTGGCCAGCGCCGGGCAGGTTGTCCAGCTCGCCGCGTTGGATGGCCTCCTTGATGCGTTCCTCGGCCAGCTTGGTCCAGGCAAGAATAGGCACGGTCTACAGGCAACCTCCGGGCAGGGAAGGGCCGGACACCCCCGGCGGGGCATGAACGCGGGACGGGCAAGCCCCACCCTCGGCCAGCCCTTGGGAGTCCCCGGGGCTGGCTGGGCCGCGCCGTCACGGTAGGTCCGATGTTAGCCCAGCTACGGTATAGCTTTCAACTAAAAAGCCTTGGTGGGCAAAGCCAATGGCGCGGGCACGCGAGGGCGTCAGCCCTTCTCCTCCGGTGCTGGCGCGGCGACAAGGAGGCTGGGGGGCGGCCTCGAATAGGAGTTATCGGCCACAACCTGACAACGGGAGCCGCCGGCCTCGCTTGAGGCGACGGCGCCACTCGACCCGTTATCGCCCGCCGCGGCTCGCGGCCCGACACCGCTTTTGACATAACCACCTCACGGCGGGAGCCCGCAGGCCCGCGTTGGATGACGACCTCACTCGACCCGTTATCGCCCGCCGCGGCTCGCGGCCTCACCCGCCCAGGCGGGACATCTGGCAGCCGGAGGGGCGGTGGTCCACGGGGGTTTGCTGGTGGTGGCGGGGTTTTTGAGCGGCGGCGGCGCGCAGGGCGTCGGCCAAGTCCTGGTCGCCGCCGCCGCCGCGCAGGATGGCCTTGAGGTCCAGGGCCTGGCCCGAGAACAGGCAGGGCACCAGGAGGCCCTCGGCCGACAGGCGCAGGCGGTTGCAGGTGGCGCAGAAGTGGCTGGAGAGCGCGCCGATGACCCCCAGCTCGCCCCTGGCGCCGGCCAGGGCGTAGCGCTGGGCCGGGCCGTCGCCGGGGCGGGCGGGCAGGGGGTGCAGGTCGCCCAGGCCCCTGATAATGGCCAGAGCCTGCTCGGCGGCCAGGAAGCGTTGGGGGATGAAGCCGGTCTGCCGGCCCACGGGCATGTACTCGATGAAGCGCACGGCCAGGGGGTGGGCCAGGGTGAGCCGGGCGAAGTCGGCGATTTGGTCCTCGTTGACCCCGGCCAAGAGCACCACGTTGACCTTGACCGTGAGCCGTTGGCTGGCCAGGGCCGCCTGGATGCCGGCCCAGACCTGGGCGAAGGCCCGGGCGCCCTCCTCCACTCCCAGGCCGGTGATGGCGCCGTAGCGCTGGGGGTCCAGGGTATCCAGGCTGATGTTGACCGTGGAGACGCCATGCTCCAAGAGCATGGCCAGGTTGTCGGCCAGCAAGCGGCCGTTGGTGGTCAGGCGCAGGTCGGGCCGGGGCTCCAGGGCCGAGAGCCTGGCCAGGAGGCTCTTAAGATCGCGGCGCAAGAGGGGCTCGCCGCCGGTCAGCCGTATCTTGTCCACCCCCAGGCTCACGGCCACCTTGGCCACGCGGGCCAGTTCCTCCAGGGTGAGTATCTCGCCCTGGGGCAGCTTGGCCAGGCCCTGCTGGGGCATGCAGTAGGTGCAGTTAAGGTTGCAGCGGTCGGTGACCGACATGCGCAGGTAGTGTAGACGCCGGCCGAAACCGTCGTACAGCGCGGTTCCGGGGGCCGGTTTGGGGGTGGTCGTGGTCATTGTGTGTGGAATATTAGCCCCGGAGCGCCTGGCCGTCAAACCGTGGCCTGGGTTTCGAAATGCTCCACCAGGTGGCGCAGTTGGCGGTACTCGCCCAGCACCTCGCGCTCGTAGAGCCCCTTGGGGGCCCCGCGCAGGAAGCGGCGCTCCAGGTCCTTGTCCATGAGCTGCTTGCGGCAGATGCGCAGGAGCTTGCGCAGGGAGCGGGGGTGGTTCTTGACCAGGTCTTGGCCCTCCTGCTCCAGCACGTGCACCAGGATGGTGAGGATGTGGGCCAGCTTGAGCTTGCGGCCAAAGGCGTCGGCCCGGTTGTGCACCAGCTTTTCCAGAAGTCTGAGGCGGTGGGACATGCGCAGGTCGGCCAGGGCCTTGACCACCTCCTGGCGCAGCTCGGGCAACCTGGCCAGGTCCTCCTCGTGGGAAGGGTCGTCGAGGAAGGAGGACAGGATGCGGGTGACGCGCTCGAAATGGTCGGGGGAGTACTCGGCCACGATGGGCCGGTGCTTGACCAGCCAGGCGGCCAGGCACTTGAGCCGGCTCTTGAGGTCGGCGCTGCCCTCCACGCGCTCGCGGCCCTTGTAGACGATGGAGCCGTGGAACTCACCGCGCACGATGTCGTTGAGCATCAGCAGGCGGTCGTGGCCCAGGCCCAGCACGTCCATTTCCAAGACTTGGCCGCTTTGAGGGTGCACCACCTCCTGGCGCAGCACGCTCATGGCGCGGTCCTCCAGGACGTTATCGGGGTGGTAGGCGTGCTGGGCGTAGTGCACGCGCAGGATCACCGTCTTGCGCCCGGGGTCCACGTAGTAGCCGCCGTCGGAGAGCTGGCGCTCGGCCTCCTTGCGCTGGCCCTGGGCGGCCACCAGGGCCACCTTCTCCACCCGGGGCAGGCCGTGGAGGGTGCCCTGGCTGGTGAGGGTGGTGATGGTGCGGTCGCTGTTGCCCAGCACCTTGACCGCGAAGCGCTCGCGCCGGCGCAACAGGCGCCGGGCGAACAGGGCCGCCGAGGTGTGGCGCTCGCCGCAGATGGCAAACCCCGACTGCTCCATGAGGAAGCGGTAGACGAACTGGCGGTTGGCGGCGTAGAGGTCGTTGTCGCCCTGGCTGAACTTGCCGATGAGCCGGCCGAAGCGCTTGATCTCGCCATCCAGGTCGGAGGGGAAGGAGGCGAAGACGCCGGCCAGGTACATGGCCCCGGCCTCGTCGCGGGCCAGCACGTGGCCCCGGTCCATCTTGAAAAGGTGGGGCAGCAGTTGGTTGTAGCGGCTGAAGCGGGTCACGGCCCGCCGGCCCAAGGCCTGCTCGAACTCGGCCAGTTGGTTGCGGGGCAGGCGCTCGCGCATCAGGGCGCGGTTCTGGGCCGCCCGGCTGGGGTCGGTGGGTTGGCCCTCGGGCACCAGCATGTCGTACTGGAAGCCCTCGTCCTGGTAGGAGAGCCCCCGGTCCAGAATCACCATGCTGAAGGCCGGCAGGTGCTTGTACTCGATCAGGGGGGCATCGAACGCGGGGATAAGCTCGCGGGGCTCCACCAGGGGGTAGTCGGGGCCGTAGGCGCTGAGCAGGCCGGCCTGGATGTGCACGAAGTCCAGCACCCGCAAGACCTCGCCCAGGCCGGACAGGGGCTCGGGCGGCGGCACGTTGCACAGCTCCCACAGGGGCAGGCCCTTGACCTCCACCTGGCTGAAGTATTGCGCCGCCGTCTGGGTCATGCCCCGCCGCGCCTCTCTCTCCGGCCTTGCCGCCGCTGGTCCGGGCGGCGGGGCTCGGGATGACAAAACATGCTGCCACAAGGAGCCGGACCCGGGCCAGGGGCCTGGACAGGGATCCAAAAACCTAGTATCACGTAGTGCAAGCCCGGTCAACCAGGCAACAATGCGCATTTTGTCCCCCGGGTTTGGTTGACAGCCCGGCGGGGCTCTGTTATTAAAGAGTGCGCACGGGGCTGTAGCTCAGCTGGGAGAGCGCATGACTGGCAGTCATGAGGTCGTCGGTTCGATCCCGATCAGCTCCACCAAAGAATACAAGGGCTTAGGTCGCAAGACCTAGGCCCTTAATGTTTTACGGGCCACCACCGGAGGGCATGGGGCGGCCTTTCGGCCCATCACCAGCTTCAATCCCCACATCACCCCTGGCGGGCGCCCACGGTAATCATATGAAACATACATCGCTTTATTTCGCGCTGGCCGCGCTGGCTTTGGCGTTAATCTCTGGCTGCGCATCGCCGAGGCCCGCCGAGGTGGCCAGATACCAGAAAGCCCCCCTGGCCGATGGAAAGCGGGGAACGGCCTTGCTGCAAAACTACCCCAGCGTCAAGTGCGTCAAGGACAACACCGTGCATTTTGTTGACGGCACTTCGTTGCCCTATGACGACGGTCTGGCCAAGGATTTTGACCATGCGCTGCAACAACCAGACATGGAAGACCATTTCAGGCAGGCCTACCCCGCCTTCGCCCCCATCGAACCCCCGGCCCTGAATTTTGACCCAGGCCGCTTTCGCAATGACGCCCTACTGAAAAAGCTTTATGGCGGCAGCCAGGAGGAGATAGAGGCCAACTTGGTGGAAGTCAACTGGTTGCCGGTCAATGAGGGCAAAAAGCTCTTGTTCAACAAGAGGGAAAACGCCGCCGCCCAACTACAAAAGGTATCCGATGAGCTGGACAAGCTGCCCAGCCAATACCTGAAGTACGTCAAAAACATTGACGGCACCTATCAGTACCGGCCCATCCAGGGCACCAGCCGCCTGAGCCCCCACAGTTACGGCATCGCCATTGACCTGGACAACCAATATTCCATCTACTGGCTGTGGGACAAAGAGTACCGGTATGTTAACCAGATACCGCGCGCGGTGGTGGAGATATTCGAGCGGCACGGCTTTGTCTGGGGCGGCAGGTGGTATCACTACGACACCATGCACTTCGAGTACCGGCCCGAGATGTTCGAGCGGGTGCTGTAGGCCCACCGCGGGGAGAGGGGATTCCCCCGCGCCCTTGCGCTCACCCTGCCTGCCCCTGTCAGGGTTCGCCACGCCGGCGCGGGGGAATTTTTCGGTTGCCTGCCCGGCTTGGCCTGACACGGGCTTTGGTATCTATTGACCGCGCGGTCGGCCATTTTCTATCAGTCTCGGCCGGCAAACGGCCATGGGCTTCCCCCGGCCGGGGGGAGAAGGCCTTACCGCCAGGGAACTGGTTGAGGTCGCTGCACGGTGAAACATAAATACTGCCTGCAAAACCAAGTAGTAACCCGTGAAACATCACGCTGCCGGTGCAGCGACCGAAGCGGGCCACGGATGGCCCGCCAAATTGCGAGCCTTCTTAGGCGAGCAATTTTGGAGGCTTGGCAAAATCACATTTTTGCCAAGCCGACGCTGCACGGGGCAGGACCCCCCGTGCAGCACTCTCTGGTTGTGATGGGCTGAGACCGCCGGGCTGGTGGGGCCGCCGCCGGCGGGAAGGGGCTAACGCTTCTTGGTCTTGCCGGTCATCAGCCTGAGCTGCTCCAGGAGGGCCAGCTTGCCCGGCTCGTCCAGGTTGCCCAGGTATTTTTGCAGGTTTTCTTCTTTTTCCCGCTCGATGTTCAAGAGGGCCTGCCGTCCCTTGGGCGATATCTCCAGCAGGGTGACGCGCTCGTCGCTGGGGTGGCTCTTGCGGATCAGGTAGCCGTCGCGCTCCAGGCGCTTGGCCAGGCCGGTCATGTTGCCGCCGGTGACCAGCATGATCTTGCCCACGTTGCTGACGGTGTTGGAGCCATTGGGGGACGAGTTGAGCACCCTGAGCACGTTGTACTGGGCGAAGGTCAGGCCGTAGTTCTTGAAGATGGCCGAGGAGCGCTTCTTGAAGTCCTCGGCCACCCGCACCACGCCCATCAAGAGCTTCTCGTCGAGGCTTAGGTTGTCGCTGTATCCGCCGTGCACCATGCCCGCCCTTGCTGGTTGTAAAATTAGGCTAGTCTAGTTAGGCGCCGGGGCTTCGTCAACCCGATCCTGCCCGGTGGGGTGCCCCCCACGGGGCATGGACGGGTCGGTTGGCGCCGTCGCCCTGGCCCAGGCTGGCGGCTCCCGCCGCCAAGTCGCGAGCCATAACAACCGACTCGAGGCCTAACCCGCTTCAGCCTTCCGGTACCCTCCCCCCCGGTGGGGGGAGAGGAGAAATTAACACGCCCGCCTGTGCCCGGCGTTATTGGTGCCGCCCCGCCGGGGCTCGCGGTCCCGGCGGGGCGGCGGCGCTTGTCACTTCAGCTTGCCCAGGGCGCGCAGAATCTTCTCCGGGGTGATGGGCAGGTCCTGGCAGCGGTAGCCGGTAGCCTCGTAGACCGCGTGCCCCACCGAGGCCGCCGTGGGGATGGCCAGGCCCTCGCCGGCCTCCTTGGCCCCGAAGGGACCCTCGGGCTCGTAGGTCTCCACCTCCAGCGAGACGCTGGGGGGCATGTCCTGGGCTGTTGGCATCTTGTAGTCCAGGAAGGAGGTGTTAAGCGTGCGGCCGCCCTGCATGGCGAACTGCTCGTGCAGGGCGTAGCCCAGGCCCATCTGGATGGCCCCCTCAAGTTGCCCCTCCACGGCCCGCTTGTTGATGGTCACCCCGCAGTCGTGGGCGGTGTAGATGTTGTCCACTTTGACCAGGCCGGTCTGTTCGTCCACCGAGACCTCGGCCACCTGGGCGCCGAAGGAAAAGGCCGGGCTGACCAGGCCCCGGTTGCGGGGGGTGTAGAAGCCGTGGGCCGACAGGGGCTCGCCGCGCCGGCCGCGCAGGGCCTTGTACACGCACTCGGCGAAGCTCAGGCGCTTCTTGGGGTTGGAGCGTACGAACAAATGATCGTCCTCGAAGGCGATGTCCTGTATCTGGTTGAGGTCGAACTGGGTGAACATCACCGGGATGAGCATGTCCTTGATCTTGCGGCAGGCGTCCAGGATGGCGTTGCCGTTCATCAAGGTCACCCGGCTGCCCCAGGAGCCCAGGTCGGCCTTGGGGGTGTTGGAGGTGTCCATGGAGGTTAGCCGCACCTTGTCAATGCCGATGCCCAAATCAGCGGCCAGGATTTGGCGCAGCACGGTGTCGGTGCCCTGGCCGATGTCGCAGGCCATGCTGAACAGGTGGGCGGTGCCGTCGTCGTAGACCCGCACCTCCACGCTGCTGAAGTTGTACTTGGTGTTGAACCAGTTGAAGACGCCGCCCGAGATGAAGCTGAAGGCGCTGATGCCCAGGCCGTGGCCGGGCTTCTTGTTTTTACGCTTCTCATCCCAGCCGCTGGCCGCGCGCACCTTCTCCAGGCACTGCTTGAAGCCGCAGGAGGAGACCGTGGCCACCTCGGGGATGACGTCGCCTTCCTCCATGGCGTTGATGATGCGCAGGTCAATGGGGTCTATGCCCAGGTCCAGGGCGGCCTGGTTGAGCTGGCTCTCCATGGCGAAGTAGGCCTGGGGCGCGCCGAAGCCGCGCATGGCCGAGGCCGGGGGCTTGTTGGTGTAGACGTGGCGGCCGAAGTAGCGGTAGGCCGGCAGGCGGTAGGCCATGTTGCCGAAGGTGCCGCACAGGAAGGTGGCCGTGGGGCCCATGGCGTTGTAGGCCCCGCCGTCCAGCATCACCTGGAAGTCCTTGGCCAGGAGCTTGCCGTCCTTGCTGAGCCCCACCTTGGAGTAGAGCGTCATGCCGTGGCGGCGGCGGCCAAAGGCCAGCTCGTCCACCCGGGTCAGGGTGAACTTCACCGGCTTGCCGGTGCGCCGGGCCATGAAGGCCGCGCAGAACTCCCAGGGCCGCAGCTCCATCTTGCCGCCGAAGCCGCCGCCCACCATCACCTTCATCACCCGCACGTGGTTTTCGGGGATGCCCAGCGTGCTGGCCAAGAGGCACTGCACGAGGTAGGGCGTCTGAGTGCTGGTCCACAGGGTGATGCGCCCGCCCTCGTCGGGCTCGGCCAGGCTGGCGCAGGGCTCCAGATAGGCGTGCTGCACGGCGTGGACCCTAAAGGTGTCCTCGCGCACGTAGTCGGCTTTTTGGAACATGCCCTCCAGGTCGCCGTAGCTGATCTTGCGCACCAGGCTGACGTTGCCCTTGCTGATGTCGTGGACCAGCGGCGCGCCCTCGGCGCATGCGTCCTCCACGCTGAAGACCGCCGGCAGCTCCTCGTACTCCACCTCGATCAATTCGCAGGCGCGCTCGGCGGTCTCGGGGTCAATGGCCGCCACGGCCGCCACCTCGTCGCCGATGAAGCGCACCTTGTCCACGGCCAAGGGCAGCTCGTCCTGGCTCTCGGGCACCAGGCGCCAATTGCCGTACTTGATCTGGGGGGTGTCGGCGCCAATGATGACGTCCTTGACGCCCGGCAGGGCGCGGGCCTTGCTCACGTCAATGCGCTTGATGCGCGCGTGGGCATAAGGGCTGCGCAGGAGCTTGCCGTAGAGCATGCCCGGCAGCTTGAGGTCGTCGGTGTAGATGGCCCGGCCGGTGACCTTGTGGGGGCCGTCAATGCGGGGGATGCTCTGGCCGATGAGCTGGGGGTTGTTGGTTTTCACGCGGCACCTCCTTGGGCCTGAGCCAGGCTGGCAGCCTGGGCCAGGCAAGTGGCGAGCACCCGCCGGCTGAGCACTTCAACCATCTGGCGGCGATAGGCGGCGCTGGCGCGCATATCGTCTATGGGTTTGGCGGCCGCCGCCGCGGCCTGGGCGGCCCGGTCCAGCAGATCATCGCCGGGCGCCTGGCCGCTGAGCATCTCCTCGGCCTCCAGGCAGCGCAAAGGCGTGGGGGCCACGGAGGCGCACGCCAGGCGGCAGTGGGCCAGGCGCCCCTGCCCGTCCAGGCTCAGGCTGGCGGCCACGCCCACGGCGCAGATGTCCACCTGGCTGCGGGCCGAGAGGCGCTGGTAGGCCGAGCCGCTCTTGGGCGGCGGCGGGGGCACGGTGATGGCGGTGATGATCTCGCCGGGCTCCAGCACGCTAAGCCCCGGGCCGGCGAAGAACTGGGCCAGAGGGATGTCGCGGCTGCCTTTTTTATTGGTGGCCGTGACCCGGGCGTCATAGGCCAAGAGCGGGGCGGCGGTGTCGGCGCTGGGGGCGGCGTTGGCCAGGTTGCCGGCCACGGTGCCCATGTTGCGAATCTGGGTGGTGGCCATTACCGAGCAGGCGTGGGCCAGGCCGGGGTACAGGCGCTTCACCTCGGGCAGGGCCGCCACCTGGGCCAGGCGGGCGGTGCCGCCGATGACCAGGCCCTGGCCCTCGTCAAAGGCCACGGCGCCCAGGCCGGGCACCCCTTGCAGGGAGACCAGGTTGGCCACTTTGAGGGCGCCAACCTTGAGCTTGGGCACCAGGTCGGTGCCGCCGGCCAAGAGGCGCACGCTGGCGCGGTGCATTTCCAAAAGGTCCAGGGCCTGGGACAGGCTCTGGGGCTGGTGCAGGGCGAAGTGTGAGGTGGCCATGGCTTTAGGCCTCCTTGGCGGACGCGCCGCCCAGCTTGTCCGCCGCCACGCCGATGGCCTCCACCACCTTGGTGTAGCCGGTGCAGCGGCACAGGTTGCCCGAGAGCCCCTGGCGTATCTCGGCCTCGCTGGGGTGGGGGTTGTGGTCCAGGAGGTGCTTGGCGCTCATTATCATGCCCGCCGAGCAGAAGCCGCACTGCACGGCCTGGGTCTGCACGAAGGCCTCCTGAATGGGGTGCAGCTCGCTCAGGGAGGGGGCCAGGCCCTCGATGGTGGTGATGGGCCGCCCCTGGGCCTCCATGGCCAGAGTCAGGCAGGAGCTGACCGAGCGCCCCTCCAGGAGCACCGTGCAGGCCCCGCAGTCGCCCTGGTTGCAGCCCACCTTGGTGCCAGTGAGGTTGAGCTCGGCAGGCGCCATCTAGCACTTTATCGTTCACCATAATGAACTTTGATCACTGCAAGCCCCGGTCGCCCCGCAATGGAAGCCGAGGCACTCGACCTGGCCCCGGGCCTGTTCGGCCAGGCCCCCACGGGAGCCGGCCAGCCCCGGCGGGGGAAAGCCCCGCCCGACCCGTGTTGGGAGGCGAGGCACTCGACCCCGTGTTGGGAGGCGAGGCACTCGACCCCGTGTTGGGAGGCGAGGCACTCGACCTAGGCCAGGCGCTTGGCGATGACCATCTTCTCGGCCTCCTTGGTGCCCTCGTAGATCTCCAGGATCTTGGCGTCGCGGTAGAAGCGCTGGATGTCGTATTCGTCTATGTAGCCGTAGCCGCCGTGCATCTGTAGAGCCTGGTCGCAGACCCACACCGCCGTCTTGCCGGCCCAGTACTTGGCCATGGAGTTGTAGGTGGGGTCGGGGCGGCCCTGGTCCACCAGCCAGGCCGCCCGGTAGGTGGCTAGCCGCGCCAGCTCAATCTTGGTGGCCATCTCGGCCAGCTTGAACTGCAAGGCCTGGTTGCTTATCAAGGGCCGGCCAAAGGTGACCCGCTCCTTGGCATAGGCGATGGCCATGTCCAGGGCGCCCTGGGCCAGGCCCACGCCCTGGGCGGCCACCACGGTGCGCGTGGCGTCAAAAAAGCGCATGAGATGCTTGAAGCCCTGGCCTTGTTGCCCGATGAGGTTGGCCGCCGGCACCCGCACGTTGTCCAAGGCCACCTCGGCGGTGTCGCTGGCGCGCAACCCCATCTTGCCCTTGATGGGCGTGGCCACCACGCCGGGCAGGCCGGCCTCCACGATGATGAGGCTGTGGCGCTGGTGGGGTGAGGGGGCCGCCGGGTCGGTGAGGCAGAACACGGCCATGTAGTCGCAGATGGTGCCGTTGGTGATAAACATCTTGTTGCCGGTGATGACCCATTCATCGCCGTCGCGCAGCGCCTTGGTGCGGGCCGCCACCACGTCGGTGCCGGCGTCGGGCTCGGTGTAGGCCCCGGCGGCCACGGCCTTGCCTTCGGCCAAGGGCGGCAGGTATTTCTGCTTCTGCTCCTCGGTGCCAAAGAAGACGATGTTCTGCGAGCCGAAGGCCGCGCTCTCGATGGCCTGGGTGATGCCCAGGTCCACCCGGGCCATCTGCTCCACGATCAGGGCCTGCTCCAAAAATCCGTAGCCCGGACCGCCGTACTCCTCGGGGATGGTGGGCCCCACCAGGCCCAGCTCGGCGGCCTTTTGCACCACCTCCTTGGGATACTTCTCGGCCCGGTCGTACTCCTTGGCCACGGGCGCCATCTCGTTCACCGCGAACTTGTAGGCCATATCCTGGATGAGGCGGTGTTCCTCGCTCAGATCAAAGTCCATCTCGGTCCATCCTTGCTAGGGGGTCGGGCCTGGGGTTAATCCGGGTCGCGGCCGATGAGGAGCATGCTGCCCCGGCGGGCCAGGCGGTCGTAGTCGGCGTGCAGATACTGGCCCAGCCAGCCCATGATGCGCTCGCGGTCAGCCGGCGCCAGCACCGGCTGGTGCAGGTCCTCCTCCCGCTGCCAGAGTTGGCCCTGCGTGGCCTTGGCCAGGGGCGTGCCAGGATAGATCCGCACCCCCATCTGCACCGCGATCTGGGCGGGCCGGGCCTGGTTGATGAGCCCGCAGGTCTCTTGCAGGCTTTCCTCGTCCTCGCCGGGGTAGCCCAGGAGCAGGTGAAAGCCCAAGGCCGCGCCGGCTAGGTCCCCGCGTTCCACGGCCCGGGCCGTGACCCGGCGGTAGAGGTCCACGGCCTCCAGGATGCCGGCGCTATCGTAGGGCTTGCGCAGGGCCTTCAACATGCGGTCCGAGCCGCTCTCGATGTCAAAGGGGAAGAACATGGCCGGCGGCCCCTGGCCATCGCCGGCGGGGGCCGTCCAGCCCCGGGTAGCCAGGGCCAGCTCCAGGAACTCCTGGTCCAGGTTGGCCGGGTCCAGGTAGGCGTGCCAGGAGGCCGGGCGCAGATTTTGCTCCAGGAGGGCCTTCAGCACCGCCTTGGCGTGCTCCAGGGGGCGGTTGAAGATGTCGTCGGCGAACATGAAGCGCAACGGCGGCCGGCCCGGGTGGCTGGCGTGGGCCTGGGCCAGCAGGGCCACCTCCGCCGCCACCTGGGCTGGGTCCTTGAGGGCCTGGCGGGGGCCGTTTATCAGCGGGTAGGGGCAGTAGCCGCAGGCCTGGCCGCAGCCCACCTTGCTGCGCAGGCCGAAGGTGCTCTCGCCCACCGGCAGGTCCAGGTAGTGGCCCAGCAGGTCGGCGTTGCCCAAGGACCCCAGGTCCGTGGGCTGGCCGCGCAGCAGGCGCGGGGCCTCCCGCCCCGCCGCCAGGTCGCCAAGCATCTCCACCACCGCCGCCTCGCCCGGCCCCACCACGCCGTGCCAGGTGGCCGGCCTGCCGGCCAGGAAGGCCTGGGGCATGATGGAAAAGCCGGTGCCGCCCAGGATCACCTGGGCCTGGGGCGCGGCGTGCTCGGCCACGGTGTCCAGGTAGGAGAGCAGCTCGGGCAGGTAGTAGTGCAGGCCCTCCTGCCCCTCCAGGCTGGGGTAGGTGGAGTCAATGTTGCGCAGGCTAACCCCCACCACGTCCCAGGGGCGCAGGGAGAGCGCGTCCTTGATGATCGCGCGGCTCAAGGCCCCCCGGCGAGCCAGGTCGGTCGGCGGCAAGGCCCCGCCCAGGCGGGTGAGGTCCAGTATCTGGGCATCGCCCAGGCCGGCCCCCGCGATGGCCCCTTGCAGGTAGTCCAGCCCGATGGGGTAGACCGGGAAGGCCTCATTGAAGGGCGTGGTGTTGGTGTCTATGAGCAGGATGTTGGCCACGGCGCGCCTCATGCGGGTTCTATGGTCGCCCGATAGCCGGGCTGGTTTTCCCCTCTCCCCCCAGCGGGGGGAGAGGGTCAGGGTGAGGGGGGGACCTGGCGGCCAAGGCCCGAGGCCCCCTCACCCCAGCCCTCTCCCCCATGAGGATGGGGGAGAGGGGGAAAAAGCTAGTTCCCCACACCCCCGGCCAGGCGGCACTGCTCCAGGGCGCGCACCAGGTTGGTCATGATCTCGTAGCCCGGCACCTCCAAGCCGGCCTGGCGGGCGTACTCCACCACCTTGCCGCCCAGGAAGTCAATCTCGGTACGGGTGCGGTTGGCCAGGTCCACGCATATGGAGTCCTTGTGCTGCCCCACCTTGTCCAGGTAGGCCATGGCTTGGCTCATGTAGCCGGGACCCAGGTCGTAGCCCTGGGCCTGGGCCACGGCAAGTATCTCGGCGAAGCAGCGGTCGGCGATGGCCCGGCTGGGCGCCGACTCCAGGCCCTGGCGGATGGTGCAGTCCAGCACGGCGCATATATTGGCCATGGTGCACTTCATCACCATCTTCTTCCACACCAAGAGCTTGATGTCCTCCACCAGTTCGGTGTCCAGGCCGGCGCTGGTCAAGAGAGCGGCCAGCTCGGCGCCCAGGGCGCGGCCAGCCGGGTCCACGGCCCCCAGGGGGTTGGGCCGGTTGAAGAAGGCCACCTGGGCCGTGGCCGGGCCGGTCAGCGCCGCGCCGTAGTTCATGGAGATACGGTAGGCCGCCGCCGCCCCGAAGCGCGCCGCGATGACGTCCTCGGTGCCCAGGCCGTTGTGGCAGCTTATCAGGGCGGTGTCTGGCCCCACCACGCCGGCCAGATCATCCAGCACGGTCTCCAGGTGAAAGGTCTTGGTGGCGATGAAGATGACCTGAGGGGCGAACTGGCCCAGCTCCCGGGCGCTGGCCAGGACATGGCGGGGACGGGCCTGGTACTCCAGCACGCCCGAAACCCGCAGGCCCTCGGCCGCCAGGGCCGAGCGCTTGGCCGGCGAGGGCGCCACCAACACCGTGTCCTGGTCCTGGCTCAGCCAGCACCGCCCCGATGGCCCCGATGCCCACCACCGCCATACGTCGCTCGCCCATGACCTCCCCCTCTGATACCTGGCCGGAGCGGCGCGCCGCCCCGGCCAGGGTTGTCCTAACCTATCTCCTTGTCGTCGCGGTCCCAGTACCACTCGGGCAGGCAGTCCTTCCACTCGTAGCCCCGGCTGGTGAGCACCTTCCAGTGTTCCTTGCCGCCGTGCATCAGGTCGGTCCAAGTCTGGAAATTGTAGTCCTCTTTCCACTTGGGGGCGAACTCGTTGATGACCCGGTCGTGCAGGTCCAAGGGCGGGTTGGAGATGTCCTTGGGGTCCACGGCCTGGCGCACCTTGTCGTAGATCTCGCCGTAGTTGGGGCCGAAGGCCGGGCCGGTGAGCCCCATCACCGACAGGCTGCCGATGTTGGCCGTGTACTGGCCGTTGTCAATGGCCGTGCGCTGGCTGGCCACCCAGTGCTCCCAGGCCTTGTACTCGCCGGACTGGTACTTGCCCAAGGGGTTCTCGGGGTCCCACTGGATGAGGAACTCGAAGTAGCTGGTGTGACCCATGTCGGTCATCTGGATCCAGCCCTCCTCGCCGTACTCGTCAACCAACGGCGGGGTGAACTTGGCTTCCTTCTCCTTGAGCAGGGTCTTGCCCCGGGCGAAGGAGTGCTCCAGGGTCTCCACCACGAACTCCACCGAGACGTAGCCGCCGGCCGGCCACCACATGCCGGCCGAGTCGGCGTTCTTGATCCAGGACTGGTCGGACTGCTTGGTGCGCCCCAACTCGCCGCCCACCTCGTCCATGATCTGCATCAAGACGCCCTCTTCGTACTGCAACTGCTTGGCGCTGGTGTAGCCGATAATCAGCACACGCAGGATGGAGGAGGTGGCGCGGCTGTCGCGGATCTTCTTCTCGTCCGGACCCCACTTCTCCCAGAAGTCCTCGCGGGAGGTGGACTTGCCCCGGTAGCGCCAGATGGTGGGCACGCGCATCACCGCCGCGCCGATCTCCGAGCGGCTGATCTCGCGCATGGCCTTGCGCATGGAGTCCTCGCTGGGCATGCGGAAGTTGTACCACTTGATGCGGTTGTCGGGGAACTCCAGGGTGCTCATCATCCCCCGCTCCACCGGCTTCATGCGCTCGGGCAGGAACAGGGGGTGCATCTTGATGGCCATCTTGGTGATGATGCCCACCTTGCCCCACCAGCCCAGGTAGCCGCGCAACAAGCCGCGCAGGTCTGGCCCCGGCCCCTCGCCCCAGAAGGGATCGTCGGAATTGCTAAGAGAGCCCAGGCGGATCACCTCGCCATCGGGCAGCACCCACTCCACGCCCAGGATGCGCCGCGTGGCCAAGCCCAGCCGGTAGTTCAGGGGCGAGTAGTTGCAGGTGAGCATGTTGCCGATGACCGCCGCCTGGGAGCCACCGCCGGGAGTCATGGTGTAGAGCCCGCGCTCCTGGGCCTCGGCCTGCAGGGGCGAGTGGATCAGCCCCGGCTCCACGATGGCCACCATTTGCCGCTCATCCCAATCCAGGCCGCGCATGCGCGACAGGTCAATGGAGACGTGGAAGGGCACCTTGCCGCCGCAGTGCACGCCCCAGAAGGCCCCGATGGGGGTGTAGGGCAGATGGTAGCGGAAGCAGACCTTGACCACCTTCTGCACCTCGGCGGTGTCCTTGGGCATGACCACCACGCCCGGAGGCTGCTGGCCGCGCTGGTAGATGCAGTCGTGAATCTCGCCGCCCTTGACGTAGCTCTCGGTGATGGCGGCGTCGTCGGTGACCCACTGGGGGCCGACTATGTTGACCAGGGCGTTGTAGGCCGCCTTGGATACCTTTTCGGTGACTTTGGGCATGGACCGCGTCCTTTCTCTAATCTCTAGAGCGAGCCGGCGATCAGCTCGGTGATGTCAAAGACCCGCACCTGGTGGTCGCGGCCCTTGAGCCCGGCCTGGAACTGGCCCTTGCAGTAGGGGCAGCCGCTGACCACGGCCTCGGCGCCCACGGCCTTGACCTCCTCCAGGCGCTCCTCCACGGCGTAGGCCGCCAGGTCGGGGTAGGCCTCGGGCACGCCGCCGTGGCCGCCGCAGCACCAGGAGAACTCGTGGTGGCGCTTGAGCTCCAGCACCTCCACGCCGGGGATGGCCGCCAAGAGGTCGCGGGGCTGGTCGTAGACGCCGGCGGTGCCGCGGTTGAACTCCTTGGCGCCGAACGCCTCCGCCGGCGCCAAGCAACCCCACTTGCCACGGCCGCCTTCCCAATGCCGGTAGGGCTCGGACATGCGCCCCAGGTTGCAGGGGTCGTGCCAGGCCACCTTGAGGTCCAGCTTGTTCTTGAGGGTCAGGGCGCCGTCCTTGACCGCCTGGGCGGCCAGCTCGCTGACGTGCAGCACCTCAAAGGGCAGGTCGCTGGTGCTGATCTTCATCAGGCGGGGGTAGTCCACCTTCCAGGTCTTGTAGCACTCGGCGCAGGCGGTCACCAGGCGAGTTGCCCCGGTCTTCTTCATGGCCGCCAGGTTGACTTCCATCTGCTTCTGGAAGGCATCAAAGTGGCCCAGGGCGAACAGGGGATGGCCGCAGCACTGCTCGCCGGGCATGAGCATGTAGCCGCCCAGGGCGCCCAGTATCTTGTCGGTGGCCTTGGCGATGGCCTGGTCCTGGTAGGAGGCACCGCAGCCCACGAAGTAGACCGTGTCGGACTTGGCGGCCGCATTGACCGGCGCCCACTTGGCCCGGTCGGCGGCCGGCGCGCCATAGCGGTTCTTGCTCCCCGCGATGTCGTCAATCATCTTCTGGTGGGCCTGGGGGAAGCGTCCGTCCCGCACCATGTGGCCGCGCAGGGCCTCCAGGGAGTTGGTTATCTCCAGGTCCAGGTTGCGCTTGCAGCCCGAGTCGCAGGCCCCGCACATCAGGCACTGGAAGACCATGTCCCGCATGCCGGGGGTGTTTTTCAGGCGGTCCTCGGTCAAGGCCAGGCCCAGCTTGAGCCGGCCGTAGGCCACCTTGGAGAAGTAGTACTTGGCGTAACTGGGGCAGCGGTACACGAAACGGTTGTCGGGCATGTAGATGTGGTCGAGCCATTTGCAGGAGGCGCAGCGCATGCAGCGGCGCATCTCGTACATGTAGTCCTTGAGTTCAAGCGATCCCGAGACGATCATTTTCCCGCCTCCTTTAGAAACAGACGTTGCCGGGGCACATGATGTAATTGGGGTCCAACACCTCCTTCACCTTGGTGATGGTGTTGGTGTAGCCCCGGGCATGCTCGAAGACCATGGGCGAGAGCAGGCCGTAGGGGCGGGAGAAGAAAGCGCCCTGCTGGAAGAGCTGGGCGGCGGCGTCCATGTAGAGGGCCTTGATCTTGTCCTTGGCCGCCTGGTCGCCGGGGTCGTAGTAGAACTGGAACTCCAGGTGGCAGGCCCGGCCCTGCTCGATGGGCTGCAAATACACGCCCAACTCGCTCACGTCGTAGCCGTGGCTGCCGGCGGTGGTAAAGACGGTCTGGGCGAAGGCGGGGGCCTGGTGCATCTTGGCGATGAAGAAGAGGTCCTGGCAGCCACCCTTCTGGGCGTGCTTCCAGTAGGGGCGCTCCGCCGGCCAGGGAGCGCGCAGCATGGCCGGCAGCTTCTTCTCCAGGCCCACGGCCCCGGCGAGCGTCGAGTCAATACGCTTGACCGCCGGGATGGCGGCGGCGATCTCCTCCAGGGCTTCCTTCTCGTAGGCCAACTTGGCCTCGGGCTGGCGCGGCGGCCCCGAGAGGACGATGGCCACGAACCAGGGGGGCAGTTGGCGCTTCAAGGCCTCGTAGCTGCCGGGCGTGCCGTCGTTGAAGATCAGGGCGCCCACCTGGCGGTTGAGCAAAAAGCACTCGTTGCCGATCATGCGGCGCTGTATCTGGTACAAGGGCTCCACGGCCTGGGCGATGTCGTCGAAGGTGATGAAGCAGGTCTGGTCAATGACCGGCAGGTACTCGAACTTGACGATGGCCCAGGTCATGATGCCCATGGTGCCCTCGGCACCCTGCAGGAAGCGGTACCAGTTGGTGCCCGGCCCCTCGGGGTTGCCGCCCTTGGAGTCGGCCTTCTCGGGGAAGCCGGGGGCGCTGGCCGAGCCGGTGCGGAAGCGCATGCCCGAGCCCCAGATCACCTCGGTGGAGGTCATGGGCTCGCCGTACTCGAAGCGGGGGTTGGTGGGCACCTCGCGCTCCAAGAGGCTGGTGACCACCGAGCTCGTCGCCAGGGGCAACAAGGGCAGCACCATGCGGCTACCGATCTTGGCCATCTCCTGCTGCATCTGCCCCCAGGTGACGCCGGGCTGGATGCGCGCCAGGCGGTCGGGCTGGTCAATGTCCAGCACGCGGTTCATGCGCCGCATGTCCACCACGATGCCGCCCATCTTGGGCAGTACGCTGCCCTGGAAGTGCTCCTGGGAGCTGACCGGGATGACCGGCATCTTGATCTCGTTGGCCAGCTTGACGATCTCGTGGACCTGTTCGGCGCTCTCGGGCCAGACCACGGCATCGGGCAGGCCGGCCGCCGTCATGAGGCTGTGGTCGCGGGCATAGGCCGCCAGGACGGCGGGGCTGTCATCAGCTTGCCCCGCCCCCACGATGGCCAGCAGTTTTTCCTTGAGTTCCATGGGGAGTCTCCTCATGCCGCCTGATTGTTTACATCAATTTATTTTACTACTAAAGCTTTTACAACTTCGTTTTTCGGCTGTCAAGCTTTTTTGCTCACCCGCCGGGGCCTCTCCACCCGCCCCAAAAGCCTTTTGCCACCCAACGGCCAAGTTCCGCTGGGCCTCGCCTGACCAGGCTAGCCGCCCGTCCCGGCCCCTGGCCGCCGGCCCCCGGCCGGGCCAGCTTGTGAAAAGACCTCCAATCAACAGGCCCCCGCGATGGGACCGGCCCCGGGCCCCCATCTCCCGGCCCATCTAATATGGTTGCGGCCAGTGCCCCGGCCCGGCCCGCCTCCCCGGCCAGCCCGTGGAGGGCCTGTACGGCCAGGCTTTCAGAGGCCGAGGCCGTCCGGCCCCGGCATGGGACCGTGGCCGTTTACCTCGTGGCCTGGGGCAATCCGGCTGCCCCACGCGGCCGGCGCTGGCGGGCCGCGCGGTGGGCCTAAGCATAAATAGTTATATATAACTTGATGTTGTTTGCCAGGGACCGCACGGCGGCCTCGCGCCGCCTGCCCCAAATTGGCCTTGACAGCCTTCAGATAGTTATTATATAAACTATTTACAACTTAAGCTTGTTCGGCGGCCCCCAGCCCCACGGCCTGGGCCTCCGGCCAAGGCGATTGGCCTCCGCCATCTCCCGCTCGCTTTCTACACCTCCTCCCGGAAGCCAACGGCCCCCAGGGCCAGTCCCGGCGTCTTGCCGCCTCGCCGGGGCTCCCCTTCCCTTGACGGCTGACCTGCCAACTTGCCCGGCAGAGATTGGATAGAGACAGGCTTTACCACCAGGAGCTGAAACCATGACGATGGGAGAAGTGCTGCGCAGGAGTGCCGCCCGCGTGCCTCACAAGACCGCCTTGGTCATGGGCGACAAGTCCTTGACCTATGCCCAGCTCAACCGCCGGGTCAACCGCCTGGCCCACGCCCTCCTGGAGTTGTCCCTGCAACCCGGGGACCGGGTGGCGGTGCTGACCCACAACAGCATCGAGTTCTACGAGATATACCTGGCCCTGTGCAAAACCCGGGGCGTGATGGTGCCCTTCAACAACCTGCTGCGCCAGCGGGAATTGGCCCGCGACCTGGGCTACATCCAGCCGCGTTTCATCTTCTTCCAACCCGAGTTCGGCGAGGTGGTGGGGCAACTCAAGGCCCAGGTCCCTTCCCTGGAGAAGGCGGTCTGCCTGGGCGGGGCCGCCTTGGGCGCCCTGGACTACGAGGACCTCCTGGAGAACCGTAGCGAAGAGGAGCCGGCGGTGACGGTGCGCGAGGACGACCTCATGAGCATCTTCCTCACCTCGGGCACCACCGGCCGGCCCAAGGGCGCCATGCGCACCCACCGCCACAACTGCCAGAACGCCCTGGCGGCGGCCGTGGAGTTGGGCCTCTTGCCCGACGACCGGGTGCTGTTGCTCTTCCCCTTCTATCACGTGACCTTTGAAGACCGCTTCTGCCACATCCTCTGCGGCAACACGATCGTCATCCGCCGGGAGGGCAGCTTCGTGGCCGCCGAGGCGTTGGATATCCTGGCCCGCCACCGCATCACGCTATGCCAGTTCGTGCCCACCATGATCAACACCATGCTGCAAGAGAAGGACATCGAGAAGTACGACCTGGGCGCCTTGCGTCTGATCCTCTACGCCGCCGCTCCCATGCCGGTGGAGCTACTCAAGCAGGCCCTGGCGCGCTTTAAGTGCGGGTTCATGCAGTTCTACGGCCAGACCGAGACGGGCCCCCTGACCACGGTGCTCAGACCCGAGGATCACCAGCTCGACAGCGAGGCCGGGCGGGCGCGCCTGGCCTCCTGCGGGCGCCCGGCGCTCCTGTTCGAGGTGCGCCTGGTGGATCCCGAGGACCGGCCGGTGCCCCTGGGAGAGGTGGGCGAGCTGACCGTGCGCGGCGAGCCCATGACCCTGGGCTACTGGGAGCTGCCCGAGGAAAGCGCCCAGCTCCTGGCCGGCGGCTGGCTGCACACCGGCGACTACGCCCGCCAGGACCAGGACGGCTTCGTCTACATCGTGGACCGCAAGAACGACATGATCATCAGCGGCGGCAAAAACATCTACCCCCGCGAGGTGGAGGAGGTGCTCTACACCCACCCGGCGGTGCTGGAGGTCTCGGTGATCGGCGTGCCCGACCCCCACTGGGGCGAGTCGGTGCAGGCGGTGGTGGTGCTCAAGGAAGACATGAGCGCCAGCGCCGAGGAACTCATCGCCTTCTGCAAGGCGAACATGGCCAGCTACAAGAAGCCGCGCACCGTGGAGTTCCGCCCGGCCCTGCCCAAGAGCCCCACCGGCAAGATACTCAAGCGGGTCCTCAGGGACGAGTACTGGCAGGGCCGCGAACGCAACGTTTAGGCGGTTGGCTGGGCATCCGCCAAAGGTCGCCCATAAAAAGCACAAGGAGGAAAGTTCATGCGCAAAGCCGTGGTGGTTCTTCTGACGAGCCTGGTCTTGGCCTTGACCCTATTCGTCCTGGCCGGAGCGGCCTCGGCCCAGGAGCAGGAAAAAACCCCGGAAAAGGTCATCAAGCTCAAATACTCCAACTTCTTCCCCGCCGCCCACAAGATCAGCCAGTTGCACGAGCAGTGGTGCCGGGAGGTGGAGAAGAGGTCCCAGGGCCGGGTCAAGATCACCTACTTCCCGGCCAACACCCTGACCCCGCCCACCCAGACCTATGACAGCGTGATGAAGGGCATCGCCGACATAGGCATGAGCCTTCTGGCCTACTCGCCCGGCCGCTTCCCCTTGAGCGAGGTGCTCACCCTGCCCCTGGGCTACACCAGCGGCTATCAATCCACCAAGACCGCCAACGCCTTCTACAAGCAATTCCAGCCCAAGGAGTTCGACAACGTCAAGGTGCTGTTCCTGCACGCCCACGGACCGGGCCTGTTCCACACCAAAAAGCAGATCCACTCCATCGCCGAGCTCAAGGGCATGCGCACCAAGGTCAACGCCGACGTGGCCGGCATCGCCGAGGCCCTGGGCGCGGTGCCCGTGACCATGCCCATCACCGAGTGTTACGACGGCATGCAGAAGGGCCTCTTGGACGCCCTGCAACTGCCCATGGAAGGCCTCAAGGGCTGGCGCTTCGCCGAGGTGTCCAAGACCACCATCGAGAACCACGGCATGTCCTACGCCGCCACCATCTTCGCGGTGATGAACAAGGACAAGTGGAACTCCTTGCCGCCGGACGTGCAGGCCGCCATCGAGGAGATCAACACCGAGTGGATCGAGAAGCAGGGCAAGCTGTGGAACCAGTTGGACCAGGAAGCCCGCGAGTTCGCCCTCCAGAAGGGCATGAACATCGTCACGGCCACCGCCCAGGAACAAGCCGAGGTGGCCGAGAAGATGAAACCCCTGTTCGTAAAGTACGTCAAGGGCGCCCAGGAGAAGGGCCTGCCCGGTCAGGAGGCCTTGGCCTTCTGCCAGGACTACCTGACCAAAAACAAGTAAGGGAACGCCTTGCACGGCCGGCCCCTCTCCGCCGGCTGGCGGAGAGGGCGCGCGGCGCGTAGCGCGAGCCCCGGGAGGGATCATGCGGCAATTCACGAACGTGGTGGACCGGGTGGACCTCGGCCTGCACTATGTGGCGGGCGCGGGCCTGGTGGTGATGATGCTGGCCACCATGACCGACATCATCGTGCGCGCCATGGGGTATCCCCTGGTGGGAGTCATCGAGATCGTCTCCTTCTGCGGGGCCATAGTCATCGGTCTGGCCATACCCCACTCAACCTCCAGGAAAGTCCACATCGCGGTGGACTTTCTCACCGACCGCCTGACCGCCAAAGGCCGCGCCCGGCTGGCGGTGGTCACCCGCTTGCTGGGCATCGCGCTTTTTCTGTTCGCCAGCTACAACTTCGTGCTCTACAGCCTGGACCTGTGGCGGGCCAAGGAGGTGAGCGGTTCCTTGCGCATCCCCTTCTACCCCCTGACCATGGGCCTGGCCTTCAGTTGCCTGATGCAGGCCCTCACCCTGGTGTGTCAACTGCTCGCGCTTCTGGGGGGAGGAAACCAAGATGGATGAGCCGACCGCCGGACTCCTGTCCATTCTCATCCTGGTGGGCCTGTTCCTGACCGGGATAGAATTGGCCTTCGCCATGGCCATAGTGGGCTTCT
>JACQYR010000059.1 GCA_016208115.1 Desulfarculus sp.
AAGCGGATTGAAACTTAGGAAAGCGTCCATTTTTTGTTCCTTTCTCTAAGTTTTGGGGGGTTCCGCTATTGGAAGCGGATTGAAACCCAGACCGTTCAAGGCGAAGCGTGAGATGAGTCCCAAGTTTTGGGGGTTCCGCTATTGGAAGCGGATTGAAACTTACCGCCCCAGACGATCTTACCGTTGGTTTGGGGGGGGTTGGGGGGTTCCGCTATTGGAAGCGGATTGAAACTCGAAGAGTCTCTGTTGAAGTTCCATAACAAAGGTTTTGGGGGGTTCCGCTATTGGAAGCGGATTGAAACAGCTTCGTTCGGCGGTTGTTTTCGCGCCTACAAGGTTTTGAGGTTCCGCTATTGGAAGCGGATTGAAACGCAAGGCCGGGGCGCAATGCTCCCGGCCTTTCTATTTCATGATTCTTGATTTTTGGGGGCTTAGTTCGGCCGGTTTAGCGGCCAATCCAGGCGGGAATCAAGCTCGCTGGCTCACACCAGGTAGTAGTCCTGGGGGCCAAGCAAGGCGGTGGCGCCATAGGCCTTGGTGCGGCGGTAGCCGGTGGCGCTGATGCTGTATACCCGTAGCGAGTCGTTGGGACCCAGCATGGCCGCCGCCTTGCTGGCCAGGCGCTCGGCCACCTCCTCGGGCAGCCAGGCCTCGAAGACGCTCTTCTGCACGCGCACGGCCAGGCTTTGCAACATGGTGGCGATGCGGCGGCGGTCGCGGTTCTCCTCCACGTCGTAGGCAAACACCGTGAGCATCACCACGCCGGGCATGACCCCCTCCGCTAGTAGTCCATGAGGTAAGGCTGGTAGGTCTCCTCGCCCAGGGCGTGACGGCGGTAGGCCAGCACCTGTTCCTCCAAGAGCCCGCGCCACTTGACGCGGTGACCCCCGTGGGGCGAGCGCACCGGCCGGTCCAGCCAGTCCTCCAGGCCCGGCACGATCACCCGCCGGCCCTCCTGGTTGGCCAGGCAGCCGCCCTCCTGGTCATGGTCGAACATGTCTGGCCGCAGTATGCGGTTGTTGGCCAGGTAGACGGTGAGACCCTCGCAGAGCGGGGCGCGGAACTCCTCCACCAGGTCCGAGGCGGTGCCCTGGTGGCCGTCCAGGGAGCCGTGCAAGGCCCCGAAGCCGGGGTGCAGGCCGTGCCGCTGCAAGAGGTGCAGCAGGTCGCGGTAAAGGATGGAGGAGGTAAGCGAGATGACCGCGTTGAGGGGGTCGCGGGGCGGCCGGCGGTTGCGGCCATCAAAGCCCCAGGCCGGGTCCACGGCCCGCGCCAGGGCCTGCCAGTAGTGGTGGGCGGCCTCGCCCTCGTGGCCCATGAGTTCCTCCACCGTGGCCGCGCGGGTCAGCCGGCGCAGCACCTGGCCCAGGGCGCGGGCGCCGGCGTCAATAAAGGGCTCCCGGCGCTTGCGGTTGAGGCGGCGCAAGAGGGCGCGCTGGTTGCGCAGGCGCCCGCCCACGATGAGCCGGGCCAGCTCCAGGCGCTTGACCGGGTCCAGCACCAGGGCGGCCTGGGCCAGGTGATAACCGGCCTTGTCGGGCGGCGGGGGCTCCAGGGTGCCTAGGGTGCGGCCCCAGCCGTCCAGGTAGGCCACTTGCAGGCCGGCCTTGAGGGCCTCGCGCTGGGCCTCGGGGGTGATGGTGGTTTCGGGCCATAGCTCCACCCGGTCCACGCGCCCCGGCTGCACGGCCAGTATCTCAGGGGCCTCTAGGTTGGCGCAGGCGCGCACCGACAAGGCCCGGTTGCGCAGGTCCAGACAGCGGCCCTTGCCGGTGACATAGAGCACCCGCAGGCGAGGGGACAGGCCGTCGCTATCGCCGGCCTCCTGTCCCGGTGACGGGGCGTCCACCGACTCGGCAGGGCGGTCTGCCATCTGGGACGCCGAAGGCGGGGCCGAGGGCGTTAGCGCGGCGTCGGGCGTTGTCGCGTCGGCCTGCGAGTCCTGGGGGGCCAGGGAGTCCGGCACTTCTGGCGAGCCCGTGGCCACGGCGGCGCCGGGCGGCGCGGGCTGTGCGGGAGGTTCCGGCGGGGCGAGTGGCTCTGGCACTGGGACGGCCTGACCGTCCGGGGGGCAGGGGGCCTCCTCCCAGTCCTGTTGCTTGAGGGCCAGGGAGCGCACGAACAGGTGCCCCAGGAACTTGAAGCCCTGCTCAAAGGAGACCAGGCGGGTCTTGACCGGGTCCAGCATTAAGCCGTGCCCGCGCAACAGGGTGGCCACCCGCTCCAAGGCCTGCCCGGCCCGCTGCTGGCCCTTGCAGAGGATCACGAAATCATCGGCGAAGCGCACCAGGCGCACGCCCTGGCCGGCGATGCCCTCGTCCACCTCGTCCAGGAAGATATTGGACAGGATGGGCGACAGCGGCGAGCCCTGGGGCAGGCCCCGGCCCTGGGGGGCGTGGCGGCGCAGCCACAGGGCGATCAGGGCGATCACCTTGGCATCGGGGACGTATCTGCCTATAATCTCCAGGAGGGGCTGGTGGGGCACGGAGTCGAAGTAATCGTCTATGTCGCCGTCCACCACCCAGCGATAGCCCTCCTGGTAATAGCGCGAGACGCGGCGCACGGCCATGGCCACCGAGCGGCCGGGGCGGTAGGCAAAGCTGCAATCCTCCATCTGGGGGTCCAGGATGGGGGTGAGGGCCGTGGCCACCGCCGTTTGGATTATGCGGTCGCGCACGGGGGGTATGGCCAGGGTGCGGGTGCCGCCGGATTTCTTGGGGATGGCCACCCTGCGCAGGGGGCCGGGCCGGTAGGTGCCGGAGATCAGGCTTTGCCCCAGCCTGAGCAGGTTGGCCGCCAGGTTGACCTCGAAGCTGGCGATGGTCTGGCCGTCGCCACCGGAGGCGCCCTGGTTGGCGCGCACCTTCTCCCAGGCGATTCGCAAGGCTTCTTGGCCGCTTATCTGCTCAAAGAGGGTTGGCATGACCGTGTGGAAACCTGTAACATGTTTAATCGCTTGGATTAATAACCCAGGCAGGCTTCGGGGGCCGTTAAATACCGGCGCTTGTAATGCTTGTGACGGCCACCATGTGGAATCATGTCTTTTTTCTTCCGTCCAGTCAAGGCATTATGATAGGGTGGGTTTGGGGGGTTTCCGCTATTGGAAGCGGATTGAAACAACAACCACCCCTTATTGGTTCTTCTAGTTGCTCCAGTTTGGGGGGTTTCCGCTATTGGAAGCGGATTGAAACATATGAACTGCGCGGTATAGTTGGACTCAATATAGGTTTGGGGGGTTTCCGCTATTGGAAGCGGATTGAAACGCCCCAGCAACAGCCGCCGGCCACCTCTCATTAAGTTTGGGGGGTTTCCGCTATTGGAAGCGGATTGAAACCCAGCCCGCCTTTGCCCCAGGATGATGCGTTCATGGGTTTGGGGGGTTTCCGCTATTGGAAGCGGATTGAAACTTCAGGCCCAGGCCGTGGCGGGCGGACAACATGTGTTTGGGGGGTTTCCGCTATTGGAAGCGGATTGAAACGGAAGGCCCGCTCCTCCGGCCGCCGCTCGACGTTTGGGGGGTTTCCG
>JACQYR010000060.1 GCA_016208115.1 Desulfarculus sp.
GCCCTGGAGGGCAACCTCTGCCGCTGCACCGGCTACCAGCAGATCATCGAGGCGGTCAGGGCCGCGGCGGAGGACCAACCGTGAGCGCTCTCAAATACGTGGGCCAGCGGCTGCCCAAGGCCGACGCCCTGGACAAGGTCACGGGCCGGGCCGTGTACATCAACGACCTGGCCCGGCCGGGCATGCTCCATGGCAAGATACTCTACGCGGCCCATGCCCACGCGCTCATCAAGAGCCTTGATGTCAGCAAGGCCCGGGCCTTGCCGGGGGTGCGCGCCGTGCTCACCGGCCAGGACATCCCCGAGATTCCGCTGGGCTTCATGCGCGACAACCGGCCGCTGAAAAAGGGCAAGGTGCGCACCCGCCGCGACGAGATCGCCGCCGTGGCCGCCACCAGCCCGGACATCGCCCAGGAGGCCATCGAGCTGATCGAGGTGGAGTACGAACCCCTGCCAGCCCTGTTCTCGCCCGAGGAGGCCCTGGCCGAGGGTGCGCCCCTGATCCACGAACTGGACGCCAAGGGCCGGCCGGCCAAGTCCAACAAGCTGAGCCTGCCCTGGAAGCTCATCTGCGGCGACGTGGAGGAGGGGCGCGCCCGCGCCCGCCACATCGCCCAGGGCACCTATCGCACCACCTGGATCAGCCATTGCTGCCTGGGCACCAGCGGGGTCATCGCCGAGTTCGACCTGAACCGCAACCTGACCATGCACTCCATCACCCAGATTCCCTACCTGGCCCAGAACGACTACCTGGAGGCGCTGAAAGCCATGGGCCTGCCCAGTAGCCAGGTGCGGGTGCTGTGCCAGACCATCGGCGGCGGCTTCGGCTCCAAGCTGGACACCCACTGCTACGAGTTCATCGCCATCCTGCTGGCCCGGGCCACGGGCAGGCCGGTGAAGATGCAGTTCAGCCGCGAGGAGGAGTTCCTGGCCCAGGCCACCCGCCAGCCGGCCACCATGGAGATAAGCCAGGGCTGCGACGCCGAGGGGCGGCTCACCTTCCGCGAGGTGCACATGCTCCTGGACAACGGCGGCTACACCAGTTGGGGCGCCACCACCCCCAGCGTGATGATGGTGCCGGTCAGCTCGCTGTACCGGGTGCCCAACGTGCGCTACCTGGCCGAGAGCGTCTACACCAACAACATCTACGCCCAGGCCATGCGCGGCTACGGCAATCCCCAGGCCACCTTTGCCATCGAGTCCAACCTGGATCAACTGGCGCTCATGGCCGGCATGGACCCCGTGGAGTTTCGGCTCATCAACGCCAACCAGCCCGGCGACCAGACGCCCCAGGGCTTCAAGATCACCACCTGTGGACTGAGCCAGTGCATCGAGAAGGTGCGCCAGGGCCTGGGCTGGCAAGAGCACCAGCAGGCCAAGGCGCGGGGCGCCAACGTCGGCGGACACAAGGCCCGCGGCCAGGGCCTAGCCAGCCTGATTCACGTGGGCGGCGGGGCGCGGGTCTACCGCTCCGACGGCCACGGCATGATAATGAAACTGGACGACTTTGGCCGGCTGACCGTCTTCACGGGTGCGGTGGAGATCGGCCAGGGCAACGAGACCATCCTGCGCCAGGTGGCCGCCGAGGCCGTGGGGCTGAAGCTGGAGGACGTGAGCATCGTCAGCCACGACACGGCCATCTGCCCCTGGGACGTGGGCACCCACGCCAGCCGCGCGGCCTTCATCAGCGGCAACGCGGCCATCCAGTGCGCCCAGGAACTGCGGCGCAAAATCTTCGCCCTGGCGGCTCAGCAACTGGAAGTGGAGCCCGAGGACCTGGACTTGAGCCAGGGCCAGCTCCTGGTGCGGCGCTCCGGCGGCGGCGAGGGACAGCGCCTGGCCGTGGCCGAGGCCGATGAGAGCCTGCCCCTGGCCAAGGTGCTGCGCAAGGCCCACTTCAGTTCGGGCGGGCGTATGCTCATGGCCGAGACCTTCTACGACCCGCCCAATGAGATGCTGGACCGCGAGTTCAAGGGCAACCTGTCGTGCTCGTACGCCTTCGGAGCCAGCGGCGTGGAGGTGGAGGTGGACACCCAGACCGGCCAGGTGCGCATACTGAAGTACCTGGCCGCCCACGACGTGGGCCGGGCGCTCAACCCCATGCTGCTGGAGGGGCAGATCTACGGCGGCTCGCTCATGGGCGTGGGCATGGCGCTCACCGAGGAGGTCAAGCTGCACGAGGGGCGAGTGGTCAACGGCAATTTCCTGGACTACAAGATGCTCACCTGCAAGGACGCGGTGCCCATCACGCCCATCATCGTGGAGACCGACGACCCGGCTGGACCCTACGGGGCCAAGGGCGTGGGCGAGCCAGGCTGCGTGCCCTCGGCGCCGGCCATCGCCAACGCCATCTTCGACGCAGTGGGGGTGCGAATTCACGACCTGCCCATCACGCCGGAGAAGGTGCTGCGGGCCTTGCAGCAAAAGAAGGACGAGGTCTGCCGCCTGGCCCAGCCGCCCTGCTAGGGCGAGGCCAAGTTAGGCCTGATAAAACCGGGCGGGGATAAACCCCGCCCCTAAATTAATACAGCGTGGTAATAGCCTTTTCTTGATGTAGAGGCGGGGGGCGAGTGCCTCGACTCCCAATGCGGGTCGGGAGAGGCCTTCTCGTAACCAACCACGTTTGCTCCCGTAGTAGCCCTGCTGACCATACAAGGGGCGGGGTTTATCCCCGCCCGTCTTGTGCCCGCCAAATCAATAAACATCAACGAGGAGGGCCGAGGCCCCCATCTTAAAGCCGTCCGTAGGTGGCCAGCATCTCGCGCAGGCGCTGGGCCAGGTCGTCACTGAGTTGCCCTGGCTGGAGCCGCCAGCCCCAGTTGCCCTCGGTCTGGGAGGGGCGGTTCATGCGCGCCTCTTGGCCCAGGCCCAGCACGTCCTGCAAGGGTATCACCGCCATGCCGGCCACCGAGGCCAGGGCCAGGCGGATCATCTCCCAGATCAGGTCGTCGTCGCCGACCCGGTGGCCCAGGTAGCGGTACAGGCGCTGGCGGGTGGCCTCGTCGGCCTCCTCGCCCAGCCAGCCGCGCAGGGTGTTGTTGTCGTGGGTGCCGGTGTAGGCCACGCTGTCCGGCTGATGGTTGTGGGGCAGGTAGGGGTTATGGGGGTTGTCCTCGCCAAAGGCGAACATCAGGATGACCATGCCCGGCAGGTTCTGCTCCCGCCGGGCCTCGCGCACCGCCGCGTCAATGATGCCCAGGTCCTCGGCGATGATGGGCAGGCTGCGGAAGCGCCGGCGCAGGGCGCGGAAGAAGTCGCGGAAGGGCGCCTCCTGCCAGGTGCCGCGCACGGCGTTGGGCTCCATGGCCGGGATCTCCCAGAAGGCCACCAGCCCCCGGAAGTGGTCCAGGCGCACGTAGTCGTAGAGCGCCAGGTTGCGCCCCAGGCGCTCCCGCCACCAGACGAAGTCGTGGCGTCTCAGGTGGTCCCAGTTGTACACCGGGTTGCCCCAGCGCTGGCCGGTGGGGCTGAAGTAGTCGGGGGGCACGCCGGCCACCACGTAGGGGGCGCGCGCGCCGTCCAGCTTGAACTGGTCGGGGTTGGCCCACGCGTCGGCGCTGTGGAAGTCCACGTAGATGGGCATGTCGCCGATGATGGCCACGCCCAGACGGTTGCAGTGACTTTTTAGCGCCGCCCACTGGCGCTGGAAGACCCATTGCTGGAAGCGCTCCAAGGCCAGGCGGGGGGCCAGGCGCTGGCGGGCGGCCTCCAGGGCCTCGGGCTGGCGGTCGCGGATGTCAAAGGGCCAGTGGTTCCACAGCCGGCCCGGGAATTCCTCGGCCAGGGCCATGAACAGGCAATAGTCCTCCAGCCAGTGGGCCTGGCCCGAGGCGAAGCGCTCCAGGTCCTGGGCCAGGGCCAGGCGCTCATTGGCCCGGCGAAAGGCCCGCTCCATGAGCCGGCGCTTGAACAGGGCCGCCTGGTGGTAGTCCACGCGCTCGCCCGACAGC
>JACQYR010000055.1 GCA_016208115.1 Desulfarculus sp.
GGAACTCGCCCACCACCCCCCGGGGGAAGGCCAGCACCATGGTCATCATCAACAGACCGATGATGAGCGGCCAGAACTCGGTGCGGCTGCCCACCACGTCCTCGATGATCGTGATGAGCGCCGCGCCGATGAAGGGGCCGAAGAACTGGTGGATGCCGCCCAGCACCGACATGAGGATCACCTCACCCGAGGTGGTCCAGTAGAACATGTTGGTGTGCACGGAGTTGTCCACCCCGCTCATGAGCCCGCCGGCCAAGGCGGCGAAGACCGAGCTGATGACGTAGACCCGCCGCTGGTTGCGCCTGACATGCCGGCCCAAAAAGCGCACCCGCGCCGGGTTCTGGCGCACGCAGCGCAGTATCAGCCCCAGGGGCGAGTTGGACAGGCTCCTCAGGTACCACACCGAGCCCAGCACGCAGGCCAGGCAGACGTAGTAGTAGAAGACCTTGTTGCCCAGGATGCCCGGCGGGATGATGCCCTGGATGCCGTCGTCGCCGCCGGTGACGTGGTACCAGCGGAAGGTGACCTGCCAGGCCAGTTGCCCGAAGGCCAGCGTCAGGATGGTGAAGAACACCCCGCTGACCCGGATGATGAGAAAGCCCAAGAGATAGGCCAGCACGGCGGCGGCCAGCACCCCGGCGGCCATGCCCGGCAGAAACCAGGCCTTGCCCAGGTACTTGACCATCAGGCCCACGCCGTAGCCGCCGATGCCGTAGAACAGGGCCTGGCCAAAGGAGAGCATGCCGGTGATGCCGAAAAGCATGTTGAAGGCCACCGCGAACAGGCCCCAGACGATGATATGGTTGGCCATGACGAGGTGGTAGTCGTTGTGGCTCACCACCGGAAGCAGGCCGAAGATGCCGGCCAGGAGGCCCCAGAAGATGACTTCTTTTCTCGTGTCCGCGCCGGTCATGGCTACACCTTCCGCACCTGGCGGGGGGCGAACAAGCCCTCCGGCTTGAAGATCAAGGTGACCACCATCACCAGGTAGCTAAAGAGGGAGGCCCACTCCGGGGCCACGGCCACGGCCACGGCGTTGACCTCGCCCAACAACAGCGCCGCCAGCCAGGCCCCCCAGAAGTTGCCCATGCCGCCCAGCACCACCACGATCAGGGCGTCAATGATGACCTCGATGCCGGCGCCGGGGGTGACCGAGCGCAGGGGCGCGGCCAGGGCGCCGGTGAGCCCGCCCAGGGCGGTGGCGATGCCGAAGATGACGGTCATGGTCAAGGGCACGTTGATGCCCAGGACGCCCAGCGTCTCGCGGTCCAGGGCCGTGGCCCGGGCGATGCGTCCGGCGCGGGTGCGGGTCAGCACCAGCCAGGCCAGCACCACCACCAGAAGACCCACCCCTATGATGGCCAGGTTGTAGGAGGGCAGGACCAGATCGCCCATCACCAGGGCGCCGCCCAGGCCGGGCGGACGCGAGAGGCTCTTGTACTCGGTGCCCCAGGTCAGCTTGACCAGGTCGTCAATGATGAGGATGAGGCTGTAGGTCAAGAGAATCTGGAAGCCGCCCTCCTCGGCCCGGCCATAGATGCGCCTTAAGATCAGGGCCTCGGCCAGCATGCCCAGGATGCCGGCCCCCAGGGCGGCGGCCAGGGCACCCACCCAGAAGTTAAGCTTGACGGTGGCCACGAAGGTGTAGGCCAGGTAGGCCCCCAGCATGTAGAAGGAGCCGTGGGCGAAATTGAAGACGCCTCCCACCCCGAAGATCAGGGTGAGCCCGCTGGCCACCAGGAACAGGAGGGTGGCCGTGCTCAGCCCGCTGACGAACTGCACCAACAGGGATGAAAGGTCCATCTATGGCCTCGCCGGCCCGGGGACCAAGAGCGGTCCCCGGGCCTTGCTGTGGTTGAAGCGCGGCCGGTCTACTTGGGCAGCCGGCCCTTGAGGCATTCGCTGGAGTGATCCTTGAGGTACTCCACCGGAGGCATGATCTCCTCGGCCTTGTACACTTTCCAGTTGCCCAGCATGCGGGTGGCCGGGGGGAAGTCCTTGTTGGCCACGGTTTCGCCGATGGCCTGCACCTGCACGATCTGGTGGGTCAGGGGGTCAATGTAGGAGGTGAAGCCCTCGGGGTCCTCGGGCAGCTTGATCTTCATGCCCTCGAAGGCCTTGACCAGGGCCTCGGTGTCGCTGGGGTTGCCCACCTGCTCCACGGCCTGGGCGATGGCGTGGATGCCGCTGTAGGCGCCCTCGGCGGCGTAGGAGGGGTAGCGGCCGGCCTTCTTGAAGAAGTCCTGCACGAACTTCTTGTTGGCCGCCGTGTCGGGCCAGTTGTTGTGGTGACGGCCGGAGAGCGCCAGGCCCACGGGCAGCTCGTCGCCGGTGGCGCTCATCAGCTCGTAGTTGCCGCCGCCGTCGGGGCTGAAGTAGAGCATCTTCTGGAACAGGCCGTAGGGCAGGGCCTGCTTGATGAAGGCCACGGTGTCGCCGCCCCACAGGCCGGCCACCAGGATGTCGGGCTTGTCCTTCATGATGGCGGTGATGAAGGCGGTGTAGTCGGGGGCGGCCAGCTTGGGCCAGTACTCGCCCACCACCTTGTATTTGACGCCGAAGCGGTCCAGGTTGTACTTCAGCTCGTTCCACTGGTCATGGCCGTAGGCGTAGTCCGGGCCGATGTAGGCCAGGGTGGCCCAGGGCTTGGACTGCTGGCGCTCCTTGAGGTAGAGGGCGCCGGCGGCCATGGACTGGAAGGTGTTGTTGGAGACCCGGAAGTAGTAGGGCTGCAACTTGTCGCTGGTGAGCTGGGTGGAGGCGTGGTCGGTGCCGATGAAAATTTTCTTGTATTGGTTGGAAACCTCGGTGAGCGCCAGGCCAGCGCCCGAGCTGACCTCGCCGAAGATGAAGTGCACGTTCTCGCTGCTGATGTAACGCTTGGCGATCTGCACGGCCAGGTCGGGCTTGGCCTGGCTGTCGGTGTTGATGAACACCAACTTGTGGCCCTTGACCCCGCCCTTGGCGTTGATCTCGGCCACGGCCATCTCGGCGGCGGCCACCGAGTCCAGGCCATAGAGGCCGGGCCGGCCGGTCATGGGATACATGGCGCCAATCTTGATGACCTTGTCCTGGGCGCATACACCCAGGGGCAAGGCCATCACCAAGGCCAAGGCCAGGGCCAACAGGCCCCACGCTTTACGGCTAGACATGATCCTTCCTCCCTCTATCCGGTAAGAAATGGGCCAGCGGGGCACGGCGGCCCGCCTACTCTTCCGCTGGATGGCGGTAGAGCAACCCCCGTGCCAGGGTAGCTATCTTTCAACTAGCAGGTATCACAGGCTAAAGGGCAAGGCAATCGAGAGGGGCGCGGACCGCCTCCTTGCAATATCGCAAAAAAAGTCCAGGCTAATTATAGTGATATATTACACTTATTTTATATTATTTACTAATTTGCTGTTTTGCAATATTGCAATAGACTAGCGTTATTGCAAGGGGGAGGCCTGCCCCAAGCGGGCCAGCTTGCGCCACAGGGTGGTGGGGTGCACCTTCAGGGCCTGGGCCGCGCCGGCCAGGGAGCCGTGGCGCTTGAGCGCGCCCTCGATCATGCGCCGCTCATAAGCCTGCACCGCCGCCTTGAGCCCTACCCCCTGCTCCAAGGGGTCGGCCAGGGGCGCCGCCGGCCGGCGCAGTTCCCCCGGCAGGTCGGCGATGCCGATCACCTCGCCGTCGCTCATGATCATCAGCCGCTCCATGAGGTTGATGAGTTCGCGCACGTTGCCGGGGAAGTCGTAGCGCACCAAAAGGTCCAGCACCTCGGGCGCCAGGCGCTTGTTGAGCCCCATGCCGCGATTGAATTTCTCCAAGAGCGACAGGGCCAGGGGCGGGATGTCCTCGCGCCGCTGCCTGAGGGGGGGAATGTTCAACGGGATGACGTTGAGCCGGTAGTAGAGGTCCTCGCGGAACTGGCCCTGGCCCACCATGGCCTTGAGGTCGCGGTTGGTGGCGGCGATGATGCGCACGTCCACCGACGTGGGGCGAGTGGCCCCCACCCGGGTGAAGGTCTTCTCCTCGATCACCTCCAGGAGCTTGACCTGCATGGCCGGGGTGAGATCGCCCACCTCGTCAAAAAACACGGTGCCCGTGTGCCCCATCTCCACCAGGCCGGCCTTGCCCTCGGCCGCCGCCCCGGTGAAGGCCCCCTTGGCGTAGCCGAACAATTCGCTCTCCATCAGGGAGGCCGGGATGGTGCCGCAGTTGATCTTGACCAGGGGTCGGTCCTTGCGGGGGCTCATGTGGTGGATGATGCGGGCCAGCATGCTCTTGCCCACCCCCGACTCGCCGTAGATTATCACCGAGGCCGAAACCCGGGCCACCTTCACCGCCCGGCGCACCACCTGGGCCACGGCCTCGCTGCGCACCACCATGTCTTGCAGGGCGTGCTCGAAGCCCTCGTGCTCCTGGAGCGATTCGTAGTAGCGCGAGGAGAGCCGCCGGCTCTCCTCAAGCTGGGCGCGCAGCTCGTTGAGCCCGGTGAGGTCGCGCACGTTGGTTACCACCAGGGCGACGGCCCCGTCGTCGTCAAAGACCGGCGTGCCGGTGACCATCACCTGCTTGTCGCCCCTGATTTGTTGCATGATGGTGACCTGGCTGCCTTTTTTCAGCACCTCCAGGGTCACCGACTGGTCAATGTAGCCCTCGTCCACCAGTTGTTGCAGGCTCTTGCCCAACAGGTCCTCGCGCCTAAGGCCCGTGATGCGCTCGTAGGCGTTGTTGGTCCGGATGCCGATGGCCTGGCCGTCGGCGATGTACAGGCCGTCCTGGCTGGTCTCGAAGATGGCCTCCAATTGGCGGTTGAGCCGGCGAAAGCCCTGGAGTTGGCTGATGATGGCCTCGTACTCGCTGATGTCCTGAAAGACGCTGATGACCCCCTCCACGCGGCCGTCCACCAGGATGGGGTTGCGGTTGGCGATGATGGTGGCCTGGGGCAAGGAGATGCGGCGGCCGATCTGGGGCTGGCCGGTGGTCAGCACCTCCTGAATCTCCGGCCAGGTCTCGGGGCGCACCTCCGAGAAATGCCGCCCCACCGGCGAGCCCTGGATGTCGCCCAGCACTCGGCGGGCGGCCTGGTTGAACAACAGGATCACCCCCCGGCGGTCCACCACCATGATGCCGTTGTGGCTGGCGTCCAGCACCGTGGCCCAGGGCAGGGGTGGCTTTACCAGATCGGGCATAGCCTTGTCTCTCCGCGATGTTGATCCCAGCCTCCCGGCACCGCTGGCGGCGCCGGCGTCGGCCGGGCGATGGGCCTAGCATACGCGGGGGTGAATGACCAGGGCAATAGGCGTGGGAAAACGGGCCGCCTGGCCCCGGGCCGGGCCAGGGGCGGTCCGGCCCTACTTGCCGTCCAGGATGGCGCGCACGGTGCCCAATAGCTCGGCCCGGCGGAAGGGCTTGGCCACGTAGCCCGCCGCCCCCGACTCCAGGGCCTCTTTGACCTGGCCCTCGGCCCAGTATCCGCTGGCGATGACCACCTTTACCTGGGGATCAATCTCCAACAGGGCCCTGAGGGCCTTGTGCCCGCCCATGCCCGGCATACCCAGGTCCATGACCACCAGGCCGGGGCGGCCCTGGGGGCCGCCGAAGAGCGCCAGGGCCTGTTCCCCGTTGGCGGCGGTCAGGACCCGGTAGCCCTTGGCCTCCAGGGTGCGCGCCCCCAGGTCGCGCAGGGCCTCCTCGTCGTCCACCAGCAGGATGGTCTCCGTGCCGCCGGGGCTCTGCTCGCCGCCGGGCGGGGCCTCCTCCGGCTGGCTTTCGGACCACTCGCCGGCCAGGGGCAGGTAGACCCTAAAGGTGGTGCCCAGGCCCGGCTCGCTGTAGCAGTGGATATGGCCTCCGTGGCTTTTGACGATGCCGTAGGCCGAGGACAGGCCCAGGTCGGTGCCCTTGCCCACCTCCTTGGTGGTAAAGAAGGGCTCAAAGATGTGGCTGCGGGTATCCGGGTCCATGCCCAGGCCGGTGTCGGCCACCGTGAGCAGGGCGTAGGCCCCCGGCCGCACCTCCAGGTGCTGGCGGCAGTATTCCCGGTCCAGGGTCACCTGGTTGGTGGCCAGGGTCAGGCGGCCCCCCTCGGGCATGGCGTCGCGGGCGTTGGCGGCCAGGTTCAACAGCACCTGCTGCAACTGGGTGGCGTCGGCCCAAACCGGCGGCAACCGCGGGGCCAGGCGGGTCTCGATGGCGATCATCTTGGGCAGGGTGCGCTCTAGTATCTCGCGGGTGGAGACCACCGCCTGGTTCAGGTCCACCGGCTCCAGATGGGCCTCGGACTTGCGGCTGAAGGCCAATATCTGCTGCACCAGGGCCTTGGCCCGCTGGGCCGAGGCGATGATGCGGTCCAGGTCGGCGGGATTGACCTTGCCCTCCTGGGCGTCCTCGCGGGCCATCTCGGCAAAGCCCAGCACCGCGGCCAGGATGTTGTTGAAGTCGTGGGCGATGCCCCCGGCCAGGGTGCCCACGGCCTCCATCTTCTGGGCCTGGCGCAACTGGTCCTCCATGCGGCGCCTTTCATCATCGGCCCGCCGGCGCTCGGTGATCTCGGTGGTCATGCCGCACACGCCCCTGACCTGGCCGTCCGGGCCGAGCAGGGGAAACTTGACGGAAAGGAAGTAGCGCCGGCCGCTGGTGTCATCCAGTATCTCCTCCCGCTCCAACGCCCCGCCCGATTCCATGGCCTCCAGGTCGTTCTGGCGGAACTGCCGGCCGATCTCGCCGGGGAACAATTCCTCGTCGGTGCGCCCCAGGACCTGCTCCCGCTTCAGGCCGGTCACCTCCTCCCATCTGCGGTTGACCAGCTCGTAGCGCCCCTGGCGGTCCTTGACGAAGATCAGGGCGCCGCTGTGTTCTATCAGATCGGAGAGGAAGCGGCGGCTCTCGCGCAGGTCCTCCTCCATGAGTTTGCGGTCGGTGATATCGGTGAACATGGCGAAGGAGCCGATGAACTGGCCCCGCCGGTCCAGGATGGGCACGGCGCTGACCAAAAACCAGACCTCCTGGCCATCCTGGCGCAGGAAACGGCGCTCGTAGGTCTCGCCTTGGCCCTGGCGGCGGCTCTCCATGTTGCGGAGGTGGGCCTCCAACTCACCGGGGGGCATGAACTCCTCCGGGCCGCGCCCCATCATCTCCTCGGGCCGGTAGCCCAGCATGTCGGCCATCTTCTGGTTGACAAAGGTGAAGCGCAAGGACGCATCCACCACCGCGATGCCCTCGTTGGCCGTGTCCACGATGCGGCGGTAGCGGTCCTCGGCCTCCCGGCGGCTGGCCTCGGCCCGGCGGGAACGCCGGCGCATGGCCAAGAGGGCCAGGATCATGCCGGCCTGCAACAGGAACAGCATTACGCCGCCGACGACCTCTTCCTGGTAGTCGTCCCATATGGAGGGCGGCCGGTTGATGACGATGCTGCCCGGAGGTAGCGCGCGGCCGCTCACCCCCCAGCGCTCCAGTTGCCTCCAGTTGAAACTGGGCGCCGTGAGGATGGGCGCCGTGGTCAGCGGCTCGTTGAGGGGCGTTTTCCCGGCCAGGATGTCCAGGGCCATCTTGGCCGCCCGGGCGCCCTCGGCCCCGTAGCTAATCATGGAGCCGCCCACCAACAGCGGCGTGATCTCGTCATAAACACCGAACACGGGGGCATTGGCCCGCCTGGTCAGGGCGATGGCCGCGTCGCGGGGGGCGAAGGAGCGGCCGGCCTTGTCCTTGTATAGCGCGATGTAGATGGCCATGGAGTCGGAGGGCAGGGTGCCGATGCGCTCCAGGGTTTCCTCGTAGGTCAGCCCGCCAGAGTACTCAAAGTCCAGCTTGCCGGCCCAGGGCGCGAACTGGCTCCTGGCCTCCCGCTCCCAGCGCTGCTCGTCCTCGCCGCTGCCCACCACCACGAACACCCGCCGGGTCTGGGGAAACAGCGACAGCCCCACCTTGAGGGTGCCGGCCATGTCCAGCACGCTGGGTATCTGCACTACCCGCCGCCCCGGGGGCACGGTGTCCAGGGAATCGGCCGAGAGTATGGCCAACAGGGGGGTCTGGGGCAGCAGGTCCTGGCCGTGCTTGAGTATCAGGTCCCTGGCCAGGCCCTCCACGGTGATGATGAGGTCTATCTTCTGACCGGCATACTTGGCGCGCAGCAATTCCAACACCCGCCGCTGGTGCTCGGGGCCGCCATGGCGTATCAGGTCCAGGTGCTCGAAGTGCAGCCGGTTGACCGGAAAACCGGCGGCCTCCATCACCGTGAAGAAGGCGGCGATGTTCTTGCGGTAGGCCGGCAGATAGAAGCCGGCCGAGTAGAGCAGCAGTATGGACTGGGGCACTTGCGAGGCCGGGGCGGGGCCGGGGGTCTGGGCGCGGGCCGGGGCCAGGCCCGGCGCCAGCAAGGCGGCCAAGAGCAAGACGACGAAGACCAGCCTGGCCGGCCGATGGTCAGGGGCGCGGCTGGACATGGATGTCCTCTGGGTTGCTTCCCGTGTAACTGACATGGCGCGCCATTTAAGGCTGAAACCCTTTACCCGCGCGGGAAGCCCGGCTCGCAGGCTGAAGCCGGGCCTTTTGGGCATCGCGTAACAATAATGATATACCCTACCGCCTTGCCCATCCCACATAATTCCGAGCCGTGGCCAACTGCGTTGCCAGGCGCGGGGCCACCCGCTTTTTGTCTCCCAATAGAGCCCCGGGAGCACGTCGCGGGCCTGCGAGGCCGTGCCGGATGAAGGACTAGCCCCTTCCGGCGTCCATGCCCCCCTCATACCGGGCTGAGGGCCGGCCTTCACCCCCGCCTCGGGATTTTTCCTATCAGGCTAGGCAAATAGCCTAGCCAAAATCAGGGCCGGCTTTGGCCGCGGCTGGGGCTATAAGTGCCACCTAGAATGGTGCCTTTCGATGCACCCGCGCTGATTGGATTTGCCCGCGCGCCCTTGCTCGTTCAGCACCATGAAACGCTGTCTCCTCGATGGCCCTTGACCCCGCATCGCCTTGCCCGGCATGAACCCAGCACAGGCTGCCCTTAATGGCTGGCATCCGTGGCACCGCACCTCACAGGCACCTGTTGGCGCTGCTGATCCTGGCGGCGCTCTTGGCGCCCGCCTGGGCCTTGGAGCCGCCAGCGTCCCCGCGCCTGGCGGTTACCGTGGCCTTTCCCAACGACATACCGCCCGGCTTCTCCCTGGACGGCCAGGGGCGTCCCCAGGGCTTTGGCCGCGACCTCATGGAGGAGGTGGCCAAAAGGGCCAGCCTGGATCTGACCTATCTGGTGGTGCCCAGCCTGGCCGAGGCCATCGCCGCGGTGCGGCAGGGCCAGGCCCAGGTGATCCCCTCTCTGGCCATCACCCCGGCGCGCGCGGAACTGTTCCATTTCTCCCCGCCCCTCATGGATTCCTATACCAGGATATTTGTGTTGGCCGAGGCCGAGGTGGGACAGGCGGTGGACCTGGGCTCCCTGAAGGTGGGGGCCGTGGCCCAGTCCTCGGCCGAGGAGGCCCTGCTGGGCCAGGGCGGGACGCCCCGGGCGGTGTTCCGCAGCCATCTGGAGGCCCTGATGGCCCTTCTGGGCGGCCGGGTGGAGGCCCTGGTGGCCCAGGAGCGCCAGATACTGGCCCTGGCCCGGCGGGCCAAGGTGGACCACCTCATCAAGACCGTGGGCCAGCCGGTGCTGGGCACCCACCGGGCCTTGGCCGTGGCCAA
>JACQYR010000029.1:0-7174 GCA_016208115.1 Desulfarculus sp.
GGCGGCCAGGGTTTCGGGGTGGAAGGTGACCAAGAGGGGGGCCGGCTCCAGGCCCAGGCCCAGGCGGGCCTCCAGGGCGGCCCGGTCCAGCAACTCGACCTGGGCCAGATTCACCAGGCCCAAGGCCCCGCAGACCGTCACCCGCCAGGGCTCCTCGCCCATCTGGATCACCCGGCGGGCGTACTCCCGGGTGGCCACGAAGTGCAGGTGACTGAGCTTGGTCATGGCGTGGCGGAAGGCGTCGTCCAGGGCACCCTGGGTCAACTCGCCGCCGTGCAGGTGGGCCAGGGGCACCTTGAGCGGCGCCGCCGCGCAGGCCGCGGCGAACATCTCGAAGCGGTCGCCCAGGACCAGGAGCAGGTCCGGCCCGAGCTGGTGCAGCACCGGGGCCAGGCGCCCCACGGCCAGGCCCAGGGAGCCGGCCACGTCCAGGGGCCTGTCGCCCTCCAGCAGGGTCTCCACGCGGGCGGCGATGGGCAGGCCCTCGGCCTCGATCTCGGCCACCGTCAGCCCGAAGCGGGGGCCCAGGTGCATGCCCGAGACGATGAGCAACAGCTCCAGGCCGGGCGCGGCCAGGATGCCACGCAGCAGGGGGCGATAAATGCCGAAGTCGGCCCGCGAGGTGGTGACCACGCCGATGCGCCTCTCAGGCCCGGCCATGCTTCTCCTCCAGCACCAGGCGGGCCAGGCGCAGGTCCCAGGCCGTGTCCACATCCAGGGAGCGCTCCGGCGGCATGACCAGGGCCAGGGTGCCCTGGTCCAGCAGGGAAGATTTGGCCAAGAGCATCCGCCGGCTAACCAGGTAGATGGCCCCGTTGAGGGCGTAGAGGTCCGGGAAATCCTGGCGGCGCTGGTAGCCCGGGGGGGTGGGCAAAAAGGGCCTGAGCCGGCCCTCCTGGTCCAGGGTGTGCATGAGGTAGGGGTGGCTGGGGGCCTCTTGCACGCCCACCACCGAGTCGGCCCCCCGCGTGCGCGCCAGGGCCAGGGCGTCGTCAATGTCCCGCGCCAGGCGCAGGGGCGAGGTGGGCTGCAACAACAGCACCCACTTGGGCCGGTAGCCCTGGTTTTGTTCCAGCCAGGCCACGGCGTGCAGGATCACGTCAATATGGGGCGAGTCGTCCTGGGCCAGGGCCGCCGGGCGCAGGAAGGGCACCTCGGCCCCCCACTCCCGGGCGGCCTGGGCGATCTCCTCATCGTCGGTGGAAACCACCACCCGGGGCCGGCAAGCGGCCTCGCTGGCGGCCTTGATGCTCCAGGCGATAAGCGGCCGGCCGGCCAGGGGCAGCAGGTTCTTGCGCGGCAGGCCCTTGGAGCCTCCCCGCGCCGTGATGAGGGCCAGCACCTGGCCGCCGTTGTCCTGCCCCTGGGGTTCGCCGCCCATGCCCCGCCTTTCGTCCCGCGCGCCTTGGTCAGGGAATTCTACAACTATACCGCCCTCGCCCACATGAAAAAACCCTCAAGCCCCGGCCCGGGCGCGCCGATAAATCTGGCGAAGGGCGCGCATCGCGCCGGCCTCCTGGGCAAAAAATACAGCCGCCCATCCTCGCCGCCCCTGGCAAAACTTACCCCCCGCGCCCGGACTGGGCGGGGTCCTCTTTTGTAACCAACCGCAAATACGCACCTAATTATCTACGTCCTCGGATGGCACCAGGCTTGCTTCTCGAGTGGTCAGCACCATCACGCTCAGGGAGGAGCCAGTGCAACCTCAGATCAGCGCCCTGGACCCCGGCCAGACCCTCAGCACCGCCTTCAAGGGCGTTCGCCGCGGGGGCTCGGGCAGCCCCTTCGAAGAGATCATGGCCCAACTCACCCAGGCCGGCTTGTCCGGCCGGCAGACGGCCACGGCCCAGGCCAGCGTCAGCGTGGCCCCGGCCGAGACCTCCACCAACACCGATAACCTCACCGCCCAGGAGACCCCCATCCAGCGCCTGGGCAACGCCCTGCGCCAGAGCGGCCAAGCCCTGGAAAACTGCCAGGTGGCCGCCAGCGACCGCGACAAGCTGGAGCAGGTGCTGGTGCAGTCGGGCTACAGCCTTAAGGATGCCCGCCAGCTCATGGACCGGGCCAGCAATTCCGACGGCAGCGTGAACCTGGGGGCGCTTTTCGCCAATCTATCCCAGTACCTGCCCACTCAGGGCGCCCAACTGCTCCTCAGCCAGGAGGACGCGCCCCTGCTGACCCAGGTGCTCAAGGACCTGGGCCTGGACCAGGACAAGATACAGCAGTTCATGGACAACCTGCCCCGCCAGGGTGAAAAGCTGGTGGTGCAGGGCCTGCCGGGGCTGCTGGCCCAGGCCGACCCCCAGCAGACCAAGAGCGTGGACCAGGGCATCTTGCGCGACCTCCTGGGCCGCCTGGGCCTGGAGCAGCCCCAGGTGCAAGGCCTGGTGCGCCGGGCCACCGACAGCCAGGGGCGCACCACGCCCCAGGCGGTGCTGGCCCTGTTCTCCGTGGCCGCCCAGAGTCAGGACCAGGGCCTGGGGCAGAGCCTGGAGGACCTGGCCAGCCGCCTGCAACTGGCCAAGAACGGCCAATCCAAGGCCGGCGGCGCCGACCAACTGCGGGCCAAGGTCATCCAGACCCTACAGAAAATTGAGGCCCAGGTGGCCAGCCAGACCCAGTCTCTTTCTCGCCATTGGCAAGAGGCCTATGAGCAGGCCCCTGGCCCTGGGACAGAACAACGGGCAAGGCCTGGCCCTGGGCCAAGGCCTGGGGCTGACGGCCATGCTGCGCCAAGCCCTGCAAGGCGAGGACGGCGTCCTGGAGCAGGCGCCCCAGATGGTCCGGGCCGAGGCCCAGGCCTTGGCCTCCAAGACGGCGGCCCAGGTCCTGGCCGGGTCCCACGAGCTGGCCGCCAGCCAGGCCGAGGGTCAGGCCAAGCCCGCCGGCTCCCAGGGCACGGCGGGGGCCGCGGCGGCCGGCGAGGCGCTGGCCGAGGCCGAGACCCCCCAGGCGGCCACCTCCCGGCCGGTGGCCCAGGCCCAGGCTGGCTCCGATCTGGGCGCCCTGAACCAGGGCCTGGCCCAGACCGAGGAGACCCTGCCCGCCCGCTCGGTGTTGCCAGGCTATGTGGTGCGCCAGGTGGGGCAGCAGATGGCCCAGATGGTGGCCCGCCAGGAGAACAGCCTGCGCCTGGAACTCAAGCCCCCCAGCCTGGGCGAGGTGAGCCTGGAGCTGTCGGTCAAGGACGGGGTGGTCAAGGCCACCATGCTCACCGACACCGTGGCCGCCAAGAACATCCTGGAGAGCGGCCTGGAGCAGCTCACCAAGATCAGCAAGTCCCTGGAGGGCATCAGCTCCCTGCCCGACGCCATGGCCCAGTCCCAGGCCTTGGGCTACCTGGGCAAGGACGTCACCTTCAGCGGCAACCAGATCCTGGCCACCGACGACCAGGTCAGCAGCTCCAGCTACACCCTGGCCTCGGCCGCCTCGGTCAAGGTCATCGTGCAGAACTCCAGCGGCCAGACGGTCTACGAAAAGGACCTGGGCCAGCAGACCGCCGGGGCCCACGACTTCCAGTGGAACGGCTACACCGACGCCGGCCAGGTGGCGCCCAACGGCACCTACACCCTCTACGTGGTGGGCACCGACAGCCAGGGCAACGCCGTGAAGGTCAGCGACCAGCAGATCACGGCCCGGGTCACCGGCTACCAGAAGGGCACCGACGGCAAGGGCTACCTCATGGTGGGCACCAACACCCTGGCCCTGGACAAGGTGGTGGCGGTCAAGCAGCCGGCCACCACGACCACCAGCAGCCAGACCAGCGGCACCAGCGATTCGTCGCTGACCGACAGCGCCCTGGCCTACATCAAGAGCCTGTTGGGGCTGAGCAGTTAAGCAACCCGGCCCCCGCCATGCGGGCGGCGCGGGACAAAAAATCAAGTCAGCGGCTTAAGCGGGTAGAACAGCAGCGGCCAGGCCCCCCCGAGCGGGTGGCGCAACAGAAAGGAATCAAACCATGGGCATGCTTTCAGCCATGTACTCCGGCGTCGCCGGCCTTAACGCCCACGGGCGGGCCTTAAGCAGCGTGGCCGACAACGTGGCCAACCTGAGCACCCACGCCTTCAAGGCCTCGCGCTCCAACTTCGGTGACATCATGGTGCACTCGCTGTCCAGTGGCGGCGCGGTCTCCAACCAGGTGGGCACCGGCTCGCGGGTGCTCAACGTGCAGTCCATGATGACCCAGGGCTCCCTGGAGACCACCGACGTGGCCAGCGACCTGGCCATCAACGGCAAGGGCTTCTTCGGGGTGCGCCGGGTCTCCACGGTCACGGGCACCGGGGCCACCAACACCAGCCAGACCACCAGCACCGGCAACGTGGGCGGCCTGTACTACACCCGCGCCGGCCAGTTCCTCCTGGACAAGGAGGGCTACATGGTCAACCCCAACGGCCTGCGCCTGCAGGGCTACAACGTGGACAGCGACGGCAACCTGACCCAGTTGCCCACCGACCTGCGCATCGTCACCCAGCAGTCCGACGCCATCCCCACCACGGCCCTGGACCTGAGCGTCAACCTGAACGCCGAGGACACCAAGACCTTCGCCCACACCACCGGCCTTAACCCCAATGACCTGGCCACCTGGAACTACACCAACTCCAGCCGGGTCTACGACTCCCTGGGCGTGGCCCACAACCTCTCGCTCTACTATCAGAAGCTCACCGACGCCCCCACGGTCACCCCCACGGGCACCTCCACGGTCTGGCGGGTGAGCATGTACGAGAACGACGACGGCACCCTCTCGCCCGTGCCCACCGCCAAGCCCGACAACACCTTCTACCTGTCCTTCGACACCGACGGCCACTTGCTGGGCACCGTGGACTATTTCAACGGCGCCGCCGCCACCAGGGACATCTATCAGTCGCGGGCCAGCGTGGCCGACCCCACCGCCGGCACCGGCACGGTCATCAGCAACAAGATCGGCGAGAACCTGAGCTTCACCGGCCAGGGCAGCCAGCAGACCTACGAAACTTCATGGAACATGTCCATGAATACCGGCGGCGTCTGGCCCGCCACCATGCAGGTCGTCATCGGCGGCACCACCTACAGCAGCGGCGCCGCCGCCAGCGCCAACGCCGCCGCCCAGGCCCTGGCCGCGGCCATCAACGCCGACACCGGCGCCAACACCAACTTTTTCGCCGTGGTGGACACCACCGCCGTCCCCAACCCAACCCTCAAGATCTTCGCCGACGGCGGCTCCACCTACACCGTCAGCCCCGTGGCTTCCGCCAACTGGGTCATCGGCGGCACAGACGCCCAGTGGACCATGGGCGACGCGATAAACACCATCAACGGCGCCAGCCAGGCCTCCCAAGGCATCTTCATCCCCGGCGTGGGCAACGCCGGCTCGGTGACCATCAACGGCACCACCGTCACCTGGACCGCCGGCGACACCATCACCGACATCCAGAACGCCATCAACGCCAACTCCATTCTGGCGCCCCTGGTCACCGCCCGGGCGGACGGCGCCACCCAGATCGTCATCACCGCCGACAACAACGGCAGCCAGTACAACTACACCCTTACCGGCACCGGCACCGGCACCGTCGTGCCCACCACCCACATGCGCGGCGGCCTGGCCGATTCCACGGCCACCGGCGTGCAGGCCACCACGGCGCTCAATACCGACGGCAGCTCCTCCCTGGTCTTGCAGCGCACCACCACCGGCGCCAGCCAGACCCTGACCATCGCCACCACCGACACCCTGGGCGCCAGCCAGGGCCTCAACTTCGCCCTGTGGAACCAGACCGAGTTCGCGCCCAACGCCGAGGGCAGCCCCACCGCCGAGACCCAGGGCCAGCGCACCTTCGCCTTTAGCTTCGCCGGCGCCACCGCCAACCAGGAGATCGTCATCAGCTTCGCGCCCGACGCCGCCTCCTCCTCCACCCAGTCGGCGGGCTCCAGCGAGACCTTCTACCTCTACCAGGACGGCGCCCCCCGGGGCACCCTGCAATCCCTGAACATCTCCCGCGACGGTCTCATCACCGGCCAGTTCAGCAACGGCACCCTGCAAACCCTGGGGGCGGTGGTGCTCACCAACTTCTTCAACGCCGAGGCCTTGCAGCGCGAGGGCGAGAACCTGTGGGCCGCCACCCTGGCGGCGGGCTCGCCGGTGGTCAACCGCCCCGGCCAGGCCGGCGTGGGCCAGGTGGAATCCGGCGCCCTGGAGCAGTCCAACGTGGACCTGGCGGCGGAGTTCGTCAAGATGATCAACTACCAGCGCGCCTTCCAGGCCAACAGCAAGACCATCAGCACCACCGACGAGATGCTGGCCGAGCTGATAAACCTCAAGCGCTAACCCTAGTCCGCCATCCCCACCCCGCCCCCACCGCCGGGGGCGGGGCGGGGTCCGCCTGGCCCCTCTCCCGTCAAACTCTTGACCATGACGCATTATTGACGATGCGGCCGGGGTGGACCTCGCGGGGGCCTGCCAGTACAACAAATTGATATTGCTGCTATAGTTGCCATGGCCCTCGCCGGGGCCGCTGGCACGGCCCTTGCTGTGACCCTGGGGGAGGCCCGAGGCCCTCCGGGGCCAGGCGCGCGCCCATGCCGCCGGTGGCCCAGCAAACTTGACCCGTGGCCGCTGAAAAGGAGCGAGGCATGCCCGAAGAAGACATTAAGGTCGGTGCCGAGGGGCCCGAGGAGGGCAAGAAGAAGTCCGGCCTCATCAAGCTGATAATCATCGGCGTGGGCGCCCTGTTGATCCTGGGCGGCGGCGGCTTCGCGGCCTACAAGTTCTTCTTCGCCAAGCCCGACGCCCCGCCGGCCGCCGAGGGCAAGGCCGAGGCGGGCAAGGAAGAAAAGAAGGACGACAAGAAGAAGGAGGGCGAGAAGGCCACCCCGCCCATGAGCCTGGAGCCCTTCATCGTCAACTTGGCCGACCCCGGCGGCAAGCGCTACCTCAAGCTCACCGTGAGCCTGGACATCAAGGACGAGAAGCTCAAGAAGGAGCTGGAGACGCGCATGCCCCAGATACGCGACTCCGTCCTCCTGCTGCTTAGCAGCAAGACCTTCAACGACATCAGCCCCGTGGCCGGCAAGATCAAGCTGCGCAACGAGGTGCTCAAGATAGTCAACAACACCCTGGGCGGCGCCGGCCAGGTGCACGCCCTGTACTTCGGCGAGTTCGTCATCCAGTAGGCCCGGGCTACCAGGCGGGGACAGGCCCATG
>JACQYR010000029.1:7224-19406 GCA_016208115.1 Desulfarculus sp.
TCCTGAGCCAGGACGAGGTGGATGCCCTCTTAAAGGGCATGAGCGGCGGCGAGATCGAGGTGGAGACCGACGCCGGCCCCGGGGCCGACGGGGTGGTGGTCTACGACCTTACCAACCAGGACCGCATCATCCGCGGCCGCATGCCCACCCTGGAGATCATCAACGACCGCTTCGCCCGCCTGTTCCGCACCACCTTGAGCAGCGCCCTGCGCAAGATCGTGGACATGACCACCACCAGCGTGGACATGGTCAAGTTCGGCGAGTTCATGCGCTCACTACCCGTGCCCACCAGCCTGCACATCTTCAAGATGGACCCCCTGCGCGGCCACGCCATCTTCGTTTTGGAGTCCAAGCTGGTCTTCAACCTGGTGGAGACCTTCTTCGGCGGGGCCGGCGGCGGCGAGGTAAAGATCGAGGGGCGCGACTTCACGGCCATCGAGCAGCAGCTCACCCGCAAGGTGGTGATGATGTCCTTGAAGGACATGGAGCAGGCCTGGAAGCCGGTGCACGAGCTTTCCATGGTCTACCAGCGCACGGAGATAAACCCCCAGTTCGCCTCCATCGTGCCGCCTTCCGACGTGGTCATCGTGGTCAAGTTCGAGCTGGAGATGGAGCACACCGCCGGCACCATCACCGTGTGCATCCCTTATTCCACGGTGGAGCCCATCCGCTCCAAGCTCTACGCCGGCTTCCAGAGCGACCAGTTGGAGGTGGACCACGAGTGGATGCGCCGCTTCCGCGAGCAGCTCCGGGACGCCCAGGTGGACGTCACCGTGGAACTGGGGCGCGCCATGCTGCGCAGCGGCGACCTGCTAAACCTCCAGGTGGGCGAGGTCCTGGCCCTGGACAAGGACGTCAACGAGGCCCTGGTGGCCATGGTGGAGGGCGTGCCCAAGTTCAAGGGCCGCGCGGGCATGTCCCGGGGCAACAAGGCCTTCAAGGTGGAAGGCTTCTTCTAACCCCCGGGGGCTTGCCCAGCGGGAGCGCGGGCCTATCGCTAATTCCCACGGACGCGGTTGGCGGTCCGGGCCTAATTCTAAGGAGCGAAAGACATGGCCGAGGAATGGGACAACGCGGGGGACGCCTCGGGCGGCGCCCTGGAGGAGTTCGGCGAGCCCAGCGAGGGCGGGGGGGGCAAGGGCGCCCACTCCATTGACTTCATCCTGGACATCCCCCTGGAGGTCACGGTGGAGCTGGGGCGTACCTCCATGCTCATCAACGACCTGCTGCAACTGGGCCAGGGCTCGGTCATCGAGCTGAACAAGCTGGCCGGCGAGCCCCTGGAGATTCTGGTCAACCGCAAGCTCATCGCCCGCGGCGAGGTCGTCGTGGTCAACGAGAAGTTCGGCGTGCGCCTCACCGACATCGTCAGCCCCATCGAGCGCGTCAAATCCCTCGGCTAACCCGTGCCCGGGTGGGCATAAACGGGTCGGGCGGGGCGGTGGGGAAACGATGGCTGGCGGCTCCCGCTGACGACTTGCAGAGTGTTGGGCGGGTTAGCCAAGCGTAGCCCGCCGGGGTGCCACCGGCTCCCGCCGAAGGCTCGCGGCGGGAAAGAAAACCAAATTGGGTGGACGCTTCTTCATCATCCCCCTCGCCCCCACGGGGGGAGAGGACCGGGGTGAGGGGGGCGGCCTTCGTTGGAGTTGGTCGCATGACACAAGGAAGCAAAACATGCGCGCCCCGCTAAAGGGCCTGATAGCCGGCCTTACGTCCTGCCTGTGGGCCGGCCTGGCGTGCGCCCAGGAGACGGCGGCCCCGGCCCTGCCCCAGGGCGACCTCACCGGCGCCATCGTCAAGATGCTGGCGGCCCTGGCCCTGGTTTTGGCGGTGCTGGTGGGGCTGTACTGGCTCATCCGCCGCTTTTTGCCCGGCCAGATGCCGGGAGCCGCCGCCGGAGGCCTGCGCCTCATCGGGCGGCTGCCCCTGGGACCCAAAAAGGGCGTGGCCCTGGTGGAGGTGGCCGGCCGGGTGCTGGTGCTGGGGCTCGCCGAGCAAAACGTCAATCTTCTAGCTACCATAGACGACCTGGAGCAGGTGCGGGGCCTCGGCGCCGGCCGGGGCAGCTTCGGCCAGGCCCTCAAGAAGGCCGCCGCCGGGGTCCAGGAGGAAAAGCCGTGAGAAGGCCGTGGGTTGTCCTGGCGGCCACTTGCGCGCTGTTGGCCCTGGCCGCCGGCCTGGCCCTGGCCGCCGAGGCCCCCCTCAAGCTGCCCTCCATCAGCCTGGGCCTGACCCCGGCCCAGGGGCCGGAGCAGGTCTCCACCGCCCTGCAGGTGGTGCTGCTCCTGACCGTGCTGACCCTGGCCCCGGCCATACTGATAATGATGACCAGCTTCACCCGCCTGGCCGTGGTCTTTTCCCTGTTGCGCAACGCCCTGGGGACTCAGCAGATTCCCCCCACGCAGATCATCGTGGGCCTGTCTCTGTTCCTCACCTTCTTCATCATGGCCCCGGTCTTCAACCAGGTCAACGACAAGGCGCTCACGCCCTTCATGGAGGGCAAGATGAGCCAGCAGCAGTTCCTGGAGGAGGCCGGCAAGCCCATGAAGGAGTTCATGCTGCGCCAGACCCGCAAGAAGGACCTGGGCCTGTTCATGCGCATCGCCGGCGAGGAGCGCCCGGCCAACGCCCAGGCCGTGCCCATCACCAGCCTCATACCGGCCTTTGTCATCAGCGAGCTCAAGACCGCCTTTGAGATAGGTTTTCTGCTTTACGTGCCCTTTTTGGTCATAGACATGGTGGTGGCCTCGGTTTTGCTTTCCATGGGTATGATGATGCTGCCGCCGGTGATGGTCTCGCTGCCTTTCAAGCTGATGCTCTTCGTGCTGGTGGACGGCTGGTATCTGTTGGTGGGATCGCTGGTTAAGAGCTTTTTCTAGGGAGATGGCCGTGGGGCTCAAGGGTCAAAACAACCACCATGGACGCACTGGGCGGCCCCAGCGGGGAGACGAGTAATTGACGCCCGAGTTCATCGTGGGCTTTGCCAAGAGCGCCGTGGAGATCACCCTGCTGCTCAGCCTGCCCATGCTGGGCCTGGGCATGATCGTGGGCCTGTTGGTCAGCATCTTCCAGGCCGTGACCCAGATCCAGGAGATGACGCTGACCTTCGTGCCCAAGATATTGGCCGTGCTGGCCGGGCTTTTGATGTTCGGTCCCTGGATGCTCAACAAGCTCATGGTCTACACCGCGGGGGTCTTCACCGATTTCCCGCAGTACATCCGTTAGGTTGGAGGCCAGGTCCATGCCCTTCGGCGATTTCAGCCTCGAGCAGGTGGCCAGCTTTCTGCTGGTGCTGTTGCGCTCGGCGGCCTTGATCGCCACGCTGCCCTTTTTCGGCTCGCCCAACGTGCCCGAGATGGTCAAGGCCGGCCTGGCCCTGTCCCTGGCCCTCTTAATCAGCCCAGTGGTCAAGATTGACCCGGCGCTCTTGCCTCGGGACATGTGGCAAATGGCCTTCCTGGCCGTGGGCGAGCTGATGATCGGGGCCATCCTGGGCATGGTGGTGCGTCTGCTCCTGACCTCGGTGCAGATCATGGGGCAGTTGGCCGGCTTCCAGATGGGCTTCGCGGTGGCCAACGTCTTCGACCCCATGGGCGGCGGCCAGGTGGCGGTGGTGGCCCAGTTTTGCTACACCATGGCGCTTCTGGCCTTCCTGGCCGTGGGCGGGCACCTGCACTTCTTTCGCGCCCTGGCCGACAGCTTCGCGGTGGTGCCGCCGGGCGGCTTTTCCTTGAGCCGGGGGCTCTTCGAGCAGTTCATGGGCATGACCACCCAGATGTTCGTCTTGAGCATCAAGATCGGCGCCCCGGTGATCGGGGCCCTGCTCTTCACCCAGGTGGCCATGGGCGTGGTGGCCAAGACCGTGCCCCAGATGAACATCCTCATCGTGGGCTTTCCGGTGACCATCACCGTGGGCATGATCTTCTTGTCGCTCACCCTGGGCATACTGGTGCCCCTCATGGCCCGGGTCTTTGAGGGCCTGGGGCCGGTGCTCAATTCCCTCTTGAAGGCGATGTGAGGCCATGCCGGACAAGGGCGCCCAGGACAAGACCGAAAAACCAACCGGTAGGCGCAGGCAGAAGGCCCGCGAGAAGGGCCAGGTGGCCAAGAGCGCCGAGCTGGCCAGCGTGGCGGTCTTGATGGCCGGCCTGGGCTCCCTGTACCTCTTCGGCGGCTACATCTACCACCAGACCAGCGACATGCTGCGCCACATCCTCATGAACGCCGCCCAGGTGCGCCTGGACAGCGCCGAGATGAGCAACTTGAGCCTCACGATCTGGATGTTCTTCATGAAGGTCATGGCCCCGGTGATGATCGCCGTGGTGGCCGCCGGCCTCTTGGCCAACCTGGCCCAGGTGGGCTTCCTCATGGCCCCCCAGCGGCTCATGCCCGACCTCAAGAAGATCAACCCCCTCTCGGGCTTCAAGCGCTGGGTCTCCCTGCGCTCCCTGGTGGACACGTTCAAGAACGTGGCCAAGCTCTTCATCGTGGGCTGGGTGGCCTACCACACCGTGGCCGGCGAGTGGGACACCCTGCCCCACCTGGGCGACATGGACCTCACGGCCTCCATGGTCTATATCGTGGGCGTCTGCTTCCGCATCTTCTGGCGCTGCGTGCTGGCCATGCTGGTGCTGTCGCTCTTGGACTGGGCCTACCAGAAGTACGACTACGAGAAGAACCTGAAGATGAGCAAGCAGGAGGTCAAGGACGAGTTCAAGCAGTCCGAGGGCGACCCCATGGTCAAGAGCCGCATCCGCTCCATCCAGCGCGAGGCGGCCAAGAAGCGCCTGATGGGCGCCGTACCCCAGGCCGACGTGGTCATAACCAACCCCACCCACTACGCCGTGGCCCTGGCCTACCAGCCCGGCCAGATGGAGGCCCCCCAGGTGGTGGCCAAGGGCATGAACCGCATCGCGCTGAAGATCAAGCAGGTGGCCGCCGAGGCCGGGGTGCCCATCATCGAGGACAAGGCCCTGGCCCAGTCCCTGTACAAGCAGGTGGAGGTGGGCCAGTCCATCCCCTACGACCTCTACGAGGCCGTGGCCACCATCCTGGCCCATGTGTACCGCGGCAAGGACCGTCAACAAGAGGTGCTCCAGGCCCACCAGGGCCGGGGCGCCCTGGGATAAGGAGGCCTAGGCATGGCCCAGGCAGCGCAAGACGCCCCCCGCAGGGCCTTCACCCTGCCCAAGATGGACGCGGGCAACCTTTCGGAGATAGGCCTGGCCGCCGGCGTGGTGGCCATCCTGGTGGTGATGATCCTGCCCCTGCCCACCTTCCTCCTGGACATCCTGCTGGCCTTCAACATCACCTTCGCCTTGGTGATCCTGCTCACCGGCATGTACACCATCAAGCCCCTGGATTTCTCGGTCTTCCCCTCGGTGCTGTTGGTCACCACGCTCTTCCGCCTGTCCTTGAACGTGGCCGCCACCCGCTTGGTGCTCTTGCACGGCGACGAGGGCACGGCGGCCGCCGGCCAGGTCATCCGGGCCTTTGGCATGTTCGTGGTGGGCGGCAACTACTTCGTGGGCCTGGTGGTCTTCGTCATCCTGGTCATCATCAACTTCATCGTCATCACCAAGGGCGCCGAGCGCATCGCCGAGGTGAGCGCCCGCTTCACCCTGGACGCCATGCCCGGCAAGCAGATGGCCATTGACGCCGACCTGAACGCCGGCCTGATTGACGAGGACGATGCCCGCTCCCGCCGCAAGGAGATCAGCCGCGAGGCCGATTTCTACGGCTCCATGGACGGCGCCAGCAAGTTCGTGCGCGGCGACGCCATCGCCGGCATCATCATCGTCATCACCAACATCCTGGGCGGCCTGGCCGTGGGTATGCTGCAAAAGGGCATGGATTTCGCGACCGCCGGGGCCACCTACGTGGTGCTGACCGTGGGCGACGGCCTGGTCACCCAGATACCGGCCTTGATCATCAGCACGGCGGCCGGCATCATGGTCAGCCGGGCGGCCAGCGACCTCTCCTTGGGCCGCGAGTTCACCCGCCAGTTCGGCATGCAGCCCAAGGCCATCGGCATCGCCGGCGGCATCGTCTTCTGCTTCGGCCTGGTGCCCGGCCTGCCCCACATCGCCTTCATGGTGCTGGGGGCCGGGGTGAGCAGCCTGGCCTACGTGCTGATGAAGGCCCAGAATAGATTACTTCCTGGCCATGGACCCCGGCGACGCCAAGAAGGCCATCGAGGGCATCCCCACCCGCGAGCCGGCCTTCAACCTGCCGGCCCTGTGGATACCCACCGGCCGCCGCGAGGAGGCCCAGTTCTCGGGCTACTCGGTGGTGGACCTCTCCACGGTCAACGCCACCCACTTGACCGAGATCATCCGCTCCCACTCCGACGAACTCTTGGGCCGCCAGGAGGTAAGCCGCCTCTTGGAGAACCTCAAGAAGACCACCCCCAAGGTGGTGGACGAACTCTTGGGCCTCTTGAGCCTGGGGGGGGTGCAGAAGGTGCTGCAAAACCTGCTCAGGGAGCGGGTGAGCATCCGCGACCTCTTGACCATCGGCGAGACCCTGTGCGACTACGCCATCCTCACCAAGGACCCGGACGTGCTCACCGAGTACTGCCGCCAGAAGCTGGCGCGCAGCATATTGAAGTCCATCATGGGGCCCGGGGTGCGCGACCTGCACGTGCTTACCCTGGACCCGGGGGTGGAGGACGTCATCACCGCCGGCATCCAGCAGACCGACCACGGCACCTATCTGTCGGTGGACCCGGACAAGGTGCAGAAGGTCATCGCCGGCCTCAACCGCCAGATCGAAGCCTTCGGCCAGTTGGCCCAGCCGCCGGTGGTGCTGTGCTCGCCGGTGGTGCGCCGGCACTTCAGGCGCATCGTGGAGCGCTTCGTGCCCACCCTGTCGGTGCTTAGCCACAACGAGCTGGTCACGGACATGAACGTCCACTCGGTGGGCACCATAAAGCTGGGGGCCTAGGGCGTGCCAGACAACTGGATTAGTTCAGCGGAGGCCTTCTTGCCCCCCTCGCCCCTTTTAGGGGAGAGGGCCGGGGTGAGGGGTGCCCATGAAAAGCTCCCCCTCACCCATCCCTCTCCCCCAGGGGGGGCGAGGGTGAAGAAGATTCGGCCCGCCCTTGAGGGGCCTGACGGAGCGGCCTCATGCGGGTGATGCGCTTCACGGCCCCCACCATGGCCCAGGCCATGCGCCAGGTGCGCCAGAGCCTGGGCCCCGACGCGGTGATCCTCTCCACCGGGCGGCTGCCCGGCGGCGGGGTGGAGATCTCGGCGGCGGTGGACCATGCCCTCAGCGCGGCGGCGGCTGGCGGCGGCGCCCCGGAGCCCCAGGCGGCCCCGGTGCCGGAGGCGGCGCCGGCCCCGGCGGGCGCCGGCCTGGATGACCTGGCCCGGCGCGTGGCCGACCTCTCCGGCCTGGCGTCGCGCCACCTGGTGCTGAGCGAGGCAGCGGGCGGCTTCGCGGCCCGGCCCGAGGTGGCCCCCCTCTACGCCCATCTCATGGAGCAGGAGGTGGACCCGGCCATCATCGCCGAGCTTCTGGGCGACCTGGCGGCGCTGGGTGGCCAGAACCTGCTGCCCCGGCTGGCCATCCGCCTCAAGAAGCTCTTGCAGGTGGGCGCCGGCCCCCGCCTGGGACCGGAGCGGCCGGCGGTGTGGGCCTTGGTGGGACCCACCGGCGTGGGCAAGACCACCACCGTGGCCAAGCTGGCCGCCACCTACGGCCTCAAGCACCGGCTCAAGGTGGGGCTCATCACCCTGGACACCTTTCGCATCGCCGCCCCGGAGCAGCTCATGGTCTATGGACGCATCATGGACCTGCCGGCCAAGGTGGCGGCCACGGCGGCGGAGTACGCCCAGGCCGTGGCCGAGCTTCATGACCGCGACCTGGTGCTGGTGGACACCGTGGGCCGCTCCCAGAGCGACCAGGAGAACCTGGCCGAACTAAAGGCCGTGCTGGAGGGCGTGCCGCGCACGCTGTGCCACCTGGTGCTGGCCTGCCCCACCCGCGGCGCCGACCTCAAGCTGGCCCTGGAGGGCTTCGGCATCTTCGAGCCCCAGAGCCTGATCTTCACCAAGCTGGACGAGACCCGCACCTTCGGCCCCATCCTCAACCTGGTGGTGAAAAGCGGCCGGCCGGTGAGCTACCTGGCCAACGGCCAGAAGGTGCCCGACGACCTGGAGGAGGCCACCCGCGAGGGGCTGGCCAAGCGGCTGTTGCCGCCCCGCGGCGGCCTGCAAACGAGCTGAGCAAGGAGACCCCCATGGACCAGGCTCAATCCCTAAGGCGTTTGGCGGCCCAGAGACGGCTGCCCAAGGCCCCCGCGCTACCCCTGCGCACGCTGACCGTCACCAGCGGCAAGGGCGGCGTGGGCAAGACCAGCGTGGTGGTCAATCTGGGCCTGGCCTTGGCGCGCCTGGGGCGCAAGGTGCTGATAATAGACGCCGACCTGGGCCTGGCCAACGTGGACGTGGTGCTGGGGCTCAACCCGGCCTACACCATCGGCGACGTGCTCAATGGCAACAAGACCATCCAGGAGGTGCTGGTGGAGGGGCCGGGCGGCATCCAGATACTGCCGGCGGCCAGCGGGGTCAGCGAGCTGTCCAACCTCTCCAGCGACGAGAAGCTCCTCATCCTGCAGGAGCTGGACTCCTTCGAGACCATAGCCGACCTGGTGATAATAGACACGGCCGCCGGCATCAGCGACACGGTTTTGTACTTCAACCTGGCCGCCCAGGACCGCCTGGTGGTGGCCACCGGCGAGCCCACCAGCCTCACCGACGCCTACGCGCTTATCAAGGTGCTCTACACCCAGCACCAGGAGCGGCGCTTCAAGCTGGTGGTCAACAACGTCAAGAGCGAGGCCGAGGCCAAGGCGGTGTACCGCAAGCTCTCCATGGCCGCCGACCACTTCCTGGGAGGATTGTCCATAGATTACCTGGGCTTCATCCCCTCCGACCCGGCGGTGAGCAAGGCGGTGATCCAGCAGCGCGCCCTCTTGGAGGCCTATCCCACCTCGCCGGCGGCCCGGGGCATCGAGCAGTTGGCCAAGGCCTTTCTGCGCACCCCCATGGACCAGGGCGACGGCAACATCAAGTTCTTCTGGCGCAGACTGGTGGAGATGTCGTAACATCCATTCACAGGTCCGCCGGGCCGACAGGGAGCGGAACGCCCTGGGCCGGCGGCGCGGGGCCTCGGTCAAAGGGCCGAGGTGGTAGTGGGAGGCATACGGGCGGATAAGGCGGGGGGCGCCAGGGGTCACACGGCCAGGGGACATGAACGGCTACACCGACAAGGACCCCAGACCCAGCAAGGCTGGCTACGACGCGGCGGAGCGCGAGGCCCTGATCCTTGAGCACACGCCGCTCATCCGCTTCGTGGCCGGACGCATAGCCATGCGCCTGCCTTCCCACGTGCCCCTGGAGGACCTCTACAGCGCCGGGGTGCTGGGCCTGATTGACGCCGTGGACAAGTTCGATCCGCGCCAGAACGTCAAGTTCAAGACCTACGCCGAGTTCCGCATCCGGGGTGCCATCCTGGACGAACTGCGGGCCATGGACTGGGTGCCCAGGAGCGTGCGCAAGAAGTCCAGCAAGCTGGAGGACACCTACCACAAGATTCAAAACCAACTGGGCCGCGCCGCCAGCGACGAGGAGGTGGCTTTAGCCCTGGGCGTGAGCCTGGAGGAGTTCTTCCACCTGCTGGACGAGGTCAAGGGGGTCAACCTGCTGAGCCTGGACGACCAGAACAGCCCCCTGGCCAATTTGGACTCGGAGCAGGTTCTGGAGGCCCTGGGGCGCGAGGACAACGAGGACCCCCTGACCCAACTGGGCCTGGCCGAGCTGAGGCGGGCGGTGGCCTCGGCCATCGAGGGCCTGCCCGAAAAGGAAAAATTGGTGGTATCATTATATTATTATGATGAACTGACCATGAGGGAGATTGGCGAGGTCCTGGGCTACACCGAATCCCGGATCAGCCAGATGCACACCAAGGCCATCCTGCGATTGCGGGCCCGTCTGCGCGACGTGGCGGCCGCCTGACCCTTAAGGCGCGGAGAGAGCGATGCCAGTTGATACCAAAATGAAGGTCCTGGTGGTGGACGACTTTTCCACCATGCGGCGAATCGTCAAGAACATCCTGCGCCAACTGGGCTTCGAGAACATCGTGGAGGCCGACGACGGGCAGACCGCGGTGCGCAAGCTGGAGAGCGAGCGCATTGACTTCATCATCAGCGACTGGAACATGCCCAACATGAGCGGCCTGGAACTCTTGAAGTGGGTGCGCAGCCACGACGAGTTCAAGGACCTGCCCTTCCTCATGGTCACCGCCGAGGCCCAGAAGGAGAACGTCCTGGAGGCGGTCAAGGCCAAGGTGAGCAACTACATCGTCAAGCCCTTCACCGCCGAGACCTTGAGCGAGAAGATCGAGAAGATATTCCCCTAGCCGGCGGGGCGGGCGCGGGCGGCTGGTGGATGCGGCCCTGGGGTTCCGGTGGCGGCCACCTCCAGTGGGATACGGCGGCGGGCGCGGGCAGACCCGCTCTGGCCGCGGAGACTGAGCTGGCATGGAAATACCTCTGGTCACGCCTGGCAAGGAGGAGGAGCCCCGGCGCAAGGTGCTGGACCAGAGCCAGGTCATGGCCGAGGCCTTTGACGAGGACGTGCTGGCCGAGATCGAGCGCCGCCTGGACCGCGAGGAAGGCCCCATGCCGGGGGGGGGCGGCGAAAAGGTCGAGCTGGACAAGGCCGACCTGCCCATCCTGGATATGCCCGTCCCCCAGGCCCCGCCCCCCGAGGTGGAGGTGGACCTGGCCGGCGGTGGGCGCCTGGCTCTACCTCAAGAAGCCGGCCCCGGCCCCCGAGCCCGCGCAGGCCCCGTTGGCCAGCCTGCCGGCCGAGACCCCGGCCGAGAAGCCGCCCGAGGCGCGTCCCGAGCTCAACTACAAGCTGGAGCCCTTCCTGGTGCCCCTGCTCAAGAGCAAGGACGGCGGGCGGCTCCTGCTGATCTCCCTGAGCCTGGAGGTGGGCGACCCCAAGGTGCGGGACCTCTTGAATCCCCGCAAGGTGGCGATGCGCGATTTGATCTACCGCCTGCTGCGCGACCGCCCGGCCGACGAGATCAAGAGCGCCCGCACCAAGCACTTGCTGGAGACCCAGATCAAGACCGAGCTTAACCACTACCTGGGCACCGAGGTGATAACCCAGGTACGCTTCACCGATTTCGTGATAACCGGCTAGCCCCCCCGGGGGCGGCCAGACCGAGGTTTTAACATGGGCGACGGCGCCATCAACCTGCCCCAGGTGATCCAGCAGTCCGGCGACGTCAGCCGCCTGCAGGAGGTGGTGCAGCGCGCCGGCGAGCAGCAGCAGATGGCCGCCGCCGCCGAGGGCGCGCGCCAAGAGCGCCACGAGCGCGCCTCGGTGCAGCGCTCCGACCGCGCCGGCGCCCAGAACCGGGTGCGCGCCGACCAGCGCGGCGCTGGGCAGTCTCCACCCCAGCCCCAGCGCCGGGGCGCCGGCCGCAAGCCAGGCCAGCCCCCGGAGGAGCCCCCCGCCTCCCCCGGCGGCGGTGGCGTGCTGGACGTGGTGGTGTGATGGACTGGCTGTGGTGGCCGCAACTGGCCCTGGACCTGGTCTTGCTGGCCGGTATGGGGGTGCTGGTGTGGCGCCTCAGGGGCAGTAGCGGCGCCCGCCCGGCCACCCCGGCTGACCTGCAACGCTTCATCGCCGAGGCCACCCGCCTTAGCCAGGACTTCGACCGCCTGCTGGCCGAGAAGCGCGAGCTGGTGGGCACCACCCTCAAGACCCTGGATGACCGCATCGCCCATCTGCAGGCCATGGTCAGCCAGATCAAAACCCCCCCGCGCGTCCAGGCCCCCCGCCAGGCCCCGGCCCCCGCCCCGGCCCAGACGCCCGTCCCCCCGGCCGCTCCGGCGGCCAGCCCCGGCGGCCAGGACTTCCGCGCCCTGGTGCTCCAGTTGGCCGGCCAGGGCAAGAGCGCCCAGGAGATCGCCAGCGCCACCGGCCGGCCCCGGGGCGAGGTGGAACTGGTGCTGGGGCTCACCGGCCAGAGCTAGGCAAGAACTTCCCCGCCGTCAAGGGCCGGGCGCCAAGACCTTGGGGCCCGCCCCGGCCCGCCAAGGAACCCCGCCGGGGCTCCACGAGCCACATCTAATAAAATCAGTTAGTTATCCTGAAAAA
>JACQYR010000032.1 GCA_016208115.1 Desulfarculus sp.
GGCATCAAGTTGCACCTCTTGGCCATCTTCCAACTGCTGCTGGTGCAGGGGCACACCGGCGCCCGCGACAGCCTCAACCTGGGGCGCTACTATCTGCGCCTGTCCTGGCTCTTCCGTGAACTGGACGAGCACGGCGAGTTGAAGCCCCAGGCCCAGCAGGCGCGGGCCATGCTGGAGGAGCTGCGCCAGGACTGGCCCCAAGCCCCCGCCGACGCCGAGGCCGCCGCCACCCGCGCCGCCCAGGAGTACGAAACCGGCCTGGGCCAGTCCAATGCCCTGGAGAACCTGGGCGAAGTCTGCGACCTGATGCTCCTGATTACGCGCATCTACATCAAGCTCCAGCGGGTGGAGCCGGCCCGGCTCACCTGGAGCAAGGCCCATGACCTGGCGCGCGGGGTGGAGGCCGGCAAGCGCTCCCTGGAGGACCAGTACTACAAGCTGCAAGACCAGACCCGCTCCGCCACCAAGGTGGTGGCCGACGCGGCCAAGGCGGCCATGCCCGAGATCAGAGCCAAGATCGTGGAGATGGACGCCCTGGCCCGGGCCATCCGCAACAAGGCCCAGGAGGTGCGCAACCTGCTGCACGACCTGACCGAGGACCTGGGCCCCGCCCCGGGTGGCCCCCCGGGGCCGCGGACCGCGCCCGAGGGCAAGCCCAAGAAGAAGCTCTTCGGGCTGTTCAAATAGACCCCAGCGGCCCCCCGGCCGGCGGCGCCCGCCAGCCGGCCGTATCGGCCCCACCCCCAACATCCCGTGCTTGACCGCAGGCCTTGCCCTCTATATAGTGCCTGGCATGCTACCTTCATCACCCCCACGCTCCTGGCTTCTCAAGGACCCCACCCCCCGCCGGGCGTATAACCTGGCCAGTGAGTTGAACCTGCCGGCCTGGGTGGCCCAGGTGCTCTGCCACCGGGGCTATGCTGACCCGGCCTTGGCCCAGGGCTTTCTGGAGCCCAGCCTGGGGCAGTTGCCCGGCCCGGAGAGCATGGCCGGCCTGGAGAGCGCGCTCAAGGTGCTGGTGCCGGCCATACAGACCGGCCAGGTCATCGGCGTGGCCGGCGACTACGACGCCGACGGCGTGACCGCCACGGCCCTGATGGTGGACTTTTTGCGCCAGGCCGGGGCCACGGTGGTCTGGGACCTACCCCAGCGCCTGCGCGACGGCTACGGCTTCTCGCCGGGGGCGGCCCAGCGGCTAAGCCAAGCCGGCGCCCAGGTGGCCGTCACCGTGGACTGCGGCATCTCGGATTTCGAGGGCGTGGCCGCGGCCCGGGACCTGGGCCTGCCGGTGGTGGTGACCGATCACCACCAGGTGCCCGACGGCCCCTTGGTGCCGGCCGAGGCGGTCATCAACCCCCACCAGGCCTGCTGCCGCTTCGCGCCTCACCTGGCGGGAGTGGGCGTGGCCTTCTACGTGGCCGCCGGGCTGCGGGCCGGCCTGCGCCAGGTGGGGCATTTCGGCCAGCGTCCCCTGCCCAACCTGCGCAACAGCCTGGACCTGGTGGCCGTGGGCACCTGCGCTGACGTGGTGCCCTTGTTGGACCACAACCGCATCCTGGTCAACGAGGGGCTCAAGGTGCTGAACGAGGGCCGGCGGGTGGGGCTCAAGGCCTTGTGCCAGGTGGCGGGCATCAAGGGCGACCTGGACGCACGCGACCTGGGCTTCGGCTTGGCCCCGCGCCTCAACGCCGCCGGCCGCCTGCAATCGCCGGACATGGCCCTGGAACTGCTCCTGTGCCAGGACCCGGCCCAGGCCGCCCACCTGGCAGCCGGCCTGGACCGCCTCAACCGCCAGCGCCGGGGCCTGGAGGGCGAGATATTCCAGGAGGCCCTGGACATGGTGGCCGGCGACCCCGTCCAGGCCCAGGCCCGATGCCTGGTGCTGGCCCACCCGGGCTGGCACCGGGGGGTGCTGGGCATCGTGGCCAGCCGCCTGGTGGAGCGCCTGGGCCGGCCGGCCATGCTCCTGGCCCTGGAGGACGGCAAGGCCGTGGGCTCGGGCCGCAGCCTGCCCGGCTTTCATATGCAGCGCGCCCTGGCCGGCCTAGCCCACCTGCTGGATCACTTCGGCGGCCACGCCCTGGCGGCCGGCGCCACCTTGGCCGCGGGCAACCTGCCGCACCTGGCCCGGGGCCTGCACCAGGCCGCCAGCCAGCAGTTGCCCTCCCTGGAGCAGGGCATCGGTCTGGAGCTGGAGGCCGAGGTGGGGCTCAAGGACCTGGGGCCGGAGCTGATGCCGGTGCTGGAGCGCCTGGCGCCCTTTGGCCCGGGCAACCCCGAGCCGGTGCTGGCCTGCCGGGGGGTGGAGGTGGGCCAGGCCTCCCTGGTGGGGGATGGCCACCTGCGCCTGGAAGTGCGCCAGAACGGCCGGCGGCTCAAGGGCATCGGCTTCAACCTGGGGGCGCGCAAGCCGTCCCCGGGCAGCCGGGTGGACCTGGCCTGCACCCCGCGCATCTCCACCTACGGCGGCCGCCACCTGGAGCTGGTGCTGGAAGACCTGCGCCCGGCCAGCCAACTCTAGCCGGGGCTGTTCCACCCCTGACCGGTATGACCGAAACCCACGGGAGGTGTGTCATGAAGCTGGTGATGATGGCCTTGCTGGGACTGAGCCTTCTGCTGACCGGTGGCCTGGCCTGGGCCGATCAATACGATGCCAAGTGGATAGCCGAGTGCATCAACGACAATGCCAACGCCAAGGTGCCGCCAGAGGTGATCGCCAAGTACTGCACCTGCATGAACGACAAGATGGATAGAAACGAGACCCGCTCTATTACGCAGTGGGAGAAGACCCACCCCCGCGAGCGGGCCGAGTGTGACCGCGAGGCTGGCTGGCGCTAGCGGTCCTCGGGGGACGTGGTTGGCCTAAAGGCGTTTCTACTCCAGGGGCTCCAGCAGGCCATCCAACCGCAAATGCTCTTCCAAGAGGTCGGCCAGCAGGTCGTACTGGCGGTCCTTGAAGGCTGCGTAGTCGCCCAGGGTGGAGATGGCCTGGCCGCCGCCGGCCCAGGCCAGGAGCCCGGCGCGCAGGCCGTCGTTGTCCAGGATGCCGTGCAGATAGGTGCCCACCACCCGGCCCTCGGGGCTCACCTGGCCGTCGGCGATGTCCACCGGCTCATCCAGGCGCGCTTGCAGTTGGAAGGCCGGCCGCGAGGTGCCCTGGGGGCTGGTCTGGCCCATGTGAATCTCATAGCCCCCGAGTTGGCCGGGCGCGGCAAAAGGCAGGCCGGGCAGGGCGGCGGCGGTCACGCGGGTGGTGGTCTTCGCCCCGGCCATCACCGTGTCCACGGGCAAGAGCCCCAGGCCCTCTTGGCTGGCCGGCGGCCCTTCCACGCCCAGGGGGTCGGCGATCTCCCGACCCAAAAGCTGATACCCTCCGCACAGACCCAGCAGGCGCCCGCCCAGGGCGTGATAGTTCTGGATGGCCTGGAACAGGCCGCTCCGCCTGAGGCCGGCCAGGGCGGCCAGGGTATTCTTGGTGCCGGGCAGGATCAAGAGGTCCAGGCCGGCCAACTGCTCGGGGGCCTCAATCCAACGCAGGTCCACGGCCGGCTCCGCCGCCAGGCAATCCACGTCGGTGAAGTTGCTGATGCGGCTCAAGCGCGCCACGCCCACCCGCAAGGCCCCGCCGCGCCCGGTCTGGCTCCCGCGCTCCAGGGCCACGCCGTCCTCCTGGGGCAGGCCCAGGCGGAAATAGGGCAGCAAGCCCAGGACCGGCTTCTTGCCCCGGCGCTCGATGATTTCGATGCCCTCGGTAAACAGCGCCGCGTCGCCCCGGAACTTGTTTATCACCACCCCGGCCACCTGGCGGCGTTCGGAGGGCGTGAGCAGGTTCAGGCTGCCCAGCACCTGGCCGAAGACCCCGCCGGCGTCTATGTCGGCCACCAGGATCACCTTGGCCCCGGCCCGGCGGGCCATGGACATGTTCACCAGGTCGTGGCGCTTGAGGTTCAGCTCGGCGCAGGAGCCGGCGCCCTCCAGCACGATGAGCTGGTGGGCTGCTTGCAGGCGCCGGAAGCTCTGCATGACCTTGGGCAGTAGGCGAGGCTTCTGGCGGTAGTAGTCCACGCCCTTATAGTTGCCCAGCACCTTGCCCTGCAAGATCACCTGGGAGCCCAGGTCGCTGGTGGGTTTGAGCAGCACGGGGTTCATGTCCACGTGGGGCTCCAGGCCGGCGGCCTCGGCCTGGCTGATCTGGGCGCGGCCGATCTCGCCGCCCGCCGGGGTGATGCCCGAGTTCAAGGCCATGTTTTGGGCCGTGAAGGGGGCGACGGCGATACCCCGGCGCCGGAAGACCCGGCACAGGCCGGTCACCAGGACGCTCTTGCCCACGTGGGAGCCGGTGCCCACTACCATGATGGGCCTGTACTTCATTGCTGATGACAACTGGCGCCTCGCTTAGCCGGCACGGCCCAGGAGCCGGGCCATGGACCTGTCTTGCAGGCGGGGCATGAGGGCCATGGCGCAGGCGGCCCCCACCAGGGCCATGAACATGTCCCACTGGGTGTCCCAGACGTCGCCCTGGGTGCCCAGGAAGGCCTCGGCCGCCTCGCCGGTGGCCAGGGCCACCCACCACTCGATGAACTCATAGGCCGCGCTGATGGCCAGGCAGATGCAGATGACGATGAAGGGCAGCCAGCCCGGCTTGGCCACGATGCGGTTGCGGACGAAGACCTCCCGTGCCACCAGGGCAGGGGTGAAGCCCTGGAGAAAGTGCCCCAGGCGGTCATAGTAGTTGCGCGACAAATGCAGGGCCTCCTGGAGCCAGGCGAAGAGCGGATTCTCGGCGTAGGTGTAGCGTCCGCCCACCATTAGAACAACCGCCTCCATCAGTATGAACAGGCAGGTGAGATCGCTCAGGGGGAAGCGGCGGTGAAAGGCCAGGATGACCAGGAGGCCCGCCACCGCCGGGGCCACCTCCAAGGCCCAGGTGAACTGGTCGTGGGGCCGTACACCCGACCAGACCAGCACCGCCCCGAACACGCCCAGCATCCACAGCTTGTTGGCGATGAGCCTGCCCCCTTCGCTCATGTTCCCCCCTTGCTTGGCGCCCGCTACCCGCCGTACTTGGCCACGTAGCCCCGGGGCGTGACCATGCGCCCCTGGTAGGCGAAGCTCTGGCTGTTGCCGATGATGACGATGGTCTGCATGTCCACCGGGGCCTGGGGCGCCTCGTCCAGGCTGGTCAGGAGCACCGCCTGGCCTGGCCGCTGCGCCCGGCTGACCACCCCCACCGGCGTGGACGGCGCGCGAAGGCGGGCCACTATTTCCAGAGCCCTGCCATACTGCCAGTCGCGCCCCTTGCTCTTATGGTTGTAGAGCGCGATGACCAGGTCGGCCTGGGCGGTAAGATCCAGGCGGCGCTCGATCAGCTCCCAGGGGGTTAGCCGGTCGCTCACACGCCGGGGATCACCTCCACGGTCAGGCCGCCCTGGCCCAGGGCCAGGCCCCGGACGCGGGCCAGCTCGAAGACCACGGCGGCCATGGCGTAGATGCCCGGGTCGCCACCGGAGATGAGCGCCACATCTTGGCCGGCCTGGGCCTTGTCCACGGCCAAGGCGGCACGCTCCAGCTCCTTGGTCATGCCGCTGGCCAGCACCTCCTGGCCGCTCAGCCAGGGCGCGGCCTGCTCCACGTAGGCCTTGTAGCCCAGCACCACCTGGCAGTGCTCCAGGGCCTGCCGGGCCTCCAGGGTGATGCCCTGGGGGCCGCCAGGCCCCAGACCTATGACGTAGAGCCGTCCCCCGGGCTCCTCAGGGCCACGGCCAGGGTGACGTTGGGGCTCTTTTGCTTGCTCACCAGAAGCCGACGGCTGTCCGCCGCCAGCAGGGCCGCTGCCTCGCATACGCTTGCCACTCCCATGTGCTTGGCCACCGTGGCGGAGGGGTTGGGCACCTCCACGGCGGCCAGCTCCTCGGTGCTGTAAAAAGTCAGGGGCAGGCCCAGCCGCGCCGCCAGTTCCAACAAACCGGCCTCCGGCGGCCGCAAGACCAGCCAGGCCGGCGGTGGGGTGATCCGCCGCCAGCCCACCCAGATCATGGGCTGCTCGGTCAGCGAGTCCTCCTGGCCCGGGGCCAGCAATTGGAAGCGGCCGGGCCAGCGGCGCTCCAGCAATGGCCACAGCCAGCCCTCGGGGTCCAGCACCGCCGGCTGGCCGCCATCCAACAGGGACATGCTCACCTTGGCCAGGGCCGCGAGGTTTTCCACGCGCAAGCCCAGTTCGCCGGCCAGCATATCCAGGCTGGGCAGGCCGGCGGTGTCGGTGGCGGTGGTTATCACCGCCTGGCCGCCCAGCAGCTCGGCCACCCGGCGGGCCAGGGCGTTGGCCCCGCCCAGGTGCCCCGACAACAGGCTTACGGCAAAGCGGCCGGCCTGGTCCACCACCACCACCGCCGGGTCCTGGGTCTTGCCTTTCAGCAAGGGGGCCAAGGCCCGCACCACGATGCCCGCCGCGGCCAGCACCACGTGGCCGCCGAAGTGGTGGAAGTTGGCGGCCAGGGCCTGGGTCAGACGGTCAAAGGGCTCCTCGCCGTCGGGCTGGTAGGCCAAGGCGCGGGGCAGAAAGAGCGCGGCACCGGGCAGGGATAGGGCCAGGGTGCGCGCCAGTTCGGCGCCCACCGCCGTGATGGCGTAGACCGCCAAGGGTTGGGGAAGAGCGGTCATGGCTTGTCCTGGCTCTGGTCCCGGCCGGCGCGGTAGCCGTGGCTGAAGCCGGCGTCGTAGAGACGCGAGGCCGGCCCGGACCGGCCGGCGGCCCGGGCGGCCACCGCCGGACCGGCCAGGATCAGGGCCTGGCGCTTGAGGCCGGCGCGCTCCAGGTCCTGGGGCAGGTCCTGGGCGGTGGTCCACAGCACCTGCTCATCGGGCCAACTGGCGCGGTACACCACCGCCACCGGGGCCGCCGGCCCCAGGGCGGAGCACAGGGCCTGGGAGACGCCCGGCCCCTGGCCGGCCGAGAGATAGATGGCCAGGCTGGCCCCGTGGGCGGCCAGGGCGGCCAGGTCCTCGCCGGCCGGCACGGGGGTGCGTCCCGGCGCGCGGGTGATGATGAGGCTCTGGCAGACCTCGGGCAGGGTGTACTCCAGGCCCAGGCCGGCGGCGGCGGCAAAGGCCGCCGTGACCCCGGGAATGATGCGCCAGGGCACGCCCAGGCCCTCCAGGGCGTCGAGCTGCTCGCGCAGGGCCCCGTAGAGGCTGGGGTCGCCGGTGTGCAAGCGCACCACCTTGAGGCCCTGGCGCTGGCCGGCGGTGAGCTGCTCGATGATCTCGGTGAGGGCCAGGCCGGCGGAATCCACGGCGCGGGCCGAGGGCCGGCACCAGCCCAGCATGGCCGTGCTCACCAGGGAGCCGGCATAGACCACCAGGTCGGCCTGCTCCAAGGCCCGCCGGCCGGCCACGGTTATAAGCTCCGGGTCGCCGGGGCCGGCGCCCACGAAGAGCACGGGGTGTAGTTCCGGCTGGGTCATGCCTGCGCTCCCGGCTCTCGCCGGCGGCCCTTGATGAGCCACACCGGGTTCAGGGCCTTGAGAAAACTGCCGCCGCCCAAGGGCGCGCCACGGCTCACCTGCACCTGGGTCACCTCCACCTCCAGGCCCCCTTGGGCCAGGGCCGCGCGGGCGCTCTCCAGGGCCTCCAGGCGCACCGCCGCCACCACCACCACCCCGCCAGGGGCCAGCCGCTCCAGGGCAGCCTTTATTATATCGCCCAGGGCCGCGCCTCCGCCGCCGATGAAAACGCGGTCAGGGCCGGCCAGGTCCTGAAGGCCCTGAGGCAGCTCGGCCCGCACCACCTCCAGGGTGGCCACGCCGAAGCGCCGGCGGTTGGCCTCGATCATGGCCACCCGCTCGGGCGCGCGCTCCACGGCCACGATGGACCCGCCGGGCAAGAGCAGGCTGGCCTCCAGGCCCAGGGAGCCGCAGCCAGCCCCCAGGTCCCACAGGGTGAGCCCCGGCCCCAGCTCCAGCTTGGCCAAGGCAACGGCCCGCACCTCGGCTTTGGTGATGAGCCCGGCCTGGTGCTCGAAGGCCTCCTCGGGCAGGCCCAAACGCAGGGGCGCCGGCCAGGCCAGGCGCTTGAGGACCACCAGGTTGAGCGGCGAGAACTTGGCTCCCGCCGCTTGCTCCAGGGTATACTCGCCCACCCGCTCCTGGGGGCCGCCCAGGTCCTCCAGCACCCACAGGCGCCAGCCGGCCTGCCCCCGCTCCAGCAGCAGGCGGGCGATGGCCGCTGGTGTATTCTGGGGGTCGGTGAGGACCGCCACCCGCTCCCGCCCGGCCAGGGCTGGTAGTAGGCCGGACAGGCCCCGGCCGTGCAGGCTCACCACCCGCACATCCTGCCAGGGTTCCTTGAGCCGGGCAAAGGCCGCCTGCACGCTGGTGACGTTGGGATGAATCACCAGGGCCTCCGGCCCCAGTCGCTCAGTAAGGCGCTGGGCTATGCCGAAGAAGCCGGGATCACCCGAGGCCAGCACCGCCACTCGCTGGTCCTGGGCCAGACGGGCCAATTCCCGCAGCCAGGACTCCAGGCGGCCCTCCAGGACCAGGCGCTGTCCCAGGTGTTGAGGAAACATATCCAGCAGGCGCCGGCCCCCGGCCAGGACCTGGGCCTGCTCGATGGCCCGCAGGGACTTGGCCGGCAGATCATCAATGCCCATGCCCACGCCGACGACCTGGAAGGGGATCATGAGGCCTCCTTTGCGCGCCGGCCCTGGAACAGCACCTGGCCTTCATAGCCCAGAATCACGGCCCAGAGGTCCAGGCCCCCGCCGGCCAGTTGGCCCATGGAGGCCAAGAGCCTGTGGCCCACCACCTCCACCAGCTCCAGACGGCCAGCCTGCTCTAGAATCTCCAGGGCGTGGCGGGCGGTGTTGGCCTGGCGCACCTCTTGGCATAGGGCATGGGCGGCCCCGGCTTCGGCCAGCCAGCCGGCCAGGCGGGCCAACTCCAGGGGGGCCTTGTGGGCGTGGGTATAATCCAGCCCCTGGGCCTGCTTGATGGCCTTGCCAAAAAAGCAGACCACACCTACCTTCTGGAAACCATGCCTACCGGCCTGGCGCAGGGCGTGGCCGAAGAAGTCGGCGATCTGCACGAAGCACACCTCGGGCAGGTCCGGGCGCAGGGTCATGGCCCGCTTCTCGCTTTTGCCGCCGGTGGTGAGCACCACCTCGCCGTGGCCTTCGGCCCGGGCCCCGGCCACGGCGCTGTCAATGGTGGCGGTGTAGGCCTCGTGGCTGAAGGGCTTGACCAGCCCCGTGGTGCCCAGGATGGAGATGCCGCCCAGGATGCCCAGGCGGGGGTTCAAGGTACGCCTGGCCAGGCGCTGGCCCTCGGGCACGCTGATCTCCACGCTGACATTCAGGGAGCCATGGCCGGGGGCCATTTCCCGCCAGGCCTCCCCCAGGGCGGCGCTAATCATCTGCCGGGGCACCGGGTTGATGGCCGGCTGACCCACGGCCACCGGCAGGCCCGGCCTGGTCACCCGCCCCACGCCCAGGCCGCCGGTCAGGGCCACACCCTCCGCGCCGCCCGCGCCCAGGCTGACCAGGGCCTGTATGACCGCGCCGTGGGTGACGTCGGGGTCGTCGCCGGCGTCTTTGATGACCAAGGCCCGGGCCTGGGCCTGGCCCAGTTTTTCCACCTCGGCCACGGGGACTTCTAGCCGCTCGCCTCCGGGCAGGGGGATGCTCACCATGGTAGGCGTGGCCTGGCCCAGCAGGCAGGCCAACGCCGCCTTGGCGGCGGCCGCCGCCGCGCTGCCCGTGGAAAAACCAATCTTGAGAACGCGCCTGGCCATGTCAGTACCACCAGGCAAAGAGCAGGGCCACCAGGACCACGCTCAAGACCCGCGCGCCCTGTCCCATGACCAATAGCTGGGTGCCCAGGCCCGGCGAGTAGATGCCCATGTAGTGGGGCAACTGATGGCGCAGGGCGCGCACCGGCGTGGCCACCACGTTGCCGATCAACAGGGCGATGACGACTTCCTTGATGCCCAGGCTGCCGGCCTGCAACAAGGCCCCGGCGGCGGCGAAGCCGCTGGTGAACTCGGCCACCACCGCGAAGACCACCACGCTTACCGCCTCGGCGGGCAGCACGCGGCTGGAGACCCAGCCGGCCAGGGCCTGGCCCAACCAGGTGAATAACCCTCCCTGAGCCAGCACGAAGATGGCCAGGTACACCGGCAGGATTATCACCAGCAGGCGTTTGAGCCGGCCCAGGAACTTGGGCCAGGTCTCCCGCCATACCTCACGCCAGGGTTTGGCCGCCGCGGTGGACTGGCCGGCCAGGGGAGGGCAGGGCGGCAGGATGAGACGGCTCAGGACCACGACACCCAGGCAGCGCAACAGGGCGGCCAACAGCGTCAGGCCGAAGTAGATCAAGGCCACCTGGCTAAGCAGAGCGTAGACCACGAAGAAGGTGGTGGGCAGGTGCAGGAAAAAGGCCGGCAGGCTGGCGTTCAAGAGATTGGCCAGCACCAGTTGGCGCTTGTTGAGCCGGCCTTCCCGCCAGGAGGTGTAGAGCAGGGTGTTGGCGGCCACGCCCGAGGCAAAGGCCGCCGAGAAGGCCGCCCCGGCCTCCTGGGGCAGGCGAGCCTTTTTCACCAGGGGCCAGACCACCAAGCCCAGGCGGGCGGTCCAGCCCAGGCCCTCGATGACCTGGCCGAACACGCTATATTGCCCATCCAGGAAAGGCGTGTCCTGCAAGGTGATGTAGAACTGGCTGCCGCTCGA
>JACQYR010000033.1:0-2596 GCA_016208115.1 Desulfarculus sp.
GGGCGTGGACTTTTTGCGTAAGGCCAATCTGGGACAGGCCGTTTCGCCTGGTGAGCGCGTGGTGGTGGTGGGCGGTGGCAATGTGGCCATGGACTCGGCGCGCACGGCCTTGCGCCTGGGCAGCAAGGAAGTCACCGTGCTCTACCGGCGCACCCGGGCGGAGATGCCCGCCGACCCCGAGGAGATCGAGGAGGCCCTGGAGGAGGGCATACGCTTTGAGTATCTGGCGGCGCCCAAGCGCTTCATCGCCAAGGACGGCAAGCTGGCCGGGGTGGAGGTGATCCGCATGGAGCTGGGTCCGCCCGACGCCTCGGGTCGGCCGCGGCCCCAGGAGATACCTGGCTCCGAGTACGTCATCGAGATAGACGGGGCGCTGTCGGCCATCGGCCAGGAGCCGGACCTGGCCTGTCTGGACGACACCTGCCGTCTGGAGGTGGGGCGCAAGAAGTGCCTGTCGGTGGACCCCCTGACCTTGCAGACCAACCTGCCTCACGTCTTTGCCGGCGGCGACGCGGTGCTGGGGCCGGCCACGGTGATCCAGGCCGTGGCCCAGGGCAAGGAGGCGGCCTACTCGGCCATGCGCCTGCTTGCGGGGCGCGATTTGGCCGAAGGCCGCGCCAAGGATTGGCGGGCCGTGGAGCCGCCCAAGGTGGCGGTGCCCGTGCAGGCGCGCCAGACACCGCCCCACGCCGACCCCGTGGCGCGGGCCACGGGCTTTGGCGAGGTGGTGGGGGCTTTGAGCGAAGAGGCCGCGCGGGCGGAGGCCTCGCGCTGCCTGGCCTGCGCCGGCTGCGCCGAGTGCATGCTCTGCGTGCAGGCCTGCCTGGCCGGGGCCATAGACCACAACCAGAAGCCCCGCGAGCTTGATCTCCAGGTGGGCTCCCTGATCCTGGCCAGCGGCGCGCGGCCCTATGAGCCCAAAGCCCTGGACTACTACCGGTACCACCTCAGCCCCGATGTGGTCACCAGCCTGGAGTTCGAGCGCTTCCTGAGTCCCTCCGGCCCCACCCAGGGGCACCTCTTGCGCCCCTCCAACCAGGCCGAGCCCAAGAAGATCGCCTGGCTGCAATGCGTGGGCTCCCGCGACACCAACAGTTGCGGCAACGGCTACTGCTCCTCGGTGTGCTGCATGTACGCCATCAAGCAGGCCCTGGTGGCCAAGGAGCACGCCCACCACGACCTGGAATGCACCATCTTCAACATGGACCTGCGCACCTTTGGCAAGGACTACGAGCGCTACTACCTGCGGGCGCGCGACCAGGAGGGCGTGCGCTTCGTCAAGTCGCGCATACACACCATCAACGATGACCCCAGCGGCGGCCTGCGCATCGAGTACGCCACGGGCGACGGCCAGGCCAAGGAGGAAATCTTCGACATGGTGGTGCTCTCGGTGGGCCTGGAGGTGCCCCAGAGCAACGCCGATCTCAGCAACCGCCTGGCCGTGGAGACCAACAAGTACCGCTTCGCCGACACCAAGCCCATGACCCCGGTGGCCACCTCCCGCCCCGGCGTGCTGGTCTGCGGGTCCTTTCAGGGACCCAAGGACATCCCCAGCTCGGTGACCGAGGCATCCGCCGCCGCCTGCGCCGCCGCCGGCCAACTGGCCCCGGCCCGCTGGACCGAGACGCGCAGCGTGGAGGTGCCGCCCCAGATGGACGTGGCCGGCCAGGAGCCGCGCATCGGGGTGTTTGTCTGCAAGTGCGGCATCAATATCGCCGGCGTGGTGGACGTGCCGGCGGTGACGCAGTACGCTGCCACCTTGCCCCACGTGGTGCACACCGACAACGGCCTGTTCGTCTGCTCCCAGGACGTGCAGGAGCAGATGAAGGCGAAGATCAAGGAGCACAATCTCAATCGCGTGGTGGTGGCCTCGTGCAGCCCCAAGACCCATGAGGCCATCTTCATGGACACCTTGCAGGCCTGCGGGCTGAACAAGTACCTCTTCGAGATGGCCAACATCCGCAACCACGATTCCTGGGTGCACGGCCAGACACCGGAGCAGGCCACGGCCAAGGCCAAGGACCTGGTGCGCATGGCCGTGGCCCGGGCGGGCACCCTCAAGGCCCTGGTGGAGACCAAGGTCAAGGTCAACCCCCGGGCCCTGGTGGTGGGCGGCGGCGTGGCCGGGCTCACCGCCGCCCTGGGCGTGGCCGACCAGGGCTACGAGGTGGTGCTGGTGGAGAAGGAGGCCCAGTTGGGCGGCTTCGGCCGTCAGCTCACCCACACCATCGAGGGCGCGGACATCAACGCCCATCTGGACCAACTCATCGAAAGGGCCACCAGCCATCCCAAGGTTCAGGTGCTCACCCAGAGCCTGGTGGTCAAGTTCAGCGGCTACCGGGGCAACTTCACCACCGAGCTTATCGTGGGCCCGGGCATGTACGAGCGCAAGATCGCCCACGGCGCCCTGATCCTGGCTACCGGCGCCGGCGAGTATCATCCCCAGGAGTTCCTCTACGGCCAGGATTCGCGGGTGCTGACCCAGGTGGAGCTGGGCCGGCGCCTGGAGGAGCGGGGCTCCCAGGACCTCAAGTCGGTGGTGATGATCCAGTGCGTGGGCTCGCGCAACGCCGACTTCGTCAACTGCTCGCGCATC
>JACQYR010000033.1:2609-3530 GCA_016208115.1 Desulfarculus sp.
CAACTGCTCGCGCATCTGCTGCCAGAGCGCGGTCAAAAACGCCCTGCACATCAAGGAGCAGAACCCCGAGGCCCTGGTCTGCGTGCTCTACCGCGACATACGCACCTACGGCCTGTTGGAGGACTACTACACCCTGGCCCGCCAGAAGGGCGTGCTCTTCTTCCGCTACGACCAGAACGACCCGCCCCGGGTGGAGGCGGCCGAGGGCGGCCTGAACATCACCTTCACCGACCATGTGCTGGGCCGGCCAGTTTCGGTGCGCGCCGATCTCTTGGGCCTGAGCGCCGGCATGCGGCCCCAGGACACCGACGAGCTGGCCTCCATCATGAAACTGGCCCGCAACACCGACGGCTATCTGATGGAGGCCCACGTCAAGCTGCGGCCCGTGGACATGGCCGCCGACGGGGTCTACGTCTGCGGCACGGCCCACGGCCCCAAGCTCATCACCGAGAGCATAGCCCAGGCCTACGCCGCCGCCGGTAGGGCCGCCACCCTGCTGGCCCAATCGGAACTGGCCCTGTCGCCGGTGACCGCCCGGGTTACGCCGGAGCTCTGCGCCGCCTGCCTGATATGCGTCTACAGTTGCCCCTACGGGGTGCCGCGTATCAACGCCGACGGCGTCAGCGAGATAGACGAGGCCATGTGCCGGGGCTGCGGCATCTGCGCCGCCGAGTGCCCGGCCAAGGCCATACAACTCAGTTGGTACGAGGATGACCAGATCATGAGCCAATTGGACGGCCTGCTAGAGGGGGTGATGTGATGCAAGGCTTCGAACCGGTTATCGTGGCTTTTTGCTGCAACGCCTGAGGCTACTCGGCAGCGGACCTGGCAGGTTCGATGCGCCTCAATTACCCAGCGCACGTGCGCGTGGTGCGCGTGCCTTGCACCGGCAAGGTGGACCTCATTCACATCCTGCGGGCC
>JACQYR010000033.1:3558-9750 GCA_016208115.1 Desulfarculus sp.
AGAAGGGTGCCGACGGCGTCTATCTGGTGGGCTGCATGGAGGGGAGCTGCTTCTACGAGCAGGGCAACTGCCGGGCGCGCAAACGGGTGGAGCAGGCCCAGAAGCTCCTGGAGGCCGTGGGCACCGGCGGGCAGAGGGTGCAGATGTACAACCTCAGTTCCGGCGAGGCCCCACTGTTCGCCCAGTACGCCCGCGAGATGAGCGAGCGCATCATGGGCCTGGGCCCCAACCCGGCCAAGCTGGCCATGGATGTCCGCCAGGGCAAGGCGGCCTAGGAAAAATAGAAAAGGGGAGTAGCTCAAGATGATCGTAGCCAAAGGAAAGCCCCTGGAGGAGATCATCGAGGCGGTCAAGGACTGCGACAGCATCCTGGTGGCCGGCTGCAACGAGTGCGTGACGGTCTGCGAGGCCGGCGGCAGCAAGGAAGTGGGTATCCTGGCCTCGGCCCTGCGCCTGTATTTCCTCAACCAGGGCCTGAAGACCCAGGTGGGCGAGATAACCCTGCAACGCCAGTGCGACCGCGAATACCTCATCCAGGCTCGCGAGGCGGTGGAGCCCTACAAGATGGTCATATCCCTGGCCTGCGGGGTGGGCTGCCAGTTCATGGCCGAGGAGTTCGCCAACAAGCCGGTACAGCCGGGGGTGAACACCATGTTCATGGGCGGCGCCCTGGAGCGCGGCGTGTGGAGCGAGCGCTGCCAGGGCTGCGGGTCCTGCCTGCTGGCCCGCACCGGCGGTATCTGCCCGGTAGCCCGTTGCGCCAAGCGCGTGCTCAACGGCCCTTGCGGGGGCTCTAGCAACGGCAAGTGCGAGATAAGCAAGGACGTGGACTGCGCCTGGCAGCTTATCGTCAACCGCTTGAAGGCCCTGGGCCGCATGGATGACTATGAGCAGATCATGCCCCTCAAGGACTGGTCCAGCGACCGGGCGGGCGGCCCGCGCAAGGTGGTGAAGGAGGAGGTGCGCCAATGAACACCAAGACCCCCAGCAAACTGGAGAAGGTACTGGCCGCCGGCCATCAGGCCGTCACCTCCGAGTGCGGGCCGCCCCGGGGCAGCGACGCCAAGGTCATCCTGCACAAGGCCCAGATGATCAAAAATCACGTGGACGCCATCAACATCACCGACAACCAGACCTCGGTGACCAGGCTGTGCTCCCTGGCCAGTTGCATCCACCTCAAGCTGGCCGGCGTGGAGCCCATATTGCAGATGGTCACCCGCGACCGCAACCGCATCGCCATGCAGAGCGACATTCTGGGCGCCGCCTCCTTCGACATCCACAACATGCTCTGCCTCACCGGCGACCACCAGAGCTTTGGCGACTGCGCCCAGGGCCAAAACGTGCACGACCTGGATTCCATGCAGCTCATCCAGATGGTGCGCCACATGCGCGACGAGGGCAAATTCTTGGGCGGCGACGAGATCAAGCGGCCGCCCAAGATATTCGTGGGTGCCGCCGAGAACCCCTTTGCCGATCCCTTCGAGATCAGGGTGCCGCGCCTGGCCAAGAAGATCGCCTGCGGCGTGGAGTTCATCCAGACCCAGTGCATTTTCAACCTGGACAAGTTCGAATTGTGGATGCGCCTGGCCGGCGACCGCGGCCTCTTGGACCAAGTCTACATCCTGGCCGGGATGACGCCGCTCAAGTCGGCGGGCATGGCCAAGTACATGAAGAACCGGGTGCCGGGCATGGACGTGCCCGACGAGGTCATCAAGCGCATCTCCGGGGTGCCCAAGGACAAGCAGGCCGACGAGGGTGTCAAGATATGCGTGGAAGCCATCCAGCGCCTCAAGGAATACCCAGGCGTCAAGGGCTTTCACATCATGGCCATCGAATGGGAAGAAAAGGTGCCGGAGATCGTGGAGCAGGCCGGCCTGTACCCGCGCCCCAAGGTGGATTAGGTCGAGTGCCTCGACTCCCATAAACGGGTCGGGGACGCTCCCTGCTCACAAAGCAAGTTGGCTCCCGTAGTGGCCTTATCGAACAAATAACGGGCGGGGTTCATCCCCGCCCTCTTTTATTGTGTCGGCGTTACCCCCCCGGAGCATGGCAGCAGCACCGTGAAGGTGCTGCCCTCGCCCTTCTTACTGCGTACCCCGATGCTACCGCCCAGGGACTCCACCACGCTTTTGACGATGGGCAGGCCCAGGCCGGTGCCGGTGACGAAGCGGGTCTTCTCGTTTTTGACCCGGTAAAACTTGTCGAAGATCAGGGCCTGCTTTTCCTCCTCGATGCCAAAGCCCTGGTCGCTGACCTCCACCTTGAGGTCGCCGTCCTCGGCGCGGGCCTTGACCTCGATGCGCCCGCCGTCGTCGGAATAATTTATAGCGTTGGCCACCAGGTTGTTGAACACGCTCTCCAGGCCCACGGGGTCGGCCACCAGCGTGGGCAGGGGCTCGGGCGGCAGGTCTAGGACGAGTTGAAACTTGCGGGCCTCGGCCTGGGTGGAGAAGGCATCCAGCACCGCGCGCAAGAGTTCCTCCAGGCGCACCTCGCGGGGACCTTGGCGGCCGGCGCCTGCCTCCAGGCGCGACAGATCCAGCAGGTCGCGCACGAAGCTGATGAGCCCCTGGGTGCGCTCGCGGGCGCGCACCAACAGGTGGCGCTGCCCCTCGGCCTGGGGCGCGGCGCCCTCGCCCAGGAGCAGGGTCAGTTGCAGCAGGATGGTGGACAGGGGCGAGCGCAGCTCGTGGCTGACCTTGGCCACGAACTCCGAGCGCAACTGGTCCAGCACCTTGAAGGCCGAGACATCAACCAAGACCAGCACGGCGCCCAGGCCCTCGCCGTCCTCGCCCAGGATGCGCGTGGCCTGGGCCAGCAGGTGCCGCTCGCCAGGGGCGCTGAATTCCAGGGAAGGCGCGTCCTCCTCGGGGCCGTTCTGCCCGGCCGAGACGCGGCGCAGCATTTCGCAGGCCGCGGGGTCGGGCAGGTAGCACGAGACCTCCTGGCCCGGATCGGTCTGGGGGGCCAGGGCCAGCATCTGGCAAAAGGCGGGGTTTATGAGCACCACCTGGCCATCGGTGCGCGTCACCAACAGCCCTTGGGGCAGGGCGCTGATGATGGTGCGCAGGCGGCTTTTTTCGGTGTGCAGGTCGCTCAGGGTGCGCAGGCGTTCCTTTTCCAGGCGCTCGGTTTCCTGGGTCAGGCGCAGGCGCTCGATGGCCCGGTTGACGGTGAGCCTGAGCTGGTCGGGCTGGAAGGGCTTGGGTATGAAGTCGTAGGCCCCCAGCTTCATGGCCTCGATGGCCGTCTCCACGGTGGCGAAACCGGTGATGACGATCACCAGCACCTGGGGCCAGGCCTGCTTGATGCGCTTCAAGACCTCCAGGCCGTCCATGCCCGGCATCTTGAGGTCCAGGAGCACCACCTCGGCCAGCTCGCGCTCCAGGGCCTCCAGGCCTTGGCGTCCGTCCGGGGCCTTGGCCACCTGGCAGCCCATGCGCGTAAGGATGCGCTCGCAGCCGTCGCGGATGTCGCGTTCATCGTCAATTATCAGCACAGGCACCGTCTGCACGCTTGAATTCACGCTAAGGCCTCCGCGTTGCTTTTCAATGGTAGCTCGATGGTAAAGCGGGTTCCCTGGCCGGGCGGGCTTTTGGCCGTGATTTTGCCGTTGTGGTTTTCGATGATGCCGAAGGCCACGCTGAGCCCCAGGCCGGTGCCCTTGCCCTCGTCCTTGGTGGTGTAGAAAGGCTCGAAGATATGGGGCAGCACCTCCTGCGGGATGCCCGGCCCGGTGTCGGCTATCTCGATAACCGCCCAGCGGCCGTCCGCGGATTGGCGTGTGCTGACCTCGATGCGCCCGTGCCCTTCCATGGCCTCGGCGGCGTTGAGGATGATGTTCATGAACACATGGTTAAGCTGCTGGATGTCGGCCGGCAGCATGGGAAGCCCGGGGTCCAGGTCGCGGTGAATTTCGATGTTCTGGAACAGCGATTGGTTTTGCAGCAGAAAGAGGGTGCGCGTTAATGCCTCGTTGAGGTTGGCCGGTCGGATCTCCTGGCGAGTCTGGCGGGCGAACTGCAACAACTCCTTGATGGTGTCGCGGCTGCGCTCGGCGTTGTCCAGGATGCGCTGCAAGTCCTGGCGGGCCTGCTCGGGCAGGTCGTATTCCTCGGCCAGGATGTTGGCGTAGAGAGTGATGCCGGCCAGGGGGTTGTTGAGCTGGTGGGCCACGCCGGCGGCCAGCTTGCCGATGGAGGCCATCTTCTCGGCTTGCAACAGTTGCACCCTGGTCTTGTCCAGTTCGCGCTCCATGCGCCTTTTTTCGCGCAGGTCGTAGAAAAAACCCACGGTGCCCACCTCTATGCCGCCCTCCATCACCGCCGAGGCCGAGAGGCTGATGGGCACCATGCTGCCGTCCTTGCACAGAAGCTGCACCTCGTGCGACTTAAGCTTGCCCCTGCCGCCGTGTGTCTCGCTGCGCAAGAGGGCCATGATCTGACGCGCCCCCTCGCCGGGGTAGAGGTTGCGTATGTCAATCTCGTTAAGGGCCTCGTGCTCGCTGTAGCCGCTGATGCGGCTGGCGGCCTCGTTGAAGATGAGAATGCGGCCGGTCATGTCGGCGGCGATGACCGCGTCCAGGGAGCTCATGATGAGATTGCGCAGAAAGGCGTTGGAGCGGCTCAGTTCGCGATTGGCCTCCAGGTAGCGTTGCAGGGCGTCCTTGCGCTTGGTGATGTCGCGGTGCACGTGCACGATGCTGGCTACCCGGCCCTGCTGGTCCAGCACGGGCAGGGTGGTACACTCGATGTGGCGCTTCTGGCCATCGGCGCCGATGACGGTGTGTTCGGACAGGGCCGGCTTGCCCTGGTAGAGGGTCCACAGGGCGTGGCAGTCGCCGCCGCCCTTATGGCAGGGGTACTCGCGCTGGCGGGTCAGTTGGTAACAGGGCCGGCCGATGACCTGCTCGCGGGTCAGGCCGAGTTGCTGCAAGAATACCTGGTTGCAGTCCACCACCGAGAAGTCGCTGGGCGAGACCACGTATATGGCGTCGCGCAGGCTTTTCAGCACGGTCTGACTGAAATCGTGCTCGCGCGACAAGGCGCCCTGACCCTGCTGGCACTGCTTTAGTCTGGCCTCGGTTTCGGCCAGGCGCAGGCGCAGATGGGCCAGTTCGGCCTCCAGTTCCGTGCTGCTGACGGGTTCCCGGTCCATGGCTCATCCCCCTGGAGTGCGGGGCGCGATGCAGGTAAGACCAGTGCGGGCCAAAGCCGGCCTCGGGCGCGGCGCGGTCGAGCGGGGGGACCTCGTGTCAACACCCTACCATATCGCTGGTAGTATTCACAATGCCGCTGATGGTTGGAGCGCGCGGCCTTATCTCTTGATGACGGGGCCAGCAATGGTGAGCTTTATTGACAGTTGTCCTATTAGATTGCTATGCTCAGAGCCAAAGGCACCATAACTCGATCACTGATCTAGGAGGGGGTTGGCATGGCTGGCAAGCGCATCCTCATTATTGACGATGATCCCGATCTGGTGGAAGCGGTCAGTATGCTGCTGGAGGGCGAGGGCATGGAACCCCTAGCCGCCTATGGGGGAGTGGAGGGCCTGGAGTTGGCCCGCTCCCAGAAGCCCGACCTCATCATCCTGGACGTGATGATGGAGGACAAGGACGGCTTTGCCGTGGCCAAGGAATTGGCCAAGGACGAAAAATTAGGCGGCACCCCGGTGATAATGCTCACGGCCGTGGCTGAGCACGCCACCGACACCAGCTACGCGCCCCAGGCGGCCATCAAGTCCCTGGAGGCTGACGAGTGGTTCGACAAGCCAGTGGACCCGGCGGCCCTGGTCAAGCGCATCAAGGAACTGGTTCGCTAAGCAAGGGTTGATCTGTCCAGGCCTGGGCGGAGGGATACTTCCGCCCAGGCCTGCGGTGTTGGCCGGGCCTGGCCGCCAGGCGCCGGGCCAGTGTCCATGCTTTCCTCATGCGGCCCCCGCCGCCCGGAAGGCCTCCCGCACCATGGCCTGGGCCTCTTCCTGGATGCGGCTTAGATGCTCGTGTCCCCGGAAGCTCTCGGCGTAAATCTTGTAGATATCCTCGGTGCCCGAGGGCCGGGCCGCGAACCAGCCGTTGTGCGTCACCACCTTGAGCCCGCCGATGGCTGCGCCGTTGCCCGGGGCGTGGGTGAGCTTGGCGGTGATGGCCTCGCCGGCCAGCTCTTGGGCCTTTACCATTTCCGGGGTCAGCCG
>JACQYR010000034.1 GCA_016208115.1 Desulfarculus sp.
CATTGATACCCAGTGTGACACCCTGGATGGCCATCCTCTGGAAATTCCAGGCACCTCGGCGGCCCTGCCCCAGATGCGGCTGGTCCTGGACGCCTTTCGCCAGATGGGGCTGCCCATCGTGCACATCGTGAGGATATACCAACGGGACGGCGCCAACGTGGACCTGTGCCGCCGGCAGGCGGTGGAGCAGGGGGCGCAAATCTTGTTGGAGGGCAGCCCGGGCTGCCAACTGGCCGGGGCCCTGTTTCCCCAAGATATCCGCCTGGACCCGGCCCTGCTGCTGGCCGGACAAGTCCAGGAGATCGGCGGCCACGAGATGGCCATATACAAGCCCCGCTGGGGGGCCTTTTACCGCACCCCCCTGCAAGACCACCTGGCCGGCCTGAGGGTGGACACCCTGGTCTTCATGGGCTGCAACTATCCCAACTGCCCCCGTACCTCCATCTACCAGGCCAGCGAGCGCGACTTTAGAATCGTGCTGGTGGAGGACGCCATCTCCGGTCTGTACCCCCGGGGCAGGCAGGAGATGCTTAACATCGGGGTGGTCTTGGCCACGGCCCAGAAAGTGCGGCAGGCGGTGCTGGCCTGCTAGCCGGAGCGGCCCCCTCACGCCGGCCCTTTTGTATGATTCAACTGGCTCCTACGGGAGCCAACGGAGCCGAGAGGGACAATAACCTCACCCGACCCGTTTTGGGAGCGGGGGCTCCCGGCTTGCCCTGGCGGCGGCCCTGGTTTATGCTAGCGGCCATGCTGGAGCGACTGGGCAATATCGTCATGGTGCTGTGCCGGCCCAAGTTCCCCGAGAACATCGGGGCGGCGGCCCGGGCCGTGGCCAACATGGGCCTGGGGGGCCTAAGCGTGGTGGCCCCGGAGCGCCCTTGGCCCGAGCCCATGGCCCGCCTGGCCACCGAGGCCGGGGCGGGGGTGCTAAAGGCCATGCGGACCCATGACCACCTGGCCGAGGCCCTGGAGGACTGCAACCTGGCCATCGCCACCACCGCCCGCCAGGGCCGCCGCCGGGGCCGGCTGACCACCCCCCGCCAGGCCGCGCCCCAGGCCCTCCTGGCGGCGGGGCAGGGCCGGGTGGCGGTGGTTTTCGGCCCCGAGGACAAGGGGCTGAACACCGAGGAGGTGGACCTGTGCGGGCTCTCGGTCTGCATCCCCACCGACCGGGCCAGCTCGTTGAACTTGGCCCAGGCGGTGATGGTGCTGGCCTACGAGCTGCGCCAGGCCGCCCTGGAGGGCGCGGGCCTGGCGGCAGGCCCCGGCGCCCGGCCCCAGCCGGCCACCCTCAAGGAGCTGGAGGGGCTCAAAAGCCATCTCAAACAGGCCCTGGTGGCCGTGGGCTCCATACCCGCCGATAACCCCGACCATTTCTTCCGCCCCTTCAAGGCCCCCCTGGAGCGCGGGGGCATCACCACCCGCGAGGTGCGGGCCTGGCGCGGCCTGGCCCGGCAAATCCTGTGGCTGCGAGGCCGGATCAAGGATTAGGGAGAGCCAAGAAAAATCTACGAAATAGTTGCCTTAATGTAGGGGCGGGGGTTTTCCCCGCCCATCTCGGTTTGGGGGCGCGGTTGGGCTCACGGTGTCCTTCAACCCTGCGTTACGGCTGACCTACACCGGCCTTGACAGGCCCCGCGAAAAGGCGAAAGATGGGCCAGCACGCATTTCGGCTGGCCTTCCACCATCTCGCACAGGGGGTAAGAAAATGAGCGGCAGCTACAATCCCATGGAACAAAAGCTGATGGAGCTTCTGGACCCCCTGCCCGCCGACGCCCTGGAGGCCAACTGGAGCGACGCCGAGCTGACCCGCCAACTGGCGGCCAAGCTGGGCGCCGCCGGCCGGGAGGCCGGCTTCTGGGTGGGCTCGCCCCACTGGGCCAAGGCCGACGACCCCCACTGGCCCCTGGACCTGGCCTGGCTGGAAAAGGCCGGCGGCCAGCTCAAGGGCGTCAAGATGGCCCTGGGCATGGAGTGGGGCCTGCAAGAGGGCCAGATCATCCCCCAGTTCCACAGGCTCCTGGCCACCCGCGCCGAGGTGCGGGTCATGGCCTTGCAGCAAAAGACCAAGGAGGAGGCCCAGGCCAGCCTGGAGGCCCTGGTCAGGCAGATAGAGGGCTTCGGCCAGTCGGCGCCCGGCGACCGCTACCTCCTGGCCTGCAACGACTTCAAGAGCGCGGCCTTCACCTTCCGGCTGCACGTTTGCCCCTGAGGGGCCGCCGTGACCCAGCCAGCCTAGGAGCCAGCGCTGTTGATCGCCAGATTGCTGTTCCTGCTTCTAGCCCTCTGCCTGGGCCTCTGGACGTGGCCGAGGTGGTGCCCGGCCTGCGCCTGGACATGCGCTATTTCACCAACCACAACTTCCTGGGCGTGCCCGTGCAGGGCTATGAGGCCCCCAAGTGCCTCCTTACCCGGCCGGCGGCCGAGGCCATGGCGCGGGTGCGGGAGCGGCTATTGCCCCTGGGCCTGTCGCTCAAGATATACGACTGCTACCGCCCCCAGCGGGCCGTGGACCACTTCGTGCGCTGGGCCAAAGACACCGAAGATACGCTAACCAAGGCTGAATTTTATCCCACGCTGGACAAAAAAGTGCTCTTTCCCCAGGGCTACATCGCCGAACGCTCGGGGCACAGCCGGGGCTCCACCGTGGACTTGACCATCGTGGCCCTGCCGGCGGCGCAAGAGCCGGCCTTTGACCCCGCCCGCCAGGTGGAGTGCTTCAAGCCGGCGGTCACGCGCTACCCGGACAACGGCCTGGACATGGGCGGGGGCTTTGACTGCTTCCACGAGATATCCCACACCGCCAACCCCGGCGTCGGCCCCCAGCAGCGGGCCAACCGGGCGCTGTTGAAGACCCTCATGGAGGCCCAGGGCTTCAAGAGCCTGGCCGAGGAGTGGTGGCACTACACCCTCAAGGACGAGCCCTACCCCAACACCTTCTTCGACTTCCCGGTGAAGTGAGCCGGGTGCCCAGGCTGGCGCAACGGGTCGGGTGGGGCTGCGGCCTGGGCCTGGGCCGGCGGCTCCCGTCCAGGCTGGCTGGAGCATGCAAGTGAACCGAGTGCCCGGGAAGGGGGAGGTGGCCATGATCGCACGCCTGCCCGTCATCGCCGCCCTGGCCTGCCTGCTCTGCCTGGCCGGCGGGGCCCTGGCCGCCCCGACCCCCGGCGCCCAGGGGCTCAAGACCCCGCCCGAGTTGCAGGACGCGGTCAAGGAGCGCAACCTCAAGGCCCCGGGCAAGCTCACCGGCCAGACCCCCGCCCGCAGCCTGGGCAAGATGCCGGCCCCGGCCAAGGCCCGCCTCCAAAAGCCCGGCCCAAGCGACGGCCAGGAGACCCCCCAGAGCTTCCGCCAGCGCCACCGCCTGCAACGGGGGGCCACCCCCGGCCAGGGCAGTCGCGACGTGCTGCTCAACCAGCGCATCCAGGGCCAACGCCCCACCAGCCTGCAACGCCGGCCAGCACCCCCCAAGGACCAGCCCCCGGCGCCCGCCGGCGGCCAGCCCGGCCCGGAGGCCCCGCCGCCCGCGCAACCCTAGCCATCCCCCGGGCGATAGACCTTTTTATTTGTGCCAGGCGCGCCGGGTTTGCTAACCTGTAGGAACAGTCTCCACCCAAATCCATGTGAAAAGCACGTATTGCCTTTCCTGCCTGGGGAGCGCCTGCTAGGGGTGGCCATGAAAGCCCGAAACGCCATGCTCTTGGCGGTGGTGCTGGTCTTCGCCTGCGCGGCGGGGGCCTTGCTGTGGCTGGTGCGCGACCTGCTGGGCCAGGAGGCCCTGCGGGAGGCCGAGAGCGAAGCCCGCCACATGCTGGAGCGCAACCTGGCCATCCACTCTTACTTCGCCCACCAGCTCAAGCCCAAGGTCTTCGAGCTGCTGGACAAATCGCCCGACCCCCAATACTTCGAGCCGGCCTGGATGTCCTCCACATATGCCATCCGGGGCATTGACCAGCACTACCAGGCGCTGGCCAAGGACGGCTTTTACTATAAGGAGTGCGCCATCAACGCCCGCAGCCCCCGGAACGAGGCCGACGACCATGAGCGCGCCTTCATCGAGGAGATGAAGGCCGACCCCGGCCTGGACCAGCGCACGGCCATCAGGGTCCTGGATGGCCAGCCCTATTTCGTGTACCTGCGCCGGGGGGAGGCCATGGAGAAATCCTGCCTGCGCTGCCACAGCCAGCCCGAGCTGGCCCCCCGGGGCATGGTGGAGCAGTACGGACCCTTGCGCAGCTTCCAGCGCCAGGAGGGGGAGCTGGTCTCGGCCGTCTCCATCCGGGTGCCCCTGGCCACCGCCCTGGCCGGCAACCGGGATTTCGCCCTCAAGCTCTCGGGCCTCTTGCTGGTGGGGCTGGCGGGCATAATCGCGACGCTGCTATTGCTGCACCGCCTGTGGTTCCAGCGCCCCCTGGAGGCCATGCGCCAACACGCCCGCGCCATTGCCGACGACCCCCACAACCTGGGCCGGCAGATACCGCCCATGGGCCTAAAGGAATGGAACGACCTGGCCTGGGACTTCAACCGCATGTCCTTGAGCCTCAAGGCCTCCCATGAGCAACTGGAGGAGCGGGTGTCCCAGCGCACCGCCGAGCTGGAGGCCAAGACCCGGGAATTGCAGGAGTCATTGACCCAGGTCAAGATACTCAGCGGGCTATTGCCCATCTGCGCCCACTGCAAGAAGATCCGCGACGACCAGGGCTACTGGCGGCAGTTGGAGAATTACATCCGCGACCACTCCCAGGCCGAGTTCACCCACGGCATCTGCCCCCAGTGCGCCGCCGAGCTCTACGCCGAGTTGATGGACAAGCCGGACCAGGGAGACGGCAAGGCCTAGGTGTGTGTCGGAGAAAGCCATCCATGGCTTTCTCCTCTTGGCGCTTGCCAAAAGTAAATTTTGGCAAGCTTGCGAAATCAGGCCAAATGATAATTTGGCCTGATTTCGGGCGGGCCGTCCATGGCCCGCCCAGGAGCCTGTCTGCGTATTACTCCGCCAGGCTCCTAGCCACCCAGCCCCCCGGCGGACCCGGCGGGGCTTGGCCAGCCATACCGGCAGCTTGCAAAACAACCCCCCGTGCTTACCTTTTTCTTGACGCCAGAGGGGGACGGCCCCGACCATCAAGGCCGGGGTCTTTTGCTGGCGGCCAGACGCGATCAACCTTTTTGCCAGAGGGACCATATATGCGTTTCGACAAGCTCACGGTCAAGAGCCAGGAGGCGGTGCAGGGGGCCATCTCCCTGGCCAGCAAGCGAGGCAACCCCCAGATCGAGCCGGCGCACCTCTTGACGGTGATCCTGGAGACCAGCCAGGAGATCGCCCGGCCGGTGCTGGGCAAGCTGGGGGCCAGCCCGGAGCGCCTCTTGGGGGAGCTGGAGGCGGCCCAGCAGAAGCTGCCCCAGGTCAGCGGCGGCGCGGCCCAGCCCCAGCTTTCCCAGGCGAGCTTGCAGGTCTTGCAGGCCGCCGAGGCCAAGGCCGAGGCCATGAAGGACGACTACGTCTCCATCGAGCACCTCCTGCTGGCCTTGGCCGAGGCCAAGGACCCGGCGGGTGAGATTTTGCGCGGGGCCGGCGTAACGCCCGAGGCCATCATGGGGGTGCTGAAAGACATCCGCGGCAGCCAGCGGGTCAGCGACCAGAACCCCGAGGACAAGTACCAGGCCCTCAAGCGCTACGCCCGCGACCTCACCGAACTGGCGGCCAAGGGCAAGCTGGACCCGGTCATCGGCCGCGACGAGGAGATACGCCGCACCATCCAGATCCTGAGCCGCCGCACCAAGAACAACCCCGTCTTGATCGGCGAGCCCGGGGTGGGCAAGACGGCCATCGTGGAGGGCCTGGCCCAGCGCATCGTGGCGGGCGACGTGCCCGAGGGGCTCAAGAACAAGCAGGTGGTGAGCCTGGACATGGGCGCCCTCATCGCCGGGGCCAAGTACCGCGGCGAGTTCGAGGACCGGCTCAAGGCGGTGCTCAAGGAGGTGGGCGAGGCCGCCGGCCACATCATCCTCTTTATAGACGAGATGCACACCCTCGTGGGGGCCGGCAAGGCCGAGGGCTCCATGGACGCCAGCAACATGCTCAAACCCGCCCTGGCCCGGGGCGAGCTACGCTGCGTGGGCGCCACCACCATCAAGGAATACCGCCAGAACATAGAGAAGGACGCCGCCCTGGAGCGGCGCTTCGCCCCGGTGTTGATCGTCGAACCCACGGTTGAGGACACCATAGCGATACTTCGCGGGCTTAAAGAGAAGTACGAGGTGCACCACGGCGTGCGGGTCAAGGACTCGGCCCTGGTGGCGGCGGCCACGCTCTCCCAGCGCTACATCACCGACCGCTTCCTGCCCGACAAGGCCATAGACCTGATTGACGAGGCGGCCAGCAAGATACGCATAGACATAGACTCCCTGCCCGCCGAGCTGGACGGCCTGGAGCGCCACCTGACCCAACTGGCCATCGAGCAGGAGGCCCTCAAGAAGGAGTCGGACCAGGGCAGCCAGAGGCGCCTGGAGAAGCTCCAGCAGGAGATGGCCCAGGACACCGCCCAACGCGATGGCGTCAAGGAGCAGTGGCAGCGGCAGAAGGACGCCCTGCAAAAGATCAGGCAGGCCAAGGAGGAGATCGAGCAACTGCGGGCCCAGTTGGAGCAGGCCCAACGGGCCAGCGACTTCAACCGCGCCGCCGAGCTGCAATACGGCATCATCCCGGCCAAGGAGCGGGAACTGGCCGCCGCTCAGGAGGCCCTGGGGGTCTTGCAGAAGGAGCGCGCGCTCATCAAGGAAGAGGTGGGGGCCGAGGACGTGGCCGAGGTGGTGGGCAAGTGGACGGGCATCCCCGTGGCCAAGCTCCTGGAGGGCGAACGCGACAAGCTCCTGACCATGGAGGAGCGCATCGGCAAGCGGGTGGTGGGGCAACAAGAGGCCATCATCGCCGTGTCCAACGCCGTGCGCCGGGCGCGCTCGGGGTTGCAGGACCCCAACCGGCCCATCGGCTCCTTCATCTTCTTGGGACCCACCGGCGTGGGCAAGACCGAGCTGGCCCGGGCCCTGGCCGAGTTCATGTTCGACGACGAGCAGGCCATGATCCGCCTGGACATGAGCGAGTTCATGGAGAAGCACACGGTCAGCCGGCTCATCGGCGCGCCTCCGGGCTACGTGGGCTACGAGGAGGGCGGCTACCTGACCGAGGCGGTGCGCCGCCGGCCCTACAGCGTGGTGCTCTTCGACGAGGTGGAGAAGGCCCACCCCGAGGTCTTCAACGCCCTGTTGCAAATCCTGGACGACGGACGGCTTACCGACGGCCAGGGGCGCACCGTGGATTTCAAGAACACCATCATCATCATGACCAGCAACATCGGCTCCCAATTCATCCAGGACCTGGCCGGCGAGGAGCACCGCGCCCAGATGAAGGAGATGGTGCTGGCCGCCCTGCACGCCCAGTTCAAGCCCGAGTTTTTGAACCGGGTGGACAACGTGGTCATCTTCCACAGCCTGGACCGCGAGCACATCGGCCGCATCGTGGGCATCCAGATGGCCCGGCTCAACAAGCTGCTGGCCCAGCGGGGCCTCTCGCTGACCCTGAGCGACCAGGCCTTGGAGTTTCTGGCCAACGCCGGCTTCGACCCGGCCTATGGCGCGCGCCCCCTCAAGCGGGCCATCCAGCACCACCTGCAGGACGCCCTGGCGCTCAAGATATTGGACGGCAGCTTCGTGGAGGGCGACCGCATCCAGGCCGAGGTGGCGGGAGACAAGATAGTTTTCAGCAAGGAATGATCTTGGAGCGGAGGAAAACGGCGGGGCCGGACTCTCCCTGGAGGGTACGGCCGTGGTCGTCGCGGGTTGTGGTGGCTGGCCGGGCAGGCCCGGCCCCACTCTATTTGTAGGCGTCGGCCACCTTCTGGTATGCCGGCCAGGCCTTGAGGTAATCCATCAGATAGGCGTTGGCGCCGGAGCCCACCGTGACGGCGGTCTTGCTGGGGTCAAAGTGCTGAATGCCGAAGGTGCCCTCGCTGCCACCCTTCCAGGGCTGGTCGAAGAAATGGAAGGCGCAGGCGCCCAGCACCTTGGAGTTGCTGGAGGTGAGGAAGGCACTGACCTGTCCCTGCAGCCAGGTGGCTTGCTGGTTGCGGTCGCCGCCCAGCTCGCTGGCGCTCTTGCCCAGTTCGGTGGCCATGACGTAGGTGTCGGGCAGGGCGCTGGCGAAGGTGGAGGACAGGTAGCTGGTCAGATAGGCCTGGTCGTTGAAGGTGTTGATGCTGGCCACGTACTTGTCGCGGTAGATGTTCTGGGCGCTGAGGTAGGAGTTGGCCGCGAAGGCGTTCTTGAGGTTGACCAGGTCCACGATGGCCGGCCGGCTATGGGGGTCGCCATGGACGCCGAAGTCCACGGGCGCGGTGATGAACAGGCGGTCGGCCGCGGCCACGCCCAGGGCGTCCTGCTTCCTGACCACCCATTCGGTCACCGTGGCCACGGTGTCCGCCGAGATGCCGTTGAGGGAGAACTCATTGCCGATGGAGAAGAAGAGGGCTGCGCTTCGCGGCTTGTTGCCCTCGAAGGCCTCGGCCACGATGCTTTCGATGAAGGTCCTGGCCTTGGGGTCGTTGTTCTGGGCCAGCCCCATGAAGTAGTTGGAGATGGGGATCATGACCTTGATGCCCTGGCTGGCGGCCTCATTGAGGAAGTTAACGTGGTTGCGGGCCGAGGGCGTGTTCCAGTCGTAGAGACGCAAGACATTTACGTGCAGGTTATCGTGCAGGTTCTTGAGATCCTGCCTGCCCACGCCGGCGGTGGTGTCCATGCCCCAAAGAGCGCGGAAACTGTCGTTGGTGAAGTCGGAGTCGTAATAGACACCCGATCCCGGTTTGAAGTCGCTGGGCGTGGGCGAGTAGCACATGCCGTGCATCATGTCCAGCCCGGCCTGGGTGGCGGGGATGGCCAGGACCGGACCGGGCTGGGCAAGGAGCAGCACGGACAACCCCAGGGCCAACCAGGCGCCGAACCATGTTTTTATCATTGTGGTCACCTCTCGCCTGCGTGGGTGGACGTGGCGCGGCCTGCCGCCCGGCGTAATGGGCTGGGGCAGGGGCCGCGGGGGCAGGGGAGCAAAGGGACAAGACCAGATAATGGTATCCTTATAGCAGAATCACACCTTGTGCGGCAGGGGAATCTAACGATCATAGAAGCTTCCCCGGCCGGCCGTGGGCCAGGGGGCGCCTCCGGCCTAGCGCCGGTGTTTGGTTAATGGTTCCGCGGGTTGTGTGGAGCGCGGCGCAACCAGGCATCTCAATTGCGCCAGGGCCACAAGAGGAATGAAGCTGTTGAGCCACGGGGCCAGAGGCCACCAGCCCATCCCACAATGAATCTGTGCCTCTATTTGCCCCCTCCCCCGCCGGAGGAGAGGGCAGGGCGAGGGGCCTCCAGGAGCGCCAACCATGCCCTATTACTCCCCTCCCTTCACGGACCGCGCCCAGGCCGGCCAGGTGCTGGCCGGGCTCTTGGCCCCCCATGCCGGTCCGGGCACCATGGTCCTGGCGGTGCCCAACGGCGGGGTGGCCGTGGGGGTGCCCGTGGCGCGCGCCCTGGGCTGCCCCCTGCGCCTCTTGGTGGTGCGCAAGATTCAGATACCCGGCAACACCGAGGCTGGCTTCGGGGCGGTGGCCGCCGATGGCGCGGCCATCTACAACCAGGACCTGCTGGCCCGCCTGGGCCTGACCCCGGCCCAGGTCGAGGCCCAGAAGCAGAAGGCCCTGGCCAGCATCCGGGAGCGATTGGCGGTTTACGGCGAATGGGCGCGCCCGCCGGACCTGGGGGGCCGCGTGGTCATCCTAGTGGACGACGGCCTGGCCTCGGGCGTGACCATGGCCTCGGCGGTGGGCATCGTGCGCCAACAGGCGCCGGTCCGCCTGGTGGTGGCCGCGCCCACGGCCTCGGCCTCGGCCCACCAGCGCCTCCTGCCCCTGGTGGACGAGCTGGTCTGCCCCAATGTGCGCACTGGCCCCTACTTCGCGGTGGCCGAGGCCTATGCCCATTGGCGCGACCTGGAGGTGGACGAGGTGCTGGGGCTCTTGGCCAGCCTGCCGGAGCAGCCGGAATCGGGGCCGGGGCGCGCATAGAGTCTTCTTTCGGGTCCGTTTGCTGATATAATTGGTCTGCGGAGCCCTCCGGCCCCGCAAGAGGGTTGTTTTCGGCCACGAGACCGCCAACGATCATGGAGAGACCAACATGACCCGCTCTTCGCGACTGAAAACCTGCCTGGCCGTGGTGGGCATCATTTGCCTGCTCAGCCTGACCTTCAGCGAACTGGCCTGGGCCCGGGCCGGGGGCGGCAGGTCCTCGGGCAGCACCGGCAGCCGCAGCGTCAGCCCCTCGGCCCCCAGCAGCCGGCCCACCACGCCGCCGCCGCCCAGCCAGTCGGTGCAGCCCCAGGCTCGGCCCAGCACGCCTCCGCCTCCCCCCAGGCCCATGGCCCAGCCCCAGACCAGCGGCTTCATGCGCAGCATGGCCGGCGGTCTCCTGGGCGGCTTCGCCGGCGCCATGCTCTTCAGGGGCATCGCCGGCGCCGGCGGCGCGGGTGGCGGGGCTGGCCAGTCCAGCGGCCCCGGCCTCTTCGATCTGATCCTCATCGGGGCCGTGATATACGGCCTGTACTACTTCCTGGTCAAGCGCCGCCGGCAGCAGGGCCAGGGCGGCTCCTCGGGCGGCCTGGGCGGCATGCTGGGCGGCCTCTTCGGCGGCTCCGGCGACAGCCAGCCGGCCCCGCCGCCCCCGGGCGGCTATGCCCCGCCGCCCCCGCCCAGCGCCAGCTACGCGCCCCCGCCGCCGCCCTCCTATGGCCCCGACCCGGCCCAGGAACTGGCCCAGGGGCTGGGTTACATCCGCTCCATGGACCCCGGTTTCAACGAGCAGGCCTTCAAGGACTACGTCATGGACGCCTTCTTCCAGATCCAGGCGGCCTATGGCCAGCGCGACATCTCCAGCGTGGGCGGCCTGCTCACCGCCGAGATGCTGGGCATATTGAACAACGGCATCGGCCAGATCAAGTCCAAGGGCCAGATCAACCGTCTGGAGAACATCGCCGTGCGCTCGGTGGAGTTGGGCCAGGCCTGGCAGGAGCAGGGGCAGGACTACCTCACGGCCTTTATCACCGCCAACCTCTTGGACTACACCGTGGACGAAAAGACCGGCCAGGTGGTGGAGGGCTCCAACACCCAGCCGGTGAAGTTCCAGGAACTGTGGACCTTCACCCGGCCGGTGGGTCCCAACCCCTGGGTGCTCACGGCCATCACCCAGACCAACTAACGGCGTGCCCGCCGCTGGGCGTATACGGGTCGAGTGAGCTTGTAGAAAGAACCAAGGCCGGCGGCTCCCGACGGAGCTAGTTGGATGAAAACCTCGTGAACCAAGCCGGGGCAGCCTCTGCAAGATACAGGGGCTGCCCCGGTTTTTTATTGGATCCGGCCTGCCCTGCACCGGGAGCCGGCGTCGCTGGCCAGCACGACAGCCTGAACCGACCCGTTTACGCCCGCCGCGGCTCGCGGCCCCGCCGTGGCTCGCGGCCCTGTAGACACAAAGACATATTCTCTGGTAGCCTTACTAGCAGATGGCGTGGCCACGGAGGGCCTGCCCCCCGGCGCCGGGCGCCAGCGTGGCATACCCAGGCCTGTCCAAGGTGAAGACCAGCAATAGCGGCGGCCGCCCCATGAGAATAGAGCGGCTGGGCGGGAAGGCATATGGCCAGACAAGAGATTCTGCTGGACAGCGGCACCAACGAGGTGGAACTGGCCGAGTTCGTGCTCGGCGGCAACCATTTCGGGGTCAACGTGGCCAAGATCAGGGAGTTCATCCCCCTGGACGGCCTGACCATCACCACCATGCCCGGTCAGCCGCCCTCCATAGCCGGGGTGTTCCTGCTGCGCGGCCGCTCCATCCCGCTATTGGACCTGCGGGCCTACCTGGAACTGCCCCAAGGCCGGGAGTCGGCCAAGCAGGTGGTGGTGGTCACCGAGTTCAACAAGATGACGTCCGCCTTCATCGCCGACCACATCCAGCGCATTCACCGGGTCTCCTGGGGCGACTTCTGCCCCTTGAACCACTACCTGGCCGCCAACAACCCCCTGGTCACCGGCTCGGTGAGCCTGGGCGGCAAGGAAGTCCTGGTGCTGGACCTGGAGAGCATCGTGGGCGACATCTTCCCCGAGAGCGTTATCAACTACAACGAGGCCCCCGGCCAGGAGCCCTCCCTGCATGAGCGCCGCCGGGGCATGCACCTGTTCTTCGCCGAGGACTCGGCGGTCATCCGCACCAAGGTGGGCAAGATCCTCACCGCCGTGGGCTACGAGGGGCTCAAGATCTTCGACAACGGCCAGGACTGCCTGGATGCCGTCAAGGCCCTGCAAATCCAGGCCCAGCAAGAGGGCCGGCCCATGGACCAGTACCTCAACCTGATACTCACCGATATCGAGATGCCCAAGATGGACGGCCTGACCCTCTGCCGCCAGGTCAAGCAGGACCTGCGCCTGGAGGTGCCGGTCATCATCTTCTCGTCGCTGATAAACCAGCAGATGGCCGCCAAGTGCCAGCGGGTGGGGGCCGACGCCTTTGCCAGCAAGCCCGAGACCGAGCGCCTATTGGCCTTGATTGACCACCACTGCCTGGGCACGCCAGCCCCCGCCGAGTAGGCCGGCGGGCCGCGAGCCACGGTCGGCGGCGTGCCCGCCGCTGGGCGTATACGGGTCGGGCCGGGTGCCCCCGGCGGGGCATATACGGGTCGGGCCGGGTGCCCCCGGCGGGGCATATACGGGTCGGTTGCAGCCCTCCCTCTAGCCTTGGCTGGCGGCTCCCGCCGGGCGCTCGCGGGGGTAAATTAAGAACACACGGGCGGGGTTTATCCCCGCCCGTTTCTTGCCGTTTGCGGAAATCGGGCCGATGCAAGGCTGTTGGATAGCGTGCGTCCCCGGGGGGCCGCCGCCCCTCTGGTCTGGCCTACCCGGGCAGCACCCGGTGATACTTCTTCTTGCCGGCCCGCAACCACAAGACCCCGTCTTCGCTGGCCATGTCCAGGGTCACCGGCTGATCGAAGGCCGTCAGCCGGGTCTCGCCCACGTAGGCCCCGCCGCCGGCCACCAGGCGCCGGGCGTCGGAGTTGGACGAGCACAGCCCCGTCTCCACGAATAGCTGAAACGCCGGCACCCCGGCCTCCAGCCGCGCCCGGGGCACCAGGGTGTGAGGCACGCCCTCGGAGTCCCCAGTCCCGGGGGAGCCGAAGGCCGCGCCCGCCGCGGCCCGCGCGGTCTTGGCCTCGGCCTCGCCGTGCACGATCTTGGTCACCTCATAGGCCAAGACCGCCTTGGCCTGGCGGATGTCCGCGCCGGTGAGGCGGTCCAGTTCCTCTATCTCCTTCATGGGCAGGAAGGTGAACAGGCGCAGGAAGCGCGAGACGTCCTCGTCGGTGGTGTTGACCCAGTACTGATAGAAGTCGTAGACCGGCGTGCGCGCCGCGTCCAGCCAGACCGCGCCGGCGGCGGTCTTGCCCATCTTGGCGCCCGTGCTGGTGGTCAACAGCGGGAAGGTGAGCCCGTAGACGGTCTTGCCGATCATGCGCCGGGTCAGGTCCACTCCCGCCACGATGTTGCCCCACTGGTCGTTGCCACCCATTTGCAGGCGGCAGTCCATGGTCTTGGCCAGGTGCATGAAGTCATAGGCCTGCAATAGCGCGTAGTTGAACTCGATGAAGCTTAGGCCCTGCTCCTGCTCCAGCCTGAGTTTCACGCTCTCGGCCGCCAGCATGCGGTTGACGCTGAAGTGCCGGCCCACGTCGCGCAAAAACTCGATGTAGTTGAGGGGCGCCAGCCAGTCGGCGTTGTTGACCATCACCGCTTTATCGGGCCCGAACTCCAGGAAGCGGCTGAGCTGCTGCTTGATGGCCTCGGCGTTGGCGGCCAGCGTCTCCAGGGTGAGCATGTTGCGCGTCTCGGTCTTGCCCGAGGGGTCGCCGATCATGCCGGTCCCCCCGCCCACCACGGCGATGGGCCGGTGACCCGCGCGTTGCAGGTGTACCAGGCTCAGGATGGGCACCAGGGAGCCCACGTGCAGACTGGTGGCCGTGGGGTCGAAGCCGATATACCCCAGCACGGTCTGGCTGCTGAAAAGCTCGCGCAAGGCGGCCTCGTCGGTACACTGGGCCACGTAGCCCCGCTCCAGGAACTCGTCGTAAGGATTCATGATTCTCGGTCCCGCCTGAGGTTGGCAAGCTAGAGTGAACGATTAGGGGATGCTAACCCAAAGTGCGCGAATTGGCAAGGAAAGGAGGGGTTAGCCGGGCCAGCGGAAATAGGTGAGGGCGGCGAAGAAGGGGACCACGCCCAAGAGGAACCAGGCCAAGTCAACCAGGCTCGCCTTCTCGGAGGCCTCGCGGCGAAGAGTTTGGCCTGCTAGCGCATAAAAAGAAACAGCCGTTACCGTAGCAGCAAAAAATAAGAGGCTTTGCCCCAAAAACTGCTCGGGATGTCGTCCTATAACGGAAGGATACAAATACCAAAAAGCTCCTATCGTTGCAGGTGCCAAACACCAAAGCAGACCAACGATTATCCAATTTTGTAGGCGCGTGACAGCGCTTCTATCTAACTCTAGCTGAGATTTTTCATCTTTGCGAACCAACTTCACGTGGGAACGAATATATCCTAACAACAGCCACGGAGCTGCCTTTTTGTCAAGGGGGACGCCATCTTGAAAAATTGCCGGTAATAGTGCCAAGTGTTCCCACAAGCGCTGCATATATATTTGGAAATACCCCCAGAAGAGTAACAGCCCTAGCGGAGCCAAATGCCAGAATTTTATAATCGATATTTGGATTCCCACTCCTAGGGGCAATAAAACTTTACCTTGCCTAACGACAAAGTCTTCCACGCCAAAACCTACTAAAGCAACAACTGACAATAAATATAATATTGTTAAAATATATGTTATAAATAGCTTGACAGCCCGCCTCGTGCCATCTGTAACATTATCTAATATCTCAAATTTAGCAATATCTTTTGGTAGTTTTGTCCCCGAGAGGTCGGCCCCTGCAAGTTGATTTATATCTAGTAGATATGCTTCGGTAAGTACTGCTTCGCGCAAATCGGCCCCAGTAAATTTGGTACCAAAGAGGCTAGCTCGAGTTAGGTGAGCTCTAATGAGTACAGATCCTGTTAAATCAGCATCTCCTAAATCCGTATCGGTAAAGTCAGCGTTTACTAAATAGGCTCCACGTAAGTTGGCACGCTTTAAGTTGGCCCCTCCAAACCGTCTGTCTGCCAGATAGGCCCTTTGAAAGTTTGCCCTTATTCCTTCTGTTTCATTTGATTCCACCCATCTCTTATGTCCGCTCAATATCAGCGTAAACATTTCCGGCTCAATCTTCCGCAACTCGGCCTCCCGCCCCTCCTGCTTCTCCTCGTCGCCCATGCCCCCAGCCCTTTTCCTTTCTTTGATACTCTTCTTCTTCTTTTCTTGCCCCGGCCCACCCGCAGTAGCGACAGCCTGCGCCATCATAACATACTGCAATAGCTGTCATTGCGAACGAAGTGAAGCAATCTACCGCTTCGCTCTTAGGCTGGGGGCGTTGGCGTAAAAGGCAGTAAGTAGGGTGGATTGCTTCGTCGCATCCCAGCCGGGGTGCTCCTCGCAATGACACTATTTCGCTAGGATATGCGGTGAGTTAGGCTGCGGCGAGTGGCCCGGACAACTTGTTGTCCGGGTGCCGAAGGCACAAGAGGTTTCTTGCCCCGCCCGTAGTAGGGCAGCGGCAGGTAGTCAGCCAGTGATTCCCGTAAACCTCTTGTCGCTACGCGACCTGGACAATAAATTGTCCAGGCCACCCAAGAGAAAAGTAGGGTGGATTGCTTCGTCGCATCACTTCCGTGATGCTCCCCGCAATGACACTAATTAGCTAGGATATGCGGTGAGTTAGGCTGCGGCGGGTGGCCCGGAGTAAGTTTGTTGTCCGGGTGCCGAAGGCACAAGAGGTATCTTGCCCCGCCCGCGGTAGGGCAGCGGCAGGTAGTCAGCCAGTGATTCCTGTAAACCTCTTGTCGCTACGCGGCCTGGACAATAAATTGTCCAGGCCACCCAAGAGAAAAGCAGGGTGGATTGCTTCGCCGCACCCCTACCGGGATGCCCCCCCGCAACGACACCATGGCTGGAGGCCCCGGGGTCCCCAAGAAAACGCAGTTTTCTTGGGGTGGGCTCACCCCGTCCCTCTCCCCCGCTGGGGGCGAGGGGGCCAGACCGCCTCTTCCGCTGGCGCCCCGCCCCGCCCGCGAATTATTTTGCGCTTTGCCGCACAATCGGTTAATATTAACCAATACAACCAAATTGCTTGCAATTCACGCGAAGGAGCGGCGCATGGCCAAGCGCAAGTTGACCCAGGCCGAGTTGCTAAGGGCTATCAGCCAGTTGCCGGAGTATCCCGCCGTGCTGCTGCCGGTGTCCGGGGGCGGGTTCTCGGTGGTGTTTCCCAACATCCCCAAGCTGACCGCCTTTGCCCACAAGCGCGAGGCCGCCCTGAAGGCCGGCCAGGAGGCGCTTACGGCTTATTTGCAGCCCCTGGTGCAGGCGGGGGAGGCGGCGCCGCAGCCCTCGGACCCGGCGCGGCTCATCCCCGACGAGGACGAGCCCCTGGGCACCGAGCTGGTGACCATCGGGGCCGACCGCAACACGCTCTTGAAGCGCCTGGGCCTGGAGAAAAACAAGGACAAGGGCCTGGCCCTGGCACATTTCGGCCGCCTGGGCAAGTAGCCCCACCAGGGCGGCTGCCCCATCCAGGCTTGCCCAGGCCTAGCCCTGGGGTCCCTTGCCGGGGTCGTCGGGCGTTTCCAGGTCCACGATCTTGCCCTCCCGGCCATAGGCGGCGGTGGCCGGCGTGGAGACCTTGCGTATTTTATCCAGCACCACCTTGACCTGGGTGATGCCTTGGGCGAGGGCCTCCACGCTGTCGCGCACGGGGCTCTCTTGGGGGGTCTCATCCAGCAGCAGGGAGACATCGCCCAGCATCACTTGCAAGGGCTGGGACAAATGGTGCAGGACCGCGCCGGCCATCTCCAGGATGGACTTCATCTTCTCCTGCATCAGCCGCGCTTCCTCGGACCTCTTCTGGTTGCTCAGGTCGTAGAAGAAACCCACGCTGCCCGCCTCGGCGCCGTCCTCGTAGAGGATGAAGGCCCAAAGGCTGATGGGCGTGGATTGGCCTTGGGCGTCGCGGCCGGCGATCTCGACGCCCTCCAGACGGCCTGGCCCGCCAAACTGCTCGCTGTACAGTAGTTTTTTGACTCGGCGGGCCTCGGCGGCCTGCCCGTAGATCACGCTCACCACGTCCTTGCCCAGCGCCTCGGCGGCCTGGCGACCCGTGAGCCTCTCGGCGGCGGGGTTGAAGATGGTGATGAGGCCCTGGCGGTCCACGCCGATGATGCCGATGGGGCACAGGTCCAGGAGTTTTTGAGCCAGGCCCGCCGCTTCATTGACCATTGCCGTCCTCCCCAGATTATGCCCGTCTCCCACCGGAAGCCCGCCCGCCGGGTTGGCGGGTTACGCTTCGCTAACCCGCCCTACATTCTCTCCTATTGCCGAGGGCCTATCAACGGGAGCCCGTCAGACCCGCCCATGCGACAACCCCGCCCGACCCGTTTACGCCCAGCCGGGGGCACCCGGCCCCGCCAGGCCCGCCCGCGCGACAGCCTGACTGGCGGGTTACGCTTCGCTAACCCGCCCTACGTTCTCTCCTGTTGCCGAGGGCCTATCAACGGGAGCCCGCCAGGCCCGCCCATGCGACAACCCCGCCCGACCCGTTTACGCCCAGCCGGGGGCACCGGGCCCCGCCCGACGTTCTCTCCTGTCGCCGAGGGCCTATCAACGGGAGCCCGCCCGGCCCGCCCATGCGACAACCCCGCCCGACCCGTTTACGCCCAGCCGGGGGCACCCGGCCCCGACCCGCTATGCCCAGCCCGGGGCACCCGGCCCGCGCCATTTGCGCAGGAGCACGTACATGGCCCCCACCCCGCCGTCCACGGCCCGGGCGGTGCAAAAGGCCAGCACGCGTTTTTGCAGGCGCTTGTGGGTCAGGCGTTGGGCCAGGGCGTTTTTCAGCACCGGCACGCCGTTGGGCGAGCCGGCGCCCCGGCCGTGCACGATGAGCACGTGGCGCAGGCCCTTGGCGATACTTTGCACCAAAAAGTCCTCCACGGCGGCCAGGGCCTCATCATGCCCCAGGCCGTGCAGGTCCAGGTAGTCCTGCACCGGGAACTCGCCCCGGGCCAGGCGCTCGCACAGCTCCGGCCCCACGCCGGGGCGGGCGCCGCGCACGTACTCGTCGCTGAAGCGTAGATCGAACTCGCCGCCGCCGCTGACCAAGTCGGCCAACTGGGCCAGCACCTCCAGGTCCTCGCTGGGGGCCTGGACCAGGCGGGGCCGGGGGGCCTCGGGCTGGGGCTCCAGCACCGGCTTGCAGGCCAGGGGCCGCACCGCCGCCATGGCCTGGGCGAAGAGGTCTTCCTCGCCGGGTTCGGGCTCCGGCTCCGGGGGCGGGGCGGGCTGGGGCGGCGGGGCCGGGGGCGCGGCCTGGGTCAGTGCCCCCTTCAGCCCGGCAAAGGGGGCGTGAAAGGGCGTCTGCTTGGGGGCCGCCGGCTTGGGCGGCGGGGATTTCTTTTTCTTGGCCATGGCCCCATGATAGCGCCCCGCCCGGCTGGCGGCCAAGGGGTAATCAAGTCTCGACAAAGGCGGCGCCAATGGCTAGCATGGACGTAATCCATCTCCCCCATTCGCCTAGACAGGAGCCCGGCCATGGCCCGCGTGGATGACTATCAGATGAGCTTTGATCTCTCGGCGGCCGAGCTGGCCCAGCGCGACTTCGCCCAGGTGGCGGCCCACGCCGGGGCCGAGCTGGCCGAGGACGGCGGCCTGCGCCTGGCCTACTATGGCCGGCCCCTGGCCGTGGACCGCCAGCCCTTGGCCGTGCGCGCCCTGGACGGCGGCCCGGAGCTGCCCCTGGCCGAGCAGGCCCTGGTGCTGCACTACCTGGAGCGGGCCGACGGCACCCCGGCCAGCGGCGAGTGGATCACCTTCCGCGAGGTGGAGGCCGGCGAGTTCTACTGGTCGGCCTTTGTGAAAAGGGCCAAGACCCCCCTGGTGAGCTTCTTCGGCGAGCGCCCGGAATTGCTGCCCCAGTTGGCGGCCAAGGTGGGTGGCCGCCCCGGCCAGGACGTGGGCAACGTCTCGGCCATCGTGCGGGCCTTGCCCCGGGTGGAGTTCATGCTGGTGTTGTGGGAGGGCGACGAGGAGTTCCCGCCCGAGGGCAACGTGCTGATGGACAAGAACATCGGCCACTACCTCAGCACCGAGGACATCGCCCTGGCCGCCGGGTTGCCGATCTATAAGATGATGGCCAGCTTCAAGCGCTAGCTCAGAGGCGTGAACCAGGCCAAGCCGGGGCTGGCCAAGCCCCCCAGGCATGCTTAGCATAAGGGCATGCGCCGTTTCCGTCTTGGTTTGCCGATAGCAACCCCTACCGGAGGCCGGCATGGACGCCCCCAACCTGAGCGCCCTGGAGTACCGCCTGCTGGTGGAGCAGGCGCCCATCCTGATCTGGCGGGCCAACCGCCAGGCCCAGTGCGACTACTTCAACCAGCGCTGGCTGGACTTCACCGGCCGCGCCATGAAAGAGGAGCTGGGCGACGGCTGGGCCAAGGGCGTGCACGCCGACGACCTTCAGCGCTGCTTGGACATCTACCTGGGGGCCTTTGGGCGGCGGGAAATCTTCGAGATGACCTACCGCCTACGCCGCCACGACGGCCAGTACCGCTGGATCTTCGACCGGGGGGTGCCCTTCCAGGACGACGACGGCCAGTTCGCCGGCTACATCGGCTCCTGCCACGACATCACCGAGCGCGTGGAGGCCGAACAGGCCCTGGCCAAGGCCAAGGAGAACGAGCTGCGCCAGCTCATGGGCCTGCTGCCCATCTGCGCCAACTGCAAGAAGATACGCAACCAAACCGGCAACTGGGAGAACCTGGAGCACTACATCGAGGCCCACTCCCAGGCGGCCTTCAGCCACGGCATATGCCCGGACTGCATGCGGGAGCTTTATCCCGACTTGGTGGAGCAGGGCCAGGAGGCCGGACAACCCCCACGCAAGGCGGGTCAAGATGGCGCATGACCACGAGCACCAGGCTTGCGGCTGTGGCTGCGGCGGCCACGGGGCGCCGGAGGCGGCCAGCCGCGACTGGGCCACGGCGCCCGAGACCGAGGTGGTTTGCCCCTGCCTGGGCCTGAGCAAGGCCCACATCCTGGCGGCCATCCAGGCGGGGGCCTTTACCCTGCCGCTCTTGAAGGTCATGACCGGGGCCGGCCGGGGCCGCGACTGCGCCCGCCTGCACCCCCAGGGTAGCTCCTGCGAGGCCGACCTGGCCGCGCTCTTGCGCCTCTTTGCCCGGCCCCCGGCGGGCTGGCCCCAAGGCGGCTGTGGACACTGACAACGATACTTTACGCCGAATAATTAAAGCTAATCAGGAGAAATAGGCATGAAAATAGCGGTGAGCGGCAAGGGCGGCGTGGGCAAGACCACCTTCGCGGCCATGTTGGCCAAGACCCTGGCCCAGCGCGGCTTCAAGGTGCTGGCCGTGGACGCCGACCCCGACGCCAACCTGGGCCAGGCCCTGGGCTTCCCCGACTACCACAAGCTGGTGCCGGTCAGCGAGATGAAGGAGCTGATTGACGAGCGCACCGACAGCCAGGGCGGGGCCATGGGCACCTTCTTCAAGCTCAACCCCACCGTGGGCGATTTGCCCGAGAAGCTCTCGCTGGAGCACGAGGGCGTGCGGCTCATGGTCATGGGCACGGTGCAAAAGGGCGGGGGCGGCTGCATCTGCCCGGCCTCCACCATGCTCAAGGCCCTGATGAGCCACCTGGTGCTCCTGGGCAAGGACGTCTTGATCCTGGACATGGAGGCCGGCCTGGAGCACCTGGGGCGCGGCACCGCCCGGGGGGTGGACTTTTTGGTGGTGGTGGTGGAGCCCGGACGGCGCTCGGTGGACACCGCCAACCACATCAAGGAGCTGGCCAAGGACATCGGGCTGACCCGCATCCTCGTCGTGGGCAACAAGGTGCGCGGCGAGGCCGATAAGGAATACCTGCAAAAATCCCTGGCCGGCTTCACCTTCCTGGGCTTCATCGAGTACGACACCCAGATCATCGAGGCCGACATGAAGGCCGCCTGCCCGGCCCACACCGCCGAGAAGGCCAAGATGGCCGTGCGCGACATGGCCCAGCGCCTGGTGGAGATGGCCACCAAGGGCTAGGCCGCGAGCCGCGGCGGGCCGGTTGACGCCATCGCCCCCAGCCATGCTAGAGTAACAAAGCCTGCCCGCCCGGCGCGGCCCTGAACGGGCGGCGCGGGCGGGCTTTGTTTTGCGATAGGAGGGGGAAATGCCAGAGGTTGAGGAAAAAAAGGGGGGGACTATCCGCCGGTTGCGCCCTGGGGCACCTACGCGCCTGCCAAAACGCCGGCCCCGCCAGGCCCCGCTGAAGGTCAAGCGCCCCTGGTACGACGGTGGGCCTGGCACCCCCGCCCTGCCTGGCGAGCCCTACCGCACGCCCCCGCACCCGGAGTGGACTGAGCCCGAGAAGTGGGTGTGGGAGAAGGTATGCAGAGGGGAGGTGGCGGATTTTAGTGACGAAGCAGATTGCCTCAGTTGTCCGTTGCCTTCTGTGGAGGAAGCCTGGACCGAGGAAGAGAGGAAGCTCCGCGGGCTGTCGGCCAACTTCCTACGCACAATCCTGACTCATAGGCCGTGGAAAGACTCCATTACCGAAAGGGGCGTGCGAATACGCGGAGCATGCTTCGTGCAAAAGGTGGAGCTGAACCAAGTTGGCCCCATCTGCCATCTGTGGTTGGATAACTCACGGTTGGTGGGCGGCTTGACTGCTTTTGACCTGAAGGTGGCTGGCGTGCTGTCCCTGGAAGGCTCCTGGTTAGGCGAAGAATTGGTCTTGCATAGGATCAAAACGGAGAGTTCGCTTTTCCTAACAAGGTCTGTAATCATGAGGGATGCCAACCTCAGTGGCGCCATCGTTGGCGATCAGCTTTCCATGCGATCTGCCAGATTAATGGGCAAGTTGAACATGGACTCCCTGTCTGTGGGCACCCTTTTACTCATGGATGATAACGCGGCATTTTTTGGCGAAACTATCCTACGAGGCGCCAAGATTGGTGTACAGTGTTCCATGAATGGATCTGTTTTCGAAAAAAATGTATACTTGGACTGGTTGGCTGTTGGTAAAAGCGGGTTGCTAATGGGTGATGGCGCAGCATTCAAGGGGGAAACAACGCTTTTAGGTGCCGATATTGCTGGAGATTTTTATTTAAGAGGCGCCACATTCAACGGCAAGCTAAGTATGGACAAGATTGCTGTGTCCTCCAGCATGTTCATGGATAAGGGTAAAGACATAAATACGGTATTCAGGGGGAAGACTATTTTAATTGGTGCCAAGATTGGCGGTGCGCTTTCAATGGAAGGTGCCACCTTCGGTATAGTTCAAGGAAAGTTATTCAGAGACGACCTTAAGATTGTATTAACAGCGGAAACGATTAGTGTTGGTAGCGTTCTTTCTATGCGGGATGCAAGCTTCAATGGTTTGGTAAGGCTAGGGTTCGGTAAAATTAGTGGGGTATTGCTCCTCGAAGGAGCTACTTTTGAGTCCATTGATTTCACGGGAACTAAGATTGGACATATAATCTGCAGACAAAGCGATTGGCCCCAAGACCTCAAACTGGATGGCTTAACTTACGGCCACCTGGGCGGCGAGGGGGAAAAATATGCCGGCGACCACATGACCTCCTGGCCGGCCTCCTGGTTTATCAAGTGGCTGGCCAAGCAGAAGGAATACTCCCCCCAACCTTATGAGCAGTGCGCCAAAGTGCTGCGTGAGGCTGGCCAGGCGGGCAAGGCCAACCGGGTGCTGTTTGCCGGCAAGGTGCGCGAGCGCCAGGAGGCCTGGAAACACAACAAATGGCGCTGGGCCGGGCTGTGGGTGCTGCAAGCCTTCATCGGCCACGGCCTGGGCGCCTACATGTTCCTTTCCCTAATATGGGTCCTGGGCCTGGCCCTGGCGGGCACCTATGTAATCCACCAGTGGCCGCCGGCCCAGCCCGGCCTGGGCTGGCCGGCCAGCCTGGCCTACAGCCTGGACATGCTGTTGCCCTTCGTCAAGGTGGCCAAGGCCCACGAGAGCATCGTGCCCACGGGGTGGGCGGCCTTCTACTTCTATTTCCATAAGCTCATGGGCTGGCTGCTGGGGTTCTTCGTGGTGGCCGGCCTCACGGGTCTGACCAAGAAATCCTGAGCAGGCGGCGGCCCGGGCTTACTTCCATATATAGATGCCCCCCGCCAAAACCGGGGGCGCGGGCCGCCGGCCCGCGAGGCTGTTTCCGCTTTGATTTTGCTTTTCGGGGGGTTGCGGGGGCCAAAACCTGACACAAGCGCGCAAGCTTGGGTGGCTGGTTGCTACATGTGGGGTGACTGGGCAGATTTGATGCCAAGATGTGGGGTGTCACAGGATTTTAACACAAAAGTAATTTTTTCTGTTGCGCGCCGGAGCGAGTCTGGTACTATCCCCCTCGTTGCTGCTGCGCAGGCCCGCCGGGGCCGGCCACAAGCCGGAAGGCGAGTCGAAGCGGGCAGCGGATCTCTGAAAGATAATCACCCCGAGCGTAAAATTTTGCGCTCACCGAGTTGACAAAATGCTCGGGTCAGGTTATCCTGAGATTTCCTCGGATTGATCTCTGAAAACTGAATAGCGGGAAGTAGGGCGCCGAAAAGCGAGCCTTATGTCGGTAAATCGTAAAAAATCGCGCTAGCTTAGGCGAACGCGATTGTGATTTAACCGGAGAGTTTGATCCTGGCTCAGAACGAACGCTGGCGGCGGGCCTAACACATGCAAGTCGCACGAGAAAGCCCTAGCTTGCTAGGGCGAGTAAAGTGGCGCACGGGTGAGTAACGCGTGGTTAATCTACCCCTGGGTCTGGGATAACGCGCCGAAAGGTGCGCTAATACCGGATAAGACCACGATGTCTGCGGACATTGCGGTCAAAGAGGGCCTCTACATGTAAGCTCTTGCCTAGAGACGAGACCGCGTCCCATTAGCTTGTTGGTGAGGTAACGGCTCACCAAGGCCGCGATGGGTAGCTGATCTGAGAGGATGATCAGCCACACTGGGACTGGAACACGGCCCAGACTCCTACGGGAGGCAGCAGTGAGGAATCTTGCGCAATGGGGGAAACCCTGACGCAGCCACGCCGCGTGGGTGAAGAAGGCCTTCG
>JACQYR010000035.1 GCA_016208115.1 Desulfarculus sp.
CTGCCGCCAGGCCTCCCGGTCCCCGGGGGCCGAGCCCCCTCCCCCTTTAGCGGCGATCATAATCCGCTCCGCTCGGCCTGGGACGCGGCTCGCCCCGGGGGCGCCCGGGCCGGGCCTGTTGCTGCCGTTGCCGCCCTGGCCAGCCCCAGGCGGGGGCCAAGCGGGGGCGGGCATCGGCGTGAAGCTATCGGGGCAGGATCCAGCCAACGGGTGGGCCTAGGGTTTTGTCCCCGCGCGCGGACACCAGGGCAAGAATCGCGCGGTCGAGAGCTGCCGCCTGGCCAGTGGGTAACAGAGACCACCCAAGCAAACAAGCCATCGCATCTTGGGCACCGGCTTGGGGCCTACCCGCCGTGGGCGCTGGGCAGGCGCGCCAATACCGGCTCCCGCGGCGCCTAGTCCACGCTCCAGCCCATGGCCCGGGGCAGCCAGAGCACGGCGCTAGGCCAGTAGGTGTAGAGCATCAGCACCGAGATCTGGATGATGATCCAGGGCATGGCCGCCTTGGAGACGTATATCAGGTCCTTGTTGCGCATGGCCCCGGTTATGTAGAGGCTAACGCCCAACGGTGGCGTGGTGTAGCCGATGGCCAGGTTGATGGTCATCAACAGACCGAAGTGCACCGCGTTGATCTCAAACTTCTCCAGCATGGGCAAAAAGATGGGCGTGAGGATCAGGGTGGCGCTGATGCAGTCCATAAACATGCCCACCACCAGGAGCCAGACCTGCATGATGAGCAGGAATACCCAGGGCTGGCTGATGGTGCCCACGATCAGCTCGCTGAGCTTGGTGGGGATGTTCTCGATGGTCAGGTACTTGCCAAAGGCGGTGGCCCCGGCCACGATGATCAAGAGGCTGGCCGAGGTGACCGCCGAGTTGACCATGATCTTCTTGAGCCCGCCCCACTTGGTGGTCTTGTGGATGAATAGCTCCACCACCAGGGCGTAGACGCAGGCCACCACCGCCGCCTCGTTGGCGGTGAAGGCCCCGCTGAAAATGCCGGCGAAGATGACCACGGGCAGCATCAGCGACCAGAAGCCATCCTTGAAGGCGGCCCAAAACTCGGTGAAGGTGGGCATGGGCGCGGCCTTGAAGCCGGGGTTGCGCTTGGCCCAGATGTAGCAGTAGCCGCACATGGCCACGGTGATGGTCAGGCCGGGCACGAAGCCGGTGAGGAAGAGACCTTCCAGGGAGCAGGAGCTGACCATGGAGTAGAGGATCATGGTTATTGAAGGCGGGATGATGATGCCCAGGTTGGGGGCCGTGGTCATAACCCCCAGGGTGAAGCTCTCCTCGTAGTTGTTTTCTATAAGGGCCGGGATCATGAAACCGCCGATGGCCACCACCGTGGCCACCGTGGAGCCGCTGATGGCCCCGAACATGGCGCAGGCCATGACGCCGGCCATGGCCAGACCGCCGGGCAGCCAGCCCACGGTGACGTTGGCGAAGCGTATCAGCTTGTGGACGATGGAGCCAGAGGTCATGATGTTGCCGCAGAGTATGAAGAACAACACAACTATAAGCGCGAAGTTGTCCATGGAGCGGAACAGGGTCTGCACCAGGAAGATGAGCGGGATGTCGGTGAATAGGGCGAAGCCCGCCAGGGCCGTGAAAAACAGGCATAGATAAACGGGTACGGTCAGGGCCATGGCCCCCAGGAGTACCACCAGGATTAGCAGATACTGCGGTTCCATCGCGGGCTAGCCCTTTCTTCGTGTCTGGTCCCGGGGGCCAAGGGCCAGGCGGTCTGGCGGCCCCCCCCGTTGAATTCAACCGCTCTTCGGCATTGATCTCAGGCGGCGGCCCTGCCGGCCCTGCCTTCCAGGTACAGGCCCCTCATGGCCTGTACGGTGCGGATGAACATGAGCGCGCCCATCAGCGGCAGGATGGCGTAGAGGATTTCCAGGGGTATCTCTAGGATGACCGTGGTCTGGTCCGTGGAGGCCTGCTGGATGGCCATGACCGTGCCCATGCGCATGAGGAACGCGCTGAAGAACAACACCGCGCAGTGGCAGACCCAGGTGAAGGGCGTGCGCAGGCGGGGCACGAGCTGCACCACCACGTCAATGACGATCTGGGAGCGGTTCTTGATGGCCGTGGCGCAGCCCACGAAGGTGGTGTAGATGATGCTCTCGCGGATGAGTTCCTCGGACCAGGCCATGGTGTAGTTGAACCCGTAACGCAGGACCACGTTGATGAACAGGGAGACCATCCCCACCACCACGCAAATGAACAGGGTCCACTCCTCGAACCAGGTCAGGGCCTTGTCCAGGGCAGCCAGTATGCGGTCGAACATGCGGGGCCTCGCTTGGGGTGTGGCAGGGGCCGGGAAGGCTCCCGGCCCCTGGTTAGCCGATGGATTAAGGGCCTACTTGGTGTAACCCAGGAAGGTCTGCACTTCCTTGAGGTACTCAGGCCCGATCTTGGGCGCGAACTCCTGGTGCACGGCGTCGCCCAACTCGCGCAGCTTCTTGTAGTCGGCGTCGGAGAGCTTGTGGTAGGTGACGCCGTCCTTGGCCACGGCGTCCTTGGCGGCCTCCTGGGCCTGCTTGACGGTCATGGCGCGGTACTTGGCGCTGGTCTCCTTCACGGTCTTGATGAAGGTGGCCTTGAGGTCGGCGGGCAGGGAGTCGAGCCACTTCTCGTTGAAGACCCAGATGAACAGGCCCATGGCGTAGTTGAGGGTGGTGTAGTGCTTGGCCACGTCAAACTTCTTGTCTATGTAGCAAACCAGGTCGGTGTGATCCAGGCCCTCGATGACGCCCTGCTTGAGGGCGGTGGGCACGTCGGGCCAGGGCATGGCCACGGGGTTGAAGCCCCAGGCCTTGTAGATGGCCTTGTTGACCGGCGCCTCGGCGATGCGGATCTTGACCTTGAGGGCCTCGGCCATGTTGGTCACCGGCACGGTGGTGGCCCAGCCGTACTGGCCGTAGCTGGTCACGTCCAGGCCGATGATGCCCTGGTGCTTCATGCCCTCCAGGAAGTGCTTAAAGAGCTTCTCGTTGCCGCAGAACTTCTCCAGCTTCTCGTAGGTGTCCACCAGGTAGGGCAGGTTCACCAGGCCCATGCGCGGACCCATGTTGGGCGCGGCCACCGAGCTGATGCTCATGCCCTGGATGGCGCCCATCTGCACCTGGTTGATGACCTCCACCTCGCCGCCCAGCATGGAAAACGGCAGGTACTCGAAGTAGATCTGGCCGTTGGTGGCCTTCCACAGCTCGTCGCGGATGGCAAACCCGGCGAAGACGCCCATGAGGCCGGGGTGGCTGACGTTGCTGACCTTGATCTTGTACTTGGCCTTGGAGTAATCAAAGGCGGGTTTCCAGGCGTCCAGGGACGGCTTCTTGGGGGCCGCCGCCGGGGCTTTCTGTTCTTGTTTCTGCTCGGCCGCCAGCACCGGCGCCGCCAGGGCCAAGGCCATCAGTACCGCCACCAACAATGCCAACATCTTAGAAAATCGCATACGCCCTCCCTTTAGATTAGCTAGCTTCCCTCAACCAAAAACCTCCACTGGCATGCTCACATGCGCGGTCCCGTCCCCAGGCCCGGCCTAGCCCGGCAGCAGCCCGGCCTCGGCCCGCTGCTTGCGCAGGGCCTGCAACCGCTCCTGGGTGTGCTTGACCAGGACCACCGGCACCGCGCACTTGTTAAGCACCATGCGCACCACGCTGCCGCCCAGGATCTCCTCCAGCTCGCTCAGGCCGCTGGGGGGGATGAGCACCATGTCGAAGCCCTCTTCCTCGGCGATCTTGCAGATGGCCGGCCCGGGCGCCCCTTCCACGATGCGTATCTCGTACTCCATGCCGGCCTTCTCAAAGGGCTGGGCCGCCTCCTTCATGGCCGCCTCGGCCAGCCGGCGCATACCGGCCAGGATGCGCTCCTGGTCGTCCAGGCTGATGCCCCGCCCCTCCAGGCGCTTGCGGTTGAGCACGTTGAGCAGGGTGACCTTCAGTGGCATGCGCCAGTGCAGCCTGATGGCGTATTCCTCGGCGGTGAAGGAGTTGCGTCCGGTATCCACCGGGATCAGGGCCTTGGTTTCCATATGATTACCTCGGGGTGAATTGGTGGTACCTTAAAGGACCAACCTGGCCCCCTGCGGGAAGGCGCCTGGCGCCTGGCGACCGCAGATTGGGCAAGCGAGGACCATGTGGGCGGTGCCGGTGCCACCGCCAGGGGAACACGGGAGGAGATGGAGCGCGCGGATAAATCTGGGTGGGTCAGGAGGGGGGCTCAACGGCGACCGGCGCGAGTACAGGCTAGCCCAAGGCCCTTCCGACACACTCCGTCACAAGATGAACGAGCAGGCTGTTCCCTATGATTAGCTGCACAATAGCCTATTTCATGAGCTTGACACAACCCCCGGCGGGGCGTTGTCCCCATTTTCACAGATCAGGGGCCGCGAACAGGCCTTGGGAGGCCAAATCCGTGGGATAAACCCGGGTTGCGGCGGCCAGCCCGCGTCGGATGGCCCCGCGCCGAGGCCCGGCCCCCCGTGCGGCCGCCCCAGTCTGACCAAAAAATTTGCCCAGCGGCCTTCCTGGGCCAGCCCCGGCTGGCGGCGGCCTGGGTATAGTTAGGGGTGGCCAAACCAGACTCGCGCGGGGGGCCCTTGAGCAGCCGGAAACACCACAAGCAGGGGGAGGCGGCCTCCATCCAAGACCTGCGGCGTCAATTGGACCAGGCCCTGGAGTTGGCGGCCATCCTGGACCAGGCGGCGGTGGCGGTGCTGGCCAGCGGCCTGGACCACCGCCTCACCTACTGGAACCAAGGGGCGGCCAGGCTCTATGGCTGGAGCCCCGCCGAGGCCCTGGGCCAGATTTCCCACCAGTTGCTGAGCACCGGCCTGCCCCAGCCCCTGGCCGAGATCGAGGCCCGGTTGACCGAAACCGGCCATTGGCGGGGCGAGCTGCGCCACCTCACCCGCCAGGGCCAAATCTTGGTGGTGGAGAGCCATTGGGGCCTGCGCCGCGATCCAGAGGGCCGGCCGCTGGCTATCGTGGCCGTGGAGCACGACCTGACCCAGCGCAAGGCGGCCGAGCAGGCCCTCAAGCAGAGCGAGGAGCGCTATCGCCGCTTGTTCGAGGACGACCTCACCGGCGACTACCTGGCCACCCCCCAGGGACAAATCTTGGCCTGCAACCCAGCCTTCCTGAGGCTCTTTGGCCTGGCCAGCCAAGAAGAGGCCCTGGCCACCAACCTGGCCGGCCTCTACCCCCAGGCCCGGGAGTTCGCGGGCTTCGTGGAGCGGCTCGGGCAAGAGGGCAGACTGGAGCACCACCAGTGCCAGCGCCGGGGCCGCGACGGCTCCCTGTTCCACGCCGTGGAGAACGTGGTGGGCGAGTTCGACGGCCAGGGCCAACTGCTGGCCATCAAGGGCTACCTTTTCGACGACACCGCCCGCTACCTGGCCGAGCAGGCCTTGCGCCACAGCGAGGAGCGCTATCGCCGCCTGTTCGAGGACGACCTCACCGGCGACTACCTGGCCACCCCCCAGGGACAAATCCTGGCCTGCAACCCGGCCTTCCTGGGGCTATTCGGCCTGGCCAGCCAGGAGGAGTCCCAGGCCCGCGACCTGGCCAGCCTCTACCCCCAACCCCGGGACTTCACCGATTTCCTGGACCTGGTCCGGCGGAAGGGCAAGCTGGAGCACTACCAGTGCCAGCGCCGGCGCCGCGACGGCTCCCTGTTCCACGCCGTGGAGAACGTGGTGGGCGAGTTCGACGGCCAGGGCGAACTCCTGGGCAAGGAGGGCGAGCAGGCCCTGCTCAAAAAGGACCGCGAGATAACCCTGCAACTGCAAAAGATCGAGAAGCTCAACGCGGCCTTGACCACCCTGCTGGAGCGGCGGGAGCAGGAGGGCCGGCAAAAGGAGGAGGACATCCTGGCCACGGTGGAGCAACTGGTGCTGCCCCACCTGCACGCCCTCCAGTCCACCCGCCTGGACGACGACCAGCGCCTGCACCTGGAGGTCCTGGCCGGCAACCTGAAGAACATCACCTCCAGCTTCGCGCGCCGCCTGGCCACCTGGAAGACCAAGCTGACCCCCAGCGAGATCAAGGTGGCCGATCTTATCCGCCAGGGCAAGAGCAGCAAGGAGGTGGCCTCGCTGCTGCGCATCTCGTCCCACGCGGTGGCCTTTCACCGGGCCAACCTGCGGGCCAAGCTGGGGCTCAGGGGCGGGGGCGGCAATCTGGCCTCCCACCTCCGCCATATTATATAATAATATATTACAGTATATTGCATGATATATTATTAGTATAATACTAATAATATACTCATATTATGTTAGCAATCGCCTGGGGCGATACCATGCCATACTTGCCTTCCGAGCATTGCCAATACCGGCCGCTGTCCCGGGCGCCCTGTGGGAGGGAGCCGGGAACGCCGGTGGCCCCGGGTGGGGACAGCCCCGCCCAGCAAGGAAGGCGAGCATGTCGCAGAGCGAGGCCGGCGAGCAGGCAATCACTGGCGCCACCCCCGAGAAGTCCCAAGACCAGCAGGCCCCGGCCAAGTCCAGTTGGGGGCGCACCCTGGCCCTGACCGGCGTGGCCCTGTTCGTGGCGGGCCTGTTCATGGGGGGCCTGTTCAAGGACAGCCCCGCCGGGACAGTCATCGTCAAGGTGGTGTCCTTTGGCGGCATGGGCTGCCTGGCGCTGGGTCTGATTGGGGTGGGCCTGGACGCCCTCAAGAAAAAGTCGGCCAGTAAAAACAATTAGATTTCAGCGGGAGCCTCCCCCCCTGGACTGCCGTGGCCTCCGGGTCCTGCTGGCCCGGCTACGGCGCCACGCCCAAACTCCAGGCCAATTAACCGAATGATGGCAGGCGCCTGCACCGGCGGGTTCATGACCGGCCCCTCAGCGCGCCTCCCCACCGCCCTCACTCCAACCCCAGCCGGGAGGACCAGCCAGGCCCCGGGCGGCCGGCCGCCTCGTCCAGATCGAGACGCACTCATGAAAAGCATCTTGGCCGTCTTGTTGCTGACGATAGCCTCGCTCCTCTTCCCTTCATCTCCCGGCTGGGGTTATTCCCAGGCGAGGCCCGGGGCTGATTTTGACCTGCTGACCATCAGCGGACAGGTGCGGACCCCCCAGGGCAAGGGGGTGAGGGAGGCCCAAGTCAGGTTCTTCCTGGAGGGCCAGGCCCTGGAGGCCGAAACCGAGACCTCGGCCAAGGGCACCTTCCGGGCCGAGCTGCGCCTGCCCCGGGGCAGCCTGCCCAGCGCCCGCCTGGAGGTGCAGATCGAAAAGCCCTCCTTCACCACCCTCCGCCACGCCGTGGAGCGCCTGCTGCCAGCCCCGGAGGCCCCCGGCCAGCCGGCCGGCTTCCTGGCCCACCAGCCCCTGGTGCTGGAGCGCGCCGTCACCCCGGCCCTGTGGATCGCCAGCCTGGTGCTCCTGGGGGTCTACGTGCTCATCGCCCTGGAGCTGATGCACCGCACCCTGGCCGCCCTGCTGGGCGGTTCCCTGCTCTTGGCCATCAGCTACACCGCCGGCACCTTCGATCCCGGCTATTTCATCCTCTCCTACCATGACGCCATGGCGGCCATTGACCTCAACGTGGTCTTCCTGCTCATGGCCATGATGATTATCGTGGGGGTGATGAAGCGCACCGGCGTGTTCCAGTGGATGGCCTACAAGTCCTTCCAGATGGCCCGGGGCAATGTCCCGGTCCTGGCCGCCCTGCTCATGGTCCTCACCGCCCTGGCTTCGGCCTTTTTGGACAACGTCACCACCATGCTCTTAATCATCCCGGTGACCGTGGAGATCGCGCTGACCCTCAAGATCAACCCCCTGGCCCTCTTGATGCCCCAGGTCTTCGCCTCCAACGTGGGCGGCACCGCCACCCTGATCGGCGACCCGCCCAACATCATGATCGGCTCCTTCGCCAAGCTGTCCTTCCTGGACTTCGTCAGCAACCTGGGCCTGGTCTGCCTGATCTGCCTGGGGCTCACCGTGGTCTACTACCTCTTCTGGTACCGCCGCGACTACCAGCGCGCCCAGGTGGAGGACGTGCCTCGCATGATCGCCCACCTGCGCCAGGCCTTCGCCATCACCGACGCCCGCCTGCTGACCTACAGCCTGGTCATCCTGGGCACGGTCATCGCCATGTTCATCATGCACGGCACCCTGCACATGGAGCCCTCCATCGCCGCCCTGATCGGGGCGTCGGCCCTGGTGGCCATCTCGCGGGTGGACATCGTGGAGATGCTGGAGCGGGAAGTGGAGTGGCCCACCCTGATCTTTTTCATGTTCCTGTTCGTGGTGGTGCCCGGCGCCGAGGAGACGGGGCTGATCCAGATGATCGCCGATCAGGCCCGCGACCTGAGCCGGGGCTCCCTGCCCCTGGCCATCGTCATCGTGCTGTGGGTCTCGGCCATCGCCAGCGCCTTCATAGACAACATCCCCTTCACCGCCACCATGCTGCCCATCGTGGCCTACCTCAACCAGGTCACCCCCGGGGCCGAGAGCGGCATCCTGTGGTGGTCCCTGGCCCTGGGCGCCTGCCTGGGCGGCAACGGCACCATGATCGGCGCATCCGCCAACGTGGTCACCGTGGGCCTGGCCGAGAAGGCCGGTTATCCCATCAGCTTCCTGCAATACATGAAGGCCGCCTTCCCGCCCATGCTGCTGACCCTGCTGGTGTGCACGGCCTGGCTGCTGTGGGTGGCCCCCTAAAGCCAAACCCACCGCCAGGAACCATGAATCGTCAAAAACTTCCTGGCGGTAGGCCATTTGGTCCATCGCGGGCCGGCCCGCCGCCTCCTCCTGGGCCGCCGGCCGGGCTCATGCTGGCTACCGTAAGCAATATTGGTTAGTTACCCCAAATGGTACCAATCGTGCATTGGGCCTGGGGTACCATGAGAACCGCCATCACAGAGCTGGAGATAAAGGTCCTCTTCGAGATCAGCCAGATCATGGGCCAGGCCCTCAACCTGGACCTGGCCCTGGCGCGCATCCTGGAGATACTCTCGGACTCCATGGCCATGAAGCGGGCCACCGTGTTCCTGGAGGACCAGCACTCCGGCAACCTGGCCATCCGCGCCTCCCACGGCCTGAGCAAGGACCAGATGAGCCGCGGGGTCTACCGCCCCGAGGAGGGCATCACCGGGCACATCTTCCTGAGCGGCCAGCCCCTGTACGTGCCCGACGTGAGCAAGGAGCCGCGCTTCCTCAACAAGACCGGGGCGCGCAAGATCGAGCGGGAGTTCATCTCCTTCGCCGGGGTGCCCATCCACGTACACGGCCGGCCGGTGGGCGTGCTGACCGTGGACCGCCTCTTCGGCGAGGAAATCTCGCCCGAGGAGGACTTGCGCTTTCTTACCGTGGTGGCCCAGCTCATAGGCCAGTTCTTCAGCCTCAACAAACAGGTGGAGGCCCGCGAGGAGGAGCTGCGGCGCAACAACCGCCTCTTGAAGGCCGAGATATCCGAGCGCTACAACAACTTCTTCATCGTGGGCCAGAGCCTGGCCATGGCCCGCCTGCACAACCTGGTCAAGAAGGTGGCCCCCAGCAAGGCCTCGGTGCTCCTCTTGGGCGAGTCCGGCACGGGCAAGACCCTGGTGGCGCGGGTCATCCACACCATGAGCAGCCGCGCCAGCGCCCCCTTCGTCAAGATCAACTGCGCGGCCCTGCCCGAGAACCTCTTGGAGTCGGAGCTTTTCGGCCACGAGCGCGGGGCCTTCACCGGCGCCAGCGAGGCCAAGAGCGGGCGCGTGGAGGAGGCCCACGGCGGCAGCATCTTTTTGGACGAGGTGGCGGAGTTGACCCTGCCCTTGCAGGCCAAGCTGTTGCGCTTTCTGCAGGACCGCGAGTTCGAGCGCCTGGGCGGCACCAAGACTCGCAAGGTGGACGTGCGCATCATCGCCGCCACCAACGCCGACCTGGACGCGGCGGTCAAGGAGGGGCGCTTCCGCGAGGACCTCTTCTTCCGCCTCAACGTGCTGCCCATCCTGCTGCCGCCCCTCAGGGAGCGCCGTCAGGACATCCCCCTGCTCCTGGACCATTTCGTGGACAAGTTCGCCCGCGAGTACAACCGACGCCTGTCCCTGGACCCCCAGGCCCGGCAGGTGCTGACCGACTATCACTGGCCCGGCAACGTGCGCGAGATGGAAAACCTGGTGGAGCGCCTGGCCATCCTCTGCGAGGAGCCGGTCATCGGTTCAGCCCAGTTGCTCGGCTACCTGACCCAGCACCAGCCCGAGGCCCCACCCGTCATTCAGGCCGGCGGCTTGTCGCGCCTGGACGACCTGGCCCGCCAGGAAATCCTGGGCGCCCTGGAGCGCGCCGACTGGGTGCAGAGCCGCACCGCCCGCGCCCTGGGCATCACCCTGCGCCAGCTCAACTACCGCCTGCAAAAATACGGGCTCACCGAGATGGTGCGCGTGCAGCGCCGCCAGGTGGTCTCCGGCGGCCTGTAGCCCGCCCCTCCACACCTTCACTATTCCTAACCAGGCACACCCCCCGCGCTTGGGCGGCGGGACGGTACGGACTCCGCCCCGTCCCTGGGGGCCCCTGTGCCCGGCCTCGCGTGGCCCGCTGGCGGCCAGCGCGTTTTTGTAAAGTGTGTACAACACAATTGTCAACGTCCCTCACCAACTCTGGCCTCCCGACGGCCGTCATTCACGGGGCCTCTCCAGAATTGAATATTTATTAGCCTGTCATCTTGGCAAGTTAAGGCGCGAGCTTCCCGGCGGGGCGCCCGCTTGGCATCACCCTTGCTCCATGGGGGGCAACACCATTCCCTTGGAGGGACGACCCATGAGGAAAGTAGCGATTTATGGCAAGGGCGGGATAGGCAAGTCCACCACCACCCAGAACACCGTGGCCGGCCTGGCCGAGATGGGCAAGAAGGTGATGGTGGTGGGCTGCGACCCCAAGGCCGACTCCACCCGCCTGCTCTTGGGCGGCCTGGCCCAGCGCTCGGTGCTGGACACCCTGCGCGAGGAGGGCGAGGACGTGGACCTGGAGGATCTGCGGCTTCTGGGCTTCTCCGACACCATGTGCGTGGAGTCCGGCGGGCCGGAGCCCGGCGTGGGCTGCGCCGGACGCGGCATCATCACCTCCATCAACATGCTGGAGTCCCTGGGAGCCTACGACGACAAGTACGGCCTGGACTACGTGTTCTACGACGTGCTGGGCGACGTGGTCTGCGGCGGCTTCGCCATGCCCATCCGCGAGGGCAAGGCCCAGGAGATATACATCGTCTGCTCCGGCGAGATGATGGCCATGTACGCGGCCAACAACATCTGCAAGGGCATCATGAAGTTCGCCCAGTCCGGCGGCGTGCGCCTGGGCGGGCTGATCTGCAACAGCCGCAACGTGGACAACGAGAAGGAGATGATAGCCGAGTTCGCCAAGCTCCTGGGCACCAGGATGATCTACTTCGTGCCGCGGGACAACGACGTGCAAAGGGCCGAGATCAACCGCAAGACGGTGATCGAGTGGAAGCCCGGCTGCGCCCAGGCCCAGGAGTACCGCAACCTGGCCCAAGCCATAGACTTGAACGACATGTTCGTCATACCCACCCCCATCAGCCAGACCCAGCTTGAAAGCCTCCTGATGGACTTCGGCCTGCTGGACGCAGCTTAGAAAGGAGATATGCACATGATTATGGTGCGCGCCATCGTAAGACCCGAGAAGGCCGACGAGGTCCTGGCCGCGCTCATGGAGGCGGGGTACCCCTCGGTGACCAAGTACTCGGTGGCCGGCCGCGGCAAGCAGCGCGGCATCAAGATCGGGGAAGTCACCTACGACGAGATACCCAAGGCCATGCTCATGAGCGTCATCAAGGCCGAGGACCAGGACTTCGTCATCGGCGTGATCGTGAAGGCCGCCCGCTCGGGCAAGGAGGGCCACTTCGGCGACGGCAAGATTTTCGTCAGCCAGGTGGAGGACGTCTACACCATCAGCAGCGGCGTGCGCGAGACCGCGGCCCAGTCCAAGGAGGCCCCGGCATGAAGGAAGTAATCGCCGTGGTGCGCATGAACATGATGAACCAGAACAAGAAGGCCTTGACCGAGGCGGGCATCGCCGCCTTCTTCGCCCACGAGGTGCTGGGCCGGGGCAAGGGCCTGGTCAACGACTTGGTGCTGGAGGGGGCCAAGGCCGGCCATGAGGAGGCCGTGGCCCTCTTGGGCGAGAAGGGCAAGCTCTACCCCAAGCGGCTCATCAGCGTGGTGGTGCCCGACAAGGAGGTGCCGGCCCTGGTCAAGACGCTGATTGCGGTCAACCAGACCGGCCAGCCAGGCGACGGCAAGATATTCGTGATGCCAGTGGACAACGCGGTGCGCGTGCGCACCGGCGAAAAGGGCCCCAAGGCCATCGCCTAACCAGTAGGAGGACAACCACATGGCGACCAAGGAAAACGGCCCGCCCGCTTGGGACCCCGCCGGACTCAAGGAGGAAATGCTGCGGCAGTATCCTCCCAAGGTGGCCCGCAAGCGCGCCAAGCAGATGGTCATCAACCAGGACCAGCCCAGCGGCGCGCCCGAGATCATGGCCAACGTGCGCACCATTCCGGGCATCATCACCATGCGCGGCTGCACCTACGCCGGGTGCAAGGGCGTCATCATGGGCCCCACCCGCGACATCGTCAACATCACCCACGGCCCCATAGGCTGCGGCTTCTACTCCTGGCTCACCCGCCGCAATCAGACCGACGCCTCCGCCCCCGGGGCCGAGAACTACATGACTTACTCCTTCTCCACCGACATGCAGGACAAGGACATCATCTTCGGCGGCGAGAAGAAGCTGGAGCAGGCCATAAGCGAGGCCTACGACCTGTTCCACCCCAAGGCCATCGCCGTCTTCGCCACCTGCCCGGTGGGGCTCATCGGCGACGACATCCACGCCGTGGCCGCGCGCATGAAGAAGCAGTTCGGCGACTGCAACGTCTTCGCCTTCTCCTGCGAGGGCTACAAGGGCGTGTCGCAGTCGGCCGGGCACCACATCGCCAACAACCAGGTCTTCCGCCACGTGGTGGGCAACAATGATGAGCCCAAGCCGGGCAAGTTCAAGATTTGCCTGTTGGGCGAGTACAACATCGGCGGCGACGGCTTCGAGATTGACCGCGTGCTGAACAAGTGCGGCATCACCAACGTGGCCACCTTCTCGGGCAACTCGTCCTACGACCAGTTCGCCTCGGCCCACACTAGCGACCTCAACTGCGTCATGTGCCACCGCTCCATCAACTACGTGGCCGACATGCTGGAGACCAAGTACGGCGTGCCCTGGATCAAGGTCAACTTCATCGGGGCGGGGGCCACGGCCAAGAGCCTGCGCAAGATCGCCCAGTACTTTGATGACCCGGAGTTGACGGCCCGCGTGGAGGCGGTGATCGCCGAGGAGATGCCGGCCGTGGAGGCGGTGATCGCCGAGGTGCGGCCGCGCACCCAGGGCAAGACGGCCGTGCTCTTCGTGGGCGGCCCACGGGCCCACCACTACCAGGAGCTGTTCAAGGAGATGGGCATGAGGACCGTCTCCGCCGGCTACGAGTTCGCCCACCGCGACGACTACGAGGGGCGCCAGGTCATCCCCAACCTCACCGTGGACGCCGACAGCCGCAACATCGAGGAGCTGGAGGTGGAGCCCGATCCCCAGCGCTACCGGGCGCGCAAGGCCCCCGAGAAGATCGGCGAGCTGGCCCAATCCGGCCTGCCCATGAAGGACTATGAGGGGCTCATCCCCGACATGGAGCCCGGCTCCATGATCATTGACGACTTGAACCAGTACGAGGCCGAAAAGCTGGTGGAGATGGTCAAGCCCGACATCTTCTGCGCGGGCATCAAGGAGAAGTTCTCGGTGCAGAAGATGGGCGTGCCCCTGAAGCAACTGCACAGCTACGACTCCGGCGGACCCTATGCCGGCTTCAAGGGGGCCGTGAACTTCTACCGCGAGATAGACCGCCTGGTAAACAGCAAGGTCTGGGGCTATCTCAAGGCCCCCTGGCAGGAGAACCCGGAACTCTCGGCCACCTACGTCTGGGAGTAAATCCAGGAGAGGACGGCGACATGCTACTGAGACACACACCCAAGGAAATCGGCGAGCGCGGGGCGCTGACCATCAACCCGGCCAAGACCTGCCAGCCCATCGGGGCCATGTACGCGGCCTTGGGCATCCACGGCTGCCTGCCCCACAGCCACGGCTCCCAGGGCTGCTGCGCCTATCACCGCAGCACGCTGACCCGGCACTACAAGGAGCCCATCAGCGCCGCCACCAGCTCCTTCACCGAGGGCTCCTCGGTCTTCGGCGGCCAGGCCAACCTGTTGCAGGCCATCGAGACCATCTTCACGGTCTACGACCCCGAGGTCATCGCCGTGCACACCACCTGCCTGTCGGAGACCATCGGTGACGACCTGCCGCAGATCATAGACAAGGCCGACAAGGCCGGCAAGATTCCCCCGGGCCGGCGGGTCATCTACGCCAACACCCCCAGCTACGTGGGCAGCCACGTCACGGGCTTCTCCAACATGGTCAAGGGCATGGCCGCCACGGCCAACTGCACCGGCAAGAAGAACGGCAAGGTCAACGTCATCCCCGGCTGGGTGGAGCCGGCGGACATGGAGGAGATCAAGCGCCTGGCCGCGCTTCTGGAGGTGGAGATCATCCTGTTCCCCGACACCGCCGGCGTGCTTAACGGCCCCCTGGACGGCCAGTTTCAGATGTACCCCCCGGGCGGCGTGACCATGGAGGAACTGAAGTCCACGGGCGACTCCACCGGCACCTTGGCCCTGGGCGAGTGGTGCTCGGCCGAGGCGGCCCGCTTGCTGGACACCAGGTGCAAGGTGCCTTGCCGGGTGCTGGAGATGCCCTATGGCCTCAAGGCCACCGACCGCTTCGTGGACGCCTTGCGCACCATCGCCGGGGTGAGCGTGGGCGATGAGATCAACCACGAGCGCGGCCAGTTGGTGGACATGATCTCCGACATGCACCAGTACTTCTACCACAAGCAGGTGGCCCTGGCCGGCGACCCCGACCAGCTCATCGCCCTGTGCGAGTTCCTGGTCTCCCTGGACATGTGGCCCCGGCACGTGGTCACCGGCACCCCGGGCCGGGCCTTCGAGGAGCGGATCAAGCAGATCACCGCTGGCCTGCCCTACCAGGTCAACGTCAAGGCCGGGGCTGGGGCCGACTTGTTCCTCTTCCATCAGTGGATCAAGAACCAGCCCGTGGACCTCTTGATAGGCAACACCTACCTCAAGTACATCGCCCGCGACGAGGACATACCGCTGGTGCGCTTCGGCTTTCCCATCCTGGACCGCGTGGGGCACCAGTACTTCCCCAGCGTGGGCTACAAGGGCGGCCTGCGCCTGCTGGAGAAAATCCTAGGCGCTCTGCTGGACCGCAAGGACCGCGACGACCCCGAGCAAAGCTTTGAACTGGTCATGTAAAGGAGACGAGACATGGAAAAGCCCGATTACACCATCCTGGTCTGCGGCAGCTTTCGCGCCGGCAAGGACTCGCAAGGCATCTGCCACAAGAAGGGTTCCCTGGGGCTCTTGCCCTACCTGGAGGAGGAGCTGAGCAGCCGGGGGCTGTCGGCGGCGGTGGCCGGCACCACCTGCCTGAAGCTCTGCGACCGCGGCCCGGCCCTGGTGGTGCAACCCCAGAACTGGTGGTACGGCGGCGTGGACAGCGAGGAAGTGGTGGACGAGATACTGGACGCCCTGGCCGAGAGCCGGCCGGCCAAGGCCTATCTCTTGGATTAGACCACCGGCGTCGCCAGACGCGGAGGCAACCATGGCTAGCGTGATCTTCGAGGAGCGGCGGGACCAAATCGTCACCAAGGGCGAGGCGCCGTTTAGGATCAGTTGCGATAAGGAAAGCCTGGCCGGCGCGGTCAGCCAGCGGGCCTGCGTGTTCTGCGGATCGCGGGTGGTGCTCTACCCCATCGCCGACGCCCTGCACCTGGTACACGGCCCCATCGGCTGCGCGGCCTACACCTGGGACATCCGCGGCGCTTTGTCCTCGGGGCCGGAGCTGCACCGGCTCTCCTTTTCCACCGACCTACGCGAGCAGGACGTGATCTTCGGCGGCGAGAAAAAGCTGGAGCGCGCCCTGATCGAGCTCATTGACCGGCACTCCCCCAACGCGGCCTTTGTCTACTCCACCTGCATCGTGGGGCTGATCGGCGACGACCTGGCCGCGGTGTGCAAGCGGGTGCAGCAGGCCAAGGGCATCCCGGTGATCCCGGTGATGAGCGAGGGCTTCAAGGGCAACAAGCGCGCTGGCTACGCCGCGGCCTGCCGGGCCATGTTCTCGCTGGTGGGTACTGGCGACACCGCCGGCATCCCGACCCACAGCGTCAATCTGCTAGGCGACTTCAACCTGGCCGGCGAGATATGGATCATCCGCGACTACCTGGAGCGCATGGGCGTGGGGGTGGTGGCGGGCATAACCGGCGACGGCCGCGTGGCCGATCTGCAACGCGCCCATGGCGCGGGCCTCAACGTGGTGCAGTGCTCGGGCTCCACCATGGAGCTGGCCAAGATGATGCAGGAAGCCTTTGGCGTGCCCTTCATCCGCGCCTCCTACTTTGGCGTGGACGACATGGCGGGGGCACTTTACGACATCGCCGCGCACTTCGGCGAGCCGGCGTTGATGGAGCGCGCCAAGCAGGTGGTGCGCGAGGAGTTGGCCGTGGTCTATCCCCAGATCATGGAGGCCCGGCGCCGGCTGGCCGGCAAGAAGGTGGCCATCTACGTGGGCGGGGCCTTCAAGGCCTTCAGCCTGGTCAAGTCCTTCCGGCTTTTGGGCATGCAGACCGTGCTGGTGGGCTCCCAGACCGGCACAGAGGAAGACTACCAGGAGCTGGCGGCCATCACCGACCCGGGCACGGTCATCGTGGACGACGCCAACCCCCTGGAGCTTATGAGCATCCTCAAGGAAAAGGGCGCCGACGTCTTCGTGGGCGGGGTAAAGGAACGGCCCATCGCTTACAAGCTGGGCATCGGCTTCTGCGACCACAACCACGAGCGCAAGCTGGCCCTGGAGGGCTTCGTGGGCATAATCAACTTCGCCCGCGAGATCGAGCGCACGGTCCTTAGCCCGGTGTGGAACTTCGTGCCACGCATCGGCGGCGCCCCCCTGGGGGCCAGGAGGGCGGCATGAGCAAGGCGCCGGCCTACGTCTCCACCACCAACGCCTGCAAGGCCTGCATGCCCTTGGGCGCTTGCCTGGCCTTCAAGGGCGTGGAGGGCTGCGTGCCCTTCCTGCACGGCTCCCAGGGCTGCGCCACCTACATGCGGCGTTATCTCATCAGTCATTACCGCGAGCCCGTGGACATCGCCTCGTCATCCCTGGGCGAGAAGCAGGCCATCTACGGCGGCGGCCCCAACCTCAAGCAGGGCCTGGTCAACGTCATGAACAAGTACCAGGCCCGGGCCATCGGCGTGGCCACCACCTGCCTCACCGAGACCATCGGCGACGACGTGCCCGGCCTGGTGCGCGAGTTCCTGGGCCAGGCCAAGGTGGAGGGCGGCGCGGCGAGCGTGCCGCCGGTGATCGCCGTGAGCACCCCCAGTTTCGGCGGCACCCACCTGCAGGGCTTTCACCGGGCGGTGGCCGCCCTGGTGGCGCAACTGGCCACCACGGCTGGCCCATCCAACGGCCAAGTAAACCTGCTGCCCGGCCTGGTCAGCCCGGCCGACGCCCGCTACCTCAAGGAGGTGTTGGCCGACTTCGGCCTCACTGGCGTGCTGCTGCCCGACATCAGTCTGACCCTGGACGGCGTGGCCAAGGCCGAGTACGAGCTGATCCCCGAGGGGGGCACCCCCTTGCGCGACATCGCCGCCATGGGCTCAGCGGCGGCCACCATCCAATTGGGCTGCTTCGCCATGCCCAACCCCAGCGCCGGCCAGATATTGGCCAGCCGCTTCGGGGTGCCCTTGGTTAGCCTGAATCTGCCCCTGGGGCTCAGGGCCTCCGATGCCCTGTTCCAATGCCTGGAAAGGCACAGCGGACGGCCGACCCCCGAGCGTCACGCCCGCGAGCGCGGCCAACTCCTGGACGCCTTCGTGGACGGCCACAAGTACCTGGCCGGGGTCAAGGCCGTGGTCTACGGCGAGGAGGACCTGGCGCTGGGGCTGTGCTCCTTCCTGGCCGAGGTGGGCGTGCAGGTGGTGCTGGCGGCCAGCGGCGGCGAGTCCCCTGGCCTGGCCCAGGCCGTGGCCGAGGTCTCGGACGGTCTGGCGCCACAGGCCCCCCTGGTCAGGAGCGGCGTGGATTTCCACCAGATCGGCGAGCAGGCCCGCGCGCTCAAGCCCGACCTGCTCATTGGCAATTCCAAGGGCCAGACCCTGGCGCGCGAGCTGCGCGTGCCCCTAGTGCGCGTGGGCTTTCCCATCCACGACCGCTTCGGGGCTGGCCGCATCCTTACCCTGGGCTACCGCGGGGCTTTGGCCCTGCTGGATGGCCTCATCAACACGTTGCTGGAAAAGCGCCAGGCCGACAATCCGGTGGGCTACGGCTATCTATAACCAATCCACGGACCGGCAATATTAGGAAGGTGGCATCATGAGCGCCAATCCCCACGCAAACCTTCACCCCTGTTTCAACGCCGAGGTCAAGGGTTCCTGCGGCCGCGTGCACCTGCCGGTGGCCCCCTTGTGCAACCTGCGCTGCAACTACTGCAACCGCAAGTACGACTGCGCCAACGAGAGCCGCCCCGGCGTCACCTCGGGTCTGCTCACGCCCCATCAGGCCGTGGAGTATCTAGCGCGGGTGCTGGAGCAGGAGCCGCGCATCACCGTGGCCGGCATCGCCGGGCCGGGCGATCCCCTGGCCAATCCCCAGGCCACCCTGCAAACCCTACGCCTGGTGCGCCAGCGCTTCCCAGAGCTATTGATCTGCCTGTCCAGCAACGGCCTGGCCCTGCCCGACCACCTGGAAGAGGTCGCGGCCCTGGCCAGCCACGTCACCCTGACCATCAACGCCGTGGACCCCGAGGTGGGCGCGCGCATCTACGCCTGGGCGCGCCAGGGCAAGGTGGTCTACCGGGGCCGCGCGGCCGCCGAACTCTTGCTGGAGCGCCAGATGACGGCCCTGGCAGGTCTAAAGGAACGCGGGGTCATGGTCAAGGTCAACACCATCATCATCCCTGGGGTCAACGACCAGCACGTGGCCCAGGTGGCGGCGCGGGTGTCCGGCCTGGGCGCCGACCTGCACAACCTGATGCCCCTCTACCCCAATACCGATACGCCCTTCGCCGAGGTGCCCGAACCCGGTGCCCAGCAGATGGATGCCCTGCGCCAGATTTGCGCCGGCCATCTGCCCCAGATGAGCCACTGCACCCGCTGCCGCGCCGACGCCGTGGGCCTGTTGGGCCAGGACCGTTCTCCCCAGATGCGCGGTTGCCTGACCTCCTGCGGACAACTGCCCGAGCCGGCGCCGGAGGGCCGGCCCTACGTGGCCGTGGCCAGCCGCGAGGGAGTGCTGGTCAACCTGCACCTGGGCCAGGCCGAGCGCTTCCAGATTTGGGGCCCAACTCCTGACGGCTATGCCCTGATTGAGGAGCGCCAGGCCCCGGCGCCGGGCGGCGGCGTGGACCGCTGGTACCGTCTGGCTGAGTTGCTGAAGGATTGCCGCGCGGTGCTGGTCAGCGGGATCGGCGAGACGCCTCGGCTGGCCCTGGAGGAATCAGGCGTCACCACCTTGGAGATGGAGGGCTTCATCGAGCAGGGTCTCAGGACGGTTTACGAGGGGCTTGATGCCTCGTTGCTCAGGGTGAGGAAGCTCAAGCCCTGCCAGGGCGGCGCCGGCGGGTCCTGCCACTGAGGCGTGAAACAGCGCGCGGCCGGGGAAGCGGCGTCTTCCCGGCCGCGCGCCTACTCTGCCGCCACGCTCAGCAGGCCTTCCTTGACGATGAAGTCCAGCACCGCCGGTAGGCCCTGGCCGGTCTTGAGGTTGGTGAAGACAAAGGGCCGCCGGCCCCGCATGAGCCGGGCGTCGCGTTCCATCACCTCCAGGGAGGCGCCCACCAGCGGGGCCAGGTCAATCTTGTTGATGACCAGGAGATCGCTCTTGGTGATGCCCGGCCCGCCCTTGCGCGGTATTTTGTCGCCGGCGGCCACGTCAATGACATAGATGGCCAGGTCGGCCAGCTCGGGGCTGAAGGTGGCGCTCAGGTTGTCACCGCCGCTCTCGATGACCACCAGGTCCAGGCCGGGGAAGCGCGCACACAAATCCTCCACCGCCGCCAGGTTCATGGAGGCGTCCTCGCGGATGGCGGTGTGGGGGCAGCCTCCCGTCTCCACGCCCAGGATGCGCTCGGCCGGCAGGGCCTGGGCCCGCACCAAAAACTCGGCGTCCTCTCGGGTGTAGATGTCGTTGGTGACCACCGCCAATTGGCAGCGATCGCGCAGCTTCAGGCAAATGGCCTCGATGAGCGCGGTCTTGCCCGAGCCCACCGGCCCACCCACGCCCAGGCGCAGGGGTGCTGGCTTGTTCATGTGTGCCTCCGGTTCTAGCTCCAGTGCCGGCGCTTCGCTCAGGAGCGAAAGAGCCTGGTGCGCTGGGTTTCGTGCAAGGCGCTGGCCATGGCCAGGCCCGGCGCCATATAGCCGATCTCGCCGTCCTCCAGGGACAGCCCCACCGACAGGGCCTGGGGAATGGCCTGGCAGGCGCGGAACAAGAGGCGCTGGCCGGCGGTCTGGCCCAGGGGCACCAGTTTGAGGGCCGCGCTCACCAGGCCCTCGGCCAGGCTCCACAGATAACCGGCGCATGCCTGGTCCCGACCTATGCCCCCTTGCACGGCGGCCAGGGCGAACATGGCCGCTAGGCTGGCCTGGCCGCGCCCGCTCCAGGTTTTGGCCTCGGCCAGGCCCAACTCGGCCAGCAGGCGGGCCAGGGCCTGGCCCATGTTCAGCTCGGCGGCCTGCATCTCCGCTGATTCGCGGCTGGCCAGCAAAAAGGCATTCCAACGTCGAACCCCAGGCTGGCTGCCATCCCGCCAGGCCTGGTGCAGACGAACCATCACCGGCACCTCCAGATAGGTCCAGGAAAAGCGCAAAAGCCCCATAAGCCACTGGCCGGCGTCTTCCTCTCCGCTGACCCAGCCCGCCTCCACGGCCCACTCCAGGCCCTGGGAATAGCTGTAGGCGCCGATGGGCAGGGCGGGACTGCACAGGCGCAGCAGTTGCAAGCAAGCGCCCAGGTCGCCGGTCGGCTCACTGTCTCGCGACTGGCGCCCCCTAGGTCCCATGCTGATGACCGCCGCCGTGACCGTGGTAGGCCCCGGCCTCGGGCTCGAAGGCGGCGCTGATGGCCTGGGGCTCCAGGCCCAGGCCGCGCAGCATCTCATCCAGCACGTGGTCGCGCTGATACATCACCCCTTGCGCGATAATCTGCACCGCCGCGTGGCGGTTGCCCAAGTGATAACAGGCCCTGGCCAATTGCAAGCCGTCGGCGCAAGGCGCCAGGGACAGATCCTCCAGGGCCGCCTGCACCCGCACCACCTGGCCCTGGGCGCTGGCCAGCCGGTCGCCGTCGCGCAGCCTGGTGCCCCGGGGCAACAAGAGCGCCGCCGGCCGGCTGTCTTCCAGGAGTACCCGCTGGCGGCTGTGCTGGCGCTCTTCCCAGGTCAGGCAGAGGGTGGCCTGGGGCGTCGCCTCGTCCGTGGCCGCCAGCCTGGTGGTGATCTCCAACACGGTGGCGCCTCCTAGAAAAGAAAGTAGCGCTGGGCCAGGGGCAGGACCGCCGCTGGCTGGCAGGTCAAGAGTTCGCCGTCGGCCCGCACCTGGTAGGTCTGGGGGTCCACCTCGATGACCGGCAGGTAGGCGTTGTGGATCAGGTCGGTCTTGCGCAGGGCGCGGGTGCCTTGCACCGCCGCCAGCCGCCGCCGCAGGCCCAGCCGCTGGCCGATGCCGGCGGCCAGGGCGGCCTGCGACACGAAGGTCAGGCAGGTGGCGGCCAAGGCCCCGCCCAGGGCGCCGAACATGGGCCGGTAGTGCACCGGCTGGGGCGTGGGGATGGAGGCGTTGGCGTCGCCCATGGGCGCGGCCACGATCATGCCGCCCTTGATGACCAAGGCCGGCTTTACCCCGAAAAAAGCCGGTTTCCACAGCACGATGTCGGCCAGCTTGCCCGGCTCCAGGGAGCCCACCTCACCGGCGATGCCGTGGGTGAGGGCCGGGTTGATGGTGAATTTGGCCAGGTAGCGCTTGACCCTGAAGTTGTCGCGGCCCTCGCCGTCAGGGGCCAGGGGGCCGCGCTGGGTCTTCATCTTGTGGGCGGTCTGCCAGGTGCGGATGATGACCTCGCCCACCCGGCCCATGGCCTGGGAGTCGGAGGAGATCATGCTGAAGGCCCCCAGGTCGTGCAGGATGTCCTCGGCGGCGATGGTCTCGCGCCGGATGCGGCTCTCGGCAAAGGCCACGTCCTCGGCGATGCCCGGGTCCAGGTGGTGGCAGACCATGAGCATGTCCAGGTGCTCGTCTACGGTGTTGACCGTGTAGGGGCGCGTGGGGTTGGTGGAGCTGGGCAGCACGTTGGCCTGTCCGCAGGCCTTGATGATGTCCGGGGCGTGGCCGCCGCCGGCGCCCTCGGTGTGGTAGGCGTGGATGGCGCGGCCCTTGAAGGCGGCCAGGGTATCCTCCACGAAACCCGACTCGTTGAGCGTGTCGGTATGGATGGCCACTTGCACGTCATATTGCTCGGCCACGTTAAGGCAGTTATCTATGGCCGCCGGCGTGGTGCCCCAGTCCTCGTGCAGTTTAAGCCCCATGGCCCCGGCCTGGATCTGCTCGGCCAAGGGACCGGGCAGGCTGGCGTTGCCCTTGCCCAAAAAGCCCAGGTTGACCGGCAGGGCCTCGGCGGCCTCAAGCATGCGCGCCAGGTGCCAGGGGCCGGGGGTGCAGGTGGTGGCGTTGGTGCCGGCGGCCGGGCCGGTGCCCCCGCCGATCATGGTGGTCACCCCGGACATCAGGGCCTCTTCCACCTGCTGCGGGCAGATGAAATGGATGTGCGCGTCTATGCCTCCCGGCGTGGCGATGAGCCCCTCGCCGGCGATGATCTCGGTGCCGGCCCCGATGACCAGGGTCACCCCCGGCTGCACGTCGGGGTTGCCGGCCTTGCCCAGGCCGGCGATGCGTCCGTCCTTGATGCCTATGTCGGCCTTGACGATGCCCCAGTGATCCAGGACCAGGGCATTGGTGATGACCGTGTCCATGGCCACCAGGCAGCCGGCCTGGCCCTGGCCCATGCCGTCGCGGATCACCTTGCCTCCGCCGAACTTGACCTCCTCGCCGTATACGGTGCGGTCCTCCTCCACCTCCACGATAAGGCCCGTGTCGGCCAGGCGCACGCGGTCGCCGGTGGTGGGGCCGTACATCTCGGCGTAGGCCTGGCGGGTGATCTTCATGACGCATCCTCCCCGCCGGGCAGGGGGCCCATGACCTGGCCCCGGAAACCCCAGACCTGGCGGGCGCCGGCATAGGCCACCAGCTCCACCTGGCGGCGCTGACCGGGCTCGAAGCGCATGGCCGTGCCGGCGGGGATGTTCAGCCGTTGGCCCAGGGCCGCGGCGCGGTCGAATTGCAGGGCCGGGTTGGTCTCGTGGAAGTGATAGTGCGAGCCCACCTGGATGGGCCGGTCGCCGCTGTTGGCCACCGTGAGCGCCAAAGTGGGGCGGTGCGCGTTCAACACTATGTCGCCCGGGGCGGTGATGATCTCTCCGGGAAGCATGCTTGGCTCCTGGTCTTAGCGAATGGGGTTGTGCACAGTGACCAGCTTGGTGCCGTCGGGGAAGGTGGCCTCCACCTGCACCTCGTGCACCATGGCGGCCACGCCCTCCATGACGTCGCCGGCGCCCAAGAGCGTGGCCCCATAATGCATCAGCTCGGCCACGCTCTGGCCGTCGCGGGCGCCCTCCATGATGGCCGCGGCGATGTAGGCCACGGCCTCGGGGTAGTTGAGCTTGAGCCCGCGGGCCTTGCGCCGCTCGGCCAAGAGCGCCGCCGTGAACAAGAGCAGTTTGTCCTTTTCGCGGGGGGTGAGTTCCATGCCCGGCTCCTTTCAGCAGGGGGTCGTAGATGCCTATTGTCCCCAGACCCGCGGCGGGCAGGCCGCCTGGCCGGCCACCGCCGGGCGGAGGACCTCCCAGGTCCGCAGGAAACAGCCTCGCGCCGCCTCGGCCTCCCAGCCCAGGTAGCGGCAGGCCAAGAGCCCGCTGACCAGGGTGGCGGCGAAACGGCCGGGTAGGCCCGCCGCCGCCACGGCGGCCCGCACCTGGGCCAACACCTCGGCATTGCCTCCGGTGGCCAGCATGGTGCCGCTGACCAAAAAGCCGCCCAGGCCCCAGGGGGCGGCCAGGGCCGGGCTACCGCCCTGATAGCGGCCCCGCTCCAGCAAGAGGGGCTGGCCCTCGCGCCAGACCTCCAGGTCTTGGCGCACCTGGCCGGCCCTAAAGGCCTGCCCCGCCGCCGGCAGGCCCAGGCAAACCATCTCCCAGCCCAGGAAGGCCGCGCCCTGGGCCAGGTCCACGCGAGTGCGCAGATGGGCGCGGGCCTGGTCGTAGATTATGGTCTCCAGGGGCAGCCACTCCAGGACCGCGCCCGTGGCCACCGCCAAGTTTTGCTCCACCAAGGCCTGGGGCCCATGGCTGCGGTAGAGCTTGCCGGCGGCGGGGGTGGTGAGCAAGGCCTGCGCATCCTTCCCTAGGCTGACCGACACCTTGAGGCAGTCGCCAGCCACCACGCCCCCCGGCGGATGCAGGATGTAGAGGTGGCAGCCCATCTCCCCCTGGGGGTAGAAGGGGCGCTGCACCATAAGGGGGCCGTGGTGACGGTTCCGGCACAGGACCGTGCGGCCCTCTTGCTGGCGCAGCTCCAGTTCCAGGCTGGCGCCCCAACCCTCTCCCTCGGGCATGGCCAATATGGTATTGCCCTGACGCATGCCGGCGGTTCAAACGCTCAAGTGCTGGCTGACCATCTCTTGGCTCAGCGCCTCGATGGCCCCCGAGGTGACCACCCTCCCCTTGTCCATGAGGCAAAAGCTCTCGGCCACCCGGCGGGCAAAGGCCAGCTTCTGCTCCACCAACAAAACCCCGATGCCGGCCTCGCGGGTCAAGCGCCTGATGATCTCGCCGATCTCGCGCACGATGTTGGGCTGGATGCCCTCGGTGGGCTCGTCCAGGATCAACAGCCGAGGCTCGCACGCCAGGGCGCGGCCTATGGCCAGTTGCTGCTGCTGACCGCCGGAGAGGTCGCCGCCCCGGCGGTGCAGCATGCTCTTTAGCACCGGGAAAAGCTCGAAGATGGCCGGCGGGATGCCCGCCCCGGACCGGAGCCCCACCCGCAGGTTCTCCTCCACGCTGAGCAGAGGGAATATCTCGCGGCCCTGGGGAACGTAACCGATACCCAGGCGGGCGCGGTCCGAGGCCGCGCAAGCATGGTTATTGGTCCCCCAGATAGACCTCGATCACCTTGGGGTGGCTCTGCACTTGGTCCATGTCCCCGTCGGCGATGACGCGCCCCTCGTGCAGGACCGTGACCCGCTGGGCGATGGAGTGCACGAACTCCATGTCGTGCTCCACCACCACCACGGTGCGGCTGGCGGCCAGGGAGTGCAAGAGGCCGATGGTGTGCTCGATCTCGGCCGGGGTCATGCCGGCCACCGGTTCGTCCAAGAGGAGCATCTGCGGCTCCTGGGCCAAGAGCATGCCGATCTCTAGCCACTGCTTCTGGCCGTGGGCCAGGCCCCCGGCCAGGCGGCCGGCCTGATCACCGAGCCCGATGATCCCCAGCACCTCCTGGATGCGCTCCCGCTCTTCCGGCCGCAGGGTGGCGAACAGGGAGTGCCGCAAACCCTTGTCGCACTTCAGCGCCATTTCCAGGTTTTCGAAGACGCTGTGGTTCTCGAAGACCGTGGGCCTCTGGAACTTGCGGCCTATGCCCCCCCGGGCGATCTGGGCCTCCGAGAGCTGGGAGATGCTGCCCAGGGGCTTGTAGAAGACCGTGCCCGCGTCGGCCCTGGTCTTGCCGGTGATGACGTCCAAGAGGGTGGTCTTGCCAGCGCCGTTGGGGCCGATGATGCAGTGGATGCCGCCGTCCTGGATGTTCAGGTTCAGGTTGTCCAGGGCCTGGAAGCCGTCGAAGCTGACGCTAACCGCCTGCACGTAGAGGATGGGGAAGCGCCGAGCCGTCAAGGACACCCGCCCTGCCTCGTCCTGGACCGCCGTGGGTGAAGCGCTCATCGCGTCACCTCCGTGGTATCGCCGCGCCTGGCCCGGGGTAGCAGGTCCTTGAGGCCGGCCAGGCCCCGAGGCAGGAACATGGTGGTGCCGATGAACAGGGCGGCCAGGAAGAACAGCCACAGCTCCGGCCAGGCCACCGTGAACCAGCTCTTGGCGCCGTTGACCAAGAAGGCCCCCAAGACGCCGCCCACCAGGCTGCCCCGTCCGCCCACCGCCACCCAGATAGCCATCTCGATGGAGTTTGCCGGGTGCAGCTCGCTGGGGTTGATGATGCCCACCTGGGGCACGTACAGCGCCCCGGCGATGCCGCACAAAAAGGCCGAGAAGGTCCACACGAAGAGCTTGTAGCGCAGCACGTCATAGCCCAGGAAGAGCAGGCGGCTCTCGCCGTCGCGGATGGCGCGCAACAGGCGCCCCAGCTTGCTGGTGACGATATAGCGGCAGGCCAGGTAGCTCAGGAGCAGCACCAGGGCCGTGGTCAAATACAACCCCAGCTTGGTGGCGGGCGTGGACAGCGAAAAGCCCAGCAAGCGCTTGAAGTCGGTGAGCCCGTTGTTGCCGCCCAGTCCGGTCTCGTTGCGGAAGAAGAGCAGCATCAGGGCAAAGGTGGTGGCCTGGGTGATGATGGAGAAGTACACGCCCTTGATGCGCGAGCGGAAGGCGAAGAACCCGAAGACCAGGGCCGCGCACCCCGGCAGCAACAGGATCACCAGGGCCGCCAGCCAGAACTGGTCCAGGCCCTGCCAGAACCAGGGCAGCTCCTGCCAGTTGAGAAAGACCATGAAGTCGGGCAACTGGCTGCGGTAGTGGCCCTCGCCGGACATGACCCGCATCAGGTGCATGCCCATGGCATAGCCGCCCAGGGCGAAGAACACGCCGTGCCCCAGGCTTAAGATGCCCGTGAACCCCCAGACCATGTCCATGGCCAGGGCCACCAGGGCGTAGCACAGAAACTTGCCCAACAGGGGCACCAGGTAGTCGGGCAGACGCAGGGGCAGCCCCGCCGGCACCGCCAGGTTGAGCGCCGGCACCACCACCAGGGCCACCAGCGCCGCCAGGGCAAAAGCCAGCCAGGCCCTGCGGGAGTGCATTGCCATCAGGCGCGCCAGCATGACCTAGCCCTCCGCCAGGCGGCCCTTGAGGGCGAAGATGCCCTGGGGACGCTTCTGTATGAAGAGGATGACAAAGACCAGGATGGCGATCTTGCCCAGCACCGCCCCGGAGAAGGGCTCCAATATCTTGTTGATGACCCCCAGGCCTAGGGAGCCCCACACCGTGCCGGCCAACTTACCCACTCCCCCCAGCACCACGGTCATGAAGCAGTCCACGATGTAGGCCTGACCCAGCTCTGGCCCCACGTTGCCGATCTGGGACAAGGCCAGGCCGCCCAGGCCGGCGATGCCGCAGCCCAGGCCGAAGGTCCACATGTCCACCCGCGAGGCCTTGACCCCCATGGCCGAGGCCATGCCCCGGTTCTGGGTCACGGCTCGCACGCGTAGGCCCAGGGGCGTGCGGTTCAAGATGAACCACACCAGGAGCACCGCCAGGGCCGCGAAGCCGATGATGGCCAGACGGTTGTAGGTAAGCAATAGGCCCTGGCCCACCTGCCAGCCGCCGGCCAGCCAGGAGAAGCGTCTCCAGGGGCCGGCCCACCAGGTGGCGGATCAGCCCGCGCTCCAGGGCCACGCCCACCAGGGCCGGCAAGGCGAAGCAGACCGGCAGGGCGGCCAGGGGGTACCAGTCCAGGGCTCCCGGCCACCAGGCCCGGAAGACATTCTGGGTGACGTAGGCCGCGTAGGCCCCCAGCATCAGCATCTCGCCGTGGGCCATGTTGATGACGCCCATGAGCCCGAAGGTGATGGCCAGGCCCAGGGAGGCCAAGAGGAGCACGCTGGCCAGGCTCAGGCCGTAGAACAGGCACTGCACGATGTCGGCGGGCAAGGTGTGAAAATAGATTATCTGCATGCCCCAGCGCGCGGCCTGGCGCACCTCGGGGTCGGGCTCCAGGTACTGGCCCTGGGGGTCCTTCTGGGTCAGGGGCTTGAGGCGCTCCAGGTAGTTGGAGTCGCCGGAGGCGCCCAGGGTCTGGATGGCCGCCAGGCGGCGGGCCTTGTCCAGGCTCTTGAGGTCGGCCAGCGAGACCACCAGCCCCAGGACCTGGCGCACCGCCGGGTCGTTCTCCTTGTCCAGGGCCGCGGCCAAGAGGCCGGCCTGCTCCGGGCCGGGGGGCTCCTCGGCCAGGCGGCGGGCCGCCGTCAGACGGTGGGCCGGGTCGGGGGAATAGAGACGCAGCCGGGCCATCACCGGCTCCAGGGAGCGGCGCACCAGGTTGTTGACCAGGGGCGCGCGCAGATCGCCTTCCAAGGCCACCGTCCCGCCCGTGAATGCGTCCAGACCTTGGGCCTGGCCTTCCTCGACGATCAACGGCCGGCCCTCATGGTCCAGGCGCAGCCGGCCGGCCTGCAGGGCCTCCAGCAGGGGCAGGGCCTTGGGGTCGCCCAGGCGGCCCAATTCCTCGATGGCCGCGATCACCTCGGCGCGGCTGGCCCCGCCCAGGCCGGCGGCGGCCTGACGCAGTTCTTGGCCGCCGGCCACGGCCACTGGCGAGGGCAGCAGGAAGAGCCAGGCCAGCAGGGCCAGCAGGAGCAGGTGGTATGGTGAACGCGCCGGGTACATGGTCTTTCCCCGGGCGCCCCCGCGCTGGGGCGGGGGCGCCGAAAGGGTTGGCTACAATTGGTTACTTATACTTGGGCGCCGTGCAGTTGCCGCAGACCCAGGGATAGGTCCAGTCGGCCACCTTCTTGGCGCTGTCGGGGATAAAGGGGCTCCAGGCATCGGCCCGGATGGGTCCCTTGGTTTGCCAGACGATCTCGAACTGGCCGTCCGCCTTCACCTCGCCGATGAGCATCGGCTTGTGCAGGTGGTGGTTCTTGGCGTCCATGACGATCTCGTAGCCGCAGGGGGCCTTGACCTTCTGGTTGGCCACGGCCTGACGCACGGCGCCCACCTCGGTGGTGCCGGCCTGCAAGACGGCCTGGGCCCACATCTTGATGCCGATGTAGGTGGCTTCCATGGGGTCGTTGGTCACCCGCTTGTCGCCGCCGGGCAGGTTATGCTCCTTGACATAGGCCTTCCACTTGGCGATGAAGGCCTGGTTCTCGGGGTTCTTGATGGACATGAAGTAGTTCCAAGCCGCCAGGTGTCCCACCAGGGGCTTGGTGTCTATGCCGCGCAGCTCCTCCTCGCCCACCGAGAAGGCGATGACCGGGATGTCGGAGGCCTTGAGGCCCTGGTTGGCCAGCTCCTTGTAGAAGGGCACGTTGGAGTCGCCGTTGATGGTGGAGATGACCGCCGTGCGCTTGCCCACGGCGAACTTCTTGACGTTGGCCACGATGGTCTGATAGTCGGCGTGACCAAAGGGGGTGTAGGTCTCCATGATGTCGGCTTCGGCCACCTGCTTGGTTTGCAGATAGGCGCGCAGGATCTTGTTGGTGGTGCGGGGATAGACATAGTCAGTGCCCAAGAGCACGAAGCGCTTGGCCTCGCCGCCGTCCTTGCTCATCAGGTAATCCACGGCGGGGATGGCCTGTTGGTTGGGGGCGGCGCCGGTGTAGAAGACGTTTAGCGAGCACTCCTCGCCCTCGTACTGCACGGGGTAGAACAACAGGCCGTTGAGTTCCTCGAAGACCGGCAGCACCGACTTGCGCGAAACCGAGGTCCAGCAGCCGAAGGTCACGGCCACCTTGTGCTTCTCGATCAGCTCGCGGGCCTTTTCGGCGAACAGCGGCCAGTTGGAGGCCGGGTCCACCACCACGGGCTCCAGTTTTTTGCCCAAGAGGCCGCCGCCCTTGTTGATCTCCTCTATGGTCATCAGGGCCACGTCCTTGAGCGAGGTCTCGCTGATGGCCATGGTGCCAGACAGCGAGTGCAGGATGCCCACCTTGATGGTCTCGGCGGCCTTGGCCGCCCCCACCAAGGGGCCGCCCAGGGCTAGGGCCAATAGCAGCAGACTCACTCCCAATGATCGCCACGCAATTCTTCTCATCCTCTTATTCCCTCCTGGTTGAAGCCTCCGCGGTCCTCACTCCCCGGCGCCCGGCGGCCTCTCCCCCAGCGGCCCCCCGGCCTAGTCTTGAGCGCCTTGTTGGGCGCCTGTAGTTCAAGGGCCATGCCAGGCTGAGGCGCGCTGTACTTAACGTGCTTAATATGTGGCAGAAAAAGGAAAGGCTCCACCCCAAGGCAGGCCTACGGTGAGGATTGTGTGCAGCAATAATGTTACCAAGAGGTCTGCAAAATAATGATTGCATACTGTACGGTATGTTTTGTGGAAAGGCCCGGCTCCCGGCCCGGAGGGGCCCCCGCCGGGGCCGGGTCTGGCCGGCCGATGCATAGCTTTTTTACGGGCCAGGGGCGCGGCGCATAAAAATTTCCCACCACCCGGCTCCACCACCCGGGGACGAGGGGCGCCCCGGCCCGCTAAAACCCCAACCGCGCTGGTGATTGGCGGTATATTAGGCAATAGGCATTGATCTTGCTGGGCTGGGGCTGAAACCCGTCATCCACCCGTCACTGGGAGACATGCTGCATGGATTTGGTAAACGTGCAAGGGGCCGGCAAGACCTACCGCCTGGGCGAGGTGGAGATAGCCGCCCTGTGGGATATCAACCTGTCGGTCCAGGAGGGGGCCTTCGCCTGCCTGGTAGGACCCTCGGGCAGCGGCAAGACCACCCTGCTCAACCTCATCGGCTGCCTGGATCAGCCCAGCGCCGGCCGGGTGCTGGTGGCCGGCCAGGACACCAGCCTGTTGGGACGGCGCGAGGCGGCCGTCTTTCGCGGCCAGCGCCTGGGCTTCGTCTTCCAGGGCTTCAACCTGCTGCCCGTGCTAACGGTGTACGAGAACGTGGAGTACCCGCTGTTGATGGTCAAGCGCCTGCCCAAGGCCCAGCGCAGCGAGGCGGTGGCCCGGGTGCTGGAGGCCGTGGGCATCAGCGACCAAAGAGACAAGTACCCCGACCAGCTCTCCGGCGGCCAGCTCCAGCGGGTGGCCGTGGCCCGGGCCTTGGTGGGCAGCCCCGCCCTGGTACTGGCCGACGAGCCCACGGCCAACCTGGACCACGCCACCGCCGGCATGGTCATCGGCCTGATGCGGCGGATGCGCGACCAACTGGGAACCACCTTCATCTTCTCCACCCACGACCCGCGCATCGTGGAACAGGCCGAGACCCTCTTCAACCTGAGCGACGGCCGCCTGGTGGACACCCGGGCCGGCCGGGCCGGGGGAGAGGAGGTGGGGCATGCTTAACACCCTGCGCCTGGCCTGCAAGAACCTCACCCGCTACAAGCGGCGCAGCCTCCTGACCGGCCTCCTGATCGTCCTGGGCGTGGGGGCGGTCATCGTCTTCTCGGGCCTGTCCGACTCATTCAAGCGCCTGATGATCGGCCAGATCACCGACTCCATGCTCAGCCATTTTCAGATACACAAAAAGGGCTACGTGGCCAGCATAGACAACCTGCCGCTGAACCTGAACCTGCCGCCCCAGGCCTACCAGCGCGTCAAGGCCATGCTGGAGGCCGAGGCCGGGGTGGCCGCCCTGGCCCCCCGGCTCAAGCTGGGCGGCATGCTCAGCAACTTCGAAACCACCACCGCCGTGCGCATCAACGGCATCGAGCCCCAGGCCGAGGACCTGGTGGTGCCGGACCTGCGGGGCCGCGTCAGCGGGCGCCAGCCGGGCCAGGCCCTGGTGGGGCGCGGCGAGATACTATTGCCCGAGGTGCTGGCCCGGGGCCTGGACCTCCAGCCGGGCGCGGAGGTGGTGGTGGTGGCCACCAACCGGGAGGGCTCGGTCAACGGCCTGCCCCTGAAGGTGGGCGGCGTGGTGGCCAGCGTCATGGGACCCGGCGGCCGCGACGGCTACATGCACATTGACGACGCCGCCGAGCTGCTGCGCATGCAAAAGCCCGAGATCAGCGAGGTGGTGGTGCGGGTCAAGGACTTCAACAAGCTGGAGGAGATCGCCGGCCGCCTCAAGGCCGCGCTGGAAGAGG
>JACQYR010000078.1 GCA_016208115.1 Desulfarculus sp.
AGGCCTTCCTCGGACGCCTCCTCGGGCTCCGGGGGCAACAGGTCCAGGATGTTGGCCAGGAGGTCGCGCACCCCCCAGCCGTGGGCCGCGCTGACGAAGTGCAGGTTGGCCACCCCCAGGGCCTGGAACTCCTGGGCCGCGTCCTCCTTCTCGGGGCCGTCCACCTTGTTGACCGCGTGGATCACCGGTTTGCCCGCCCGCCGCAGGCGGTTGACCACCTCGCTGTCCTGGGGGTTCAAGCCCGCCCGGGCGTCGGCCAGGAAGAGGATCAGGTCGGCCTCGGCCAGGGCCATCTCGATCTGGGCGTGGACCTCCTTGGCGAAGGCCTGGTCGGCCGGGGGGTCGAAGCCGCCGGTGTCCACCAGGCGGAAGACGCGCCCCTCAGAATGCACGGTGCCGTAGAGGCGGTCGCGGGTCACGCCGGGCAGGTCGTCCACCAGGGCCTGGCGGCTTTTGGTGAGGCGGTTGAACAGGGTGGACTTGCCGACATTGGGCCGGCCCACGATAGCTACGATATTGTGCATACATTAATACCAGGATACAAATACAACCCCCCCGCCCCCGGTGCAGGTGGCCCTGTTGGGCCGGCCCAACGTGGGCAAGTCCTCCCTGCTCAACGCCCTGGTGGGCTCCCCCCGCGTGGTGGTCTCGGCGGTGCCGGGCACCACCCGCGACGCCATAGACACGCCCTTTTGCCTGGACGGCAAGGAATACGTGCTCATAGACACCGCGGGCATCCGCCGCCAGGGCCGCGTGGAGCGGGGCATCGAGAAAGCCGGCGTGTTCCGCTCGCTCAGGGCCGTGGAACGCGCCCACGTGGTGGTGGCGGTGATGGACGCCGGCGAGGGGCTCACCGACCAGGACCTCAGGCTGGCGGGCCAGGCCGTGGCGGCCCACCGGGGGCTGGTGGTGGTGATGAACAAGTGGGACCTGTTGCTGGGCGACCCAGAGGGCCAGCGCCTGGTCAAGGAGCAGTTGGAGCGCCTGCAAGGCGTGGCCCCCTGGGCGCCGGTGCTCCAGATGAGCGCCAAGACCGGCAAGAACCTGGGGCGGCTGTTGACCGCCGTGGACCAGGTCTACGAGCAGTACGGCCAACGGCTGGCCACGGCGGCCCTCAACCAGGCCCTGGGCGAGATCACCGCCCGCCACCAGCCGCCGGTGGTGCGCGGACGCCGGCTCAAGTTCTTCTACGCCTCCCAGGTGGGGGTGCGTCCGCCCACGGTGGTGGTCTTTGTCAGCGACCCCCAGGCGGTACACTTTTCCTACCGCCGCTATCTGCTTAACGAGCTGCGCAAGACCCTGGGGCTGTCGCTATCGCCCCTGCGCCTGCACCTGCGCGCCCGCAGCGGGCGTCGGCCCGGCCGGTCCCGTACTTGACAAGTTATGGCCAACCGGCTACTTTTGTCGCGCCGGGTGCCCCCGGCAGGGCAGCCGGGTGCCCCCGGCGGGGCATTAACGGGTCGAGCGGCGCCCTACTTGAAACAATCGCTGCCGGCTCCCGCTGGAAGCTCGCGGCGCTAACGGGCTCGGCGGAGGTTGCGCCCCCCGGCGGGGCATAAGCGGGCCGGCCGGGCTGGCCATGCCGGCTGGCCCGTGGGCTTTCGTGTGGCTCTATCATAGCAAAGGGGAACCATGCTTGAGCAAGCGACCGCCAGCCTGAAAGGCTCCATCGCCGCCCTGGAGGCCTTCGAGGAGCAGGGGCTGCCTCTGGTGGTGCAGGCCGCCCAGACCCTGGCCCAGGCCTTCTCCGCCGGCAAGAAGCTCCTGGTCTTCGGCAACGGCGGCTCGGCCGCCGACGCCCAGCACCTAGCCGCCGAGATGGTCAACCGCTTCCTCATGGAGCGGCCCAGCCTGCCGGCCCTGGCGCTGACCACCGACAGCAGCGTGCTCACCTCCATCGGCAACGACTACCACTTCGACGAGATCTTCGCCAAGCAGATCAAGGGCCTGGGCCTGGCCGGCGACGTGGCGCTGGGCATCTCCACCTCGGGCCGCTCGCCCAACGTGCTAAAGGGCCTGGCCGCCGCCAAGGCCAAGGGCCTCTTGACCATGGGCCTGGGTGGCCGCGAGTGCCCGGACATGGCCGCCCTGTGCGACATCATGATCCGAGTGCCCAGCGACTTGACCCCGCGCATTCAGGAGGTCCACGGCCTGGTGATCCACATCTTGTGCGAACTGGTGGACCAAATACTATTCGGACATCCCCGATGACCATACCGCCCGCCGACTTGAACAAACTGCGTCTCTGCGACCTGGACCTGAGACAATCCAAGGTGGAAAGCGGCATGTTGGGCCGCCCTTGGACCGCCGGCGGCAGCCTGTGCGAGTTCGTGCGCGGCCTGCCCCACGTGCTGGCCGCCGACGACCTGCGCGCCGCCGCCGACGCCATGGTGAACGCCCGCCGCGCCGGCCGGCCGGTGATCCTGGCCATGGGCGCCCATGTCATCAAGGTGGGACTGAGCCCCCTGGTCATCGCGGCCATGGAGGGCGGGCTGATAACCGGCCTGGCCCTGAACGGCGCGGGCATGATCCACGACGTGGAGATGGCCCTGGCTGGCCGCACCAGCGAGGACGTGGCCGAGGCCCTGGCCGACGGCAGCTTCGGCACCGCCCGCCAGACCGGCGAGTTCATCAATCAGGCCGTGGCCGCCGGACCCGGGCAAGGCCTGGGCCTGGCCGTGGGCCGCGCACTGGGCCAGGCCCCGCCGCCGAGCTAAAGGGCGGGGCCTACCTCAACGTGGGCTCGGCGGTGATGCTGCCCGAGGTCTTCCCCAAGGCCTTGTCGGCGGCGCGCAACCTGGGCCATCAGGTCAAGGACTTCACCACGGTCAACATGGACATGATCCGCCACTACCGGCCCCAGACCAACGTGGTGCAAAGACCGGTGCTCACGGGCGGACGCGGCATCAACATCATCGGCCACCACGAGATCAACCTGCCGCTCCTGCTGGCCATGGCCGTGGAGTCCCAGGCTGGGCTGTAAGCCCGTGGTTGCCGGAAGGGCCGTGAAGCCTTAAGTTATTTTCGTCACCAGTCTATGGGTGGCGATCCATAATTATGTAGCGGCCCTGGCCGCCGGGACGGTGTCTCATGCCCATCTACGAATTCCACTGCCACAAGTGCGACCAGGACTTCGAGACCCTGGTCATGCGCTCCGACGACGTCATCTGCTGCCCCAAGTGCGACAGCAAGAAGGTCCGGCGGCTGATGAGCGGCTTTGCCCACAAAAGCGCCGGCGGCAAAATGACCAGCAGCCACGGCGGCTGCGCCTCCTGCGCCGGCGGCTCCTGCGCCACCTGCCACTAGCATCAAGGCCATGCCCACCCTCACCATCGCCACCCGCGGCAGTCAGTTGGCCCTGGCCCAGGCCCGCTGGGTGGCCGGCCGCCTGGCCGCGCTCCACCCCGGCTTGACGGTAGATCTGGAGATAATCAAGACCACCGGCGACAAAATCCTGGACGTGCCCCTGGCGCAGGTGGGGGGCAAGGGCCTGTTCGTCAAGGAGATCGAGGACGCGCTCCTCGCGGGCCGCGCCGGCCTGGCCGTGCACTCCATGAAGGACGTGCCCAGCGACCTGCCCCAGGGCCTCATCCTGGCCGCCGTGAGTAGCCGCGAGGACGCCCGCGACGCGCTGGTCAGCCGCCGGGGCGGGGGCCTGGAGACCGTGCCCCAGGGCGGGCGCGTGGGCACCAGCAGCCTCAGGCGCCAGGCCCAATTGCTTGCCTTGCGCCCCGACCTGGTGATGGTGCCGGTGCGGGGCAACGTGGAGACCCGGCTCAAGAAGCTGACTAGCGAGAGACTGGACGCCGTGGTGCTGGCCGCCGCCGGCCTCACCCGCCTGGGCCTGAAGGACGTGCCGGCCCATCCCCTGGAGCCGGCCACCATGCTGCCCGCCGTGGGCCAGGGCGCCCTGGGGCTGGAGTGCCGGAAGGACGATGCCTGGGTGCGCGGGCTTATCGCGCCCCTGGATCACCCGCCCACCGCCGCCGCCGTGGCCGCCGAGCGGGGCTTTTTGGCCCGGCTGGAGGGCGGCTGCCAGGTGCCTATCGCCGGGCACGCGGTGCTGGACAACGGCATCGTGACCCTGAGGGGCCTGGTGGCCAGCCTGGACGGCCGCCGGGTGGTCAGGGGCCAGGGTCTGGCCCCGCCCCATGAGGCCCGGGCCATGGGCGCGGCCGTGGCCGAGGAAATCCTGGCGCGCGGCGGGCGCGCCATCCTGGCCGAGGTATATGGGGAGGCGCCGGCATGAGCGGCAAGGTCTATCTGGTGGGGGCCGGCCCCGGCGACCCCGAACTCTTGACCGTCAAGGGCGCGCGGGTGCTGGCCGAGGCCCAGGCCGTGGTCTACGACTTCTTGGCCAACCCCGAGCTTCTGGACCTGGCCCCCGAGGAGGCCCAGCGCGTCTACGTGGGCAAGAAGGGCGGCGACCACACCCTGGGGCAGGAGGGCATCAACCAGCTCTTGTGCGGCCTGGCGGCCCAAGGGCTCACGGTGGTGCGCTTGAAGGGCGGCGACCCCTTTGTCTTTGGCCGGGGGGGCGAGGAGGCCAGCGCGCTGCGGGCCGCCGGCCACGCCTTTGAGATCGTGCCCGGAGTGACCAGCGCCATCGCCGCGCCGGCCTACGCCGGCATCCCGGTCACCGACCGCCGCTGCACCACCGAGGTGGCCTTCGTCACCGGCCACGAGGACCCCGGCAAGCCCGAGTCCACCATCAAGTGGGGGGCCTTGGCCCAGATCGGCACCGTGGTGTTCCTGATGGGGGTCAAGAACCTGCCCGAGATATGCAGCCAACTGATCGCCCACGGCAAGAGCCCCGACACCCCGGCGGCGGCCATCCGCTGGGGCACCACCCCCCGCCAGGAAACCGTCACCGGCACCCTGGCCACCCTGCCCCAGGCGGTCAAGCAGGCTGGGCTTAAGGCCCCGGCCATCACCATCGTGGGCGAGGTGGTGGGCCTGCGTGAAGAGCTGCGCTGGTTCGACAACCTGCCCTTGTTCGGAAAAAGGGTGCTGGTCACCCGCACCCGCGCCCAGGCCAGCAAGCTCAGCCAGCAATTGGCCCGCCTGGGGGCCGAGGTGGCGGAGGTGCCCACCATCGCCCTGGAGCCGCCCGAGGATGAAGGCCCGCTGATGCGCGCCGTGGAGAACGTGGAGGACTACGACGTAATCCTCTTCACCAGCCAGAACGGCGTGGAGGCCTTCTTCGCGGCCCTGGACGCCCGCGACAAGGACGCCCGCCACCTGGGCGGCGCCCTGGTGGGGGCCATCGGCCCGGCCACGGCCCAGGCCCTGCGCGAGGAGGGCCTGCACCCCGACCTCACGGCGGCCAGTTTCCTGGCCGAGGGGCTCTTGGAGGCCCTGGCCGGGCAGAACCTGCAAGGCTCCCGAGTGCTCATCCCCCGGGCCGAGCAGGCCCGCGAGCTGTTGCCCGAGACCCTGAGCCAGCGCGGCGCCCTGGTGGAGGTGGTGCCGGCCTACCGCACGGTCAAACCGCCGGAGTCGGCCCAGATGCTTAAACAGGCCCTGGAAGAGGGCCTGGACGTGGTCACCTTCACGGCCAGCTCCACGGTGGTCAACCTCATGGCCCTCCTGGAGCCCGAGCAGCGCCGCCGTTTCGTGGAGATGACCCAGAAGGGCCAGATCACCGTGGCCTCCATCGGCCCCATCACCTCCCAGAAGGCCCGGGACCTGGGCCTGGCCGTGCACGTGCAGCCGGCGGCCTACACCATCGAGGCCCTGGTGGAGGCCATCGCGCGGCATTTCGCGGGCTAGCCTCAAATTTCCCCCGAAGCCAGAGGCGGGTGATGGCTTAGGCTGAGGATGCCTTTCTTGGCTTAAATGTAGGGGCGGGGCTTATCCCCGCCCGTCTTGGTTTCCCGGGGAAAATACACGGGCGGGGATAAACTCCTCCCCTTGTATGTTCAACATGGCCACTACGGGAGCAAACGGGGGTGGTTACGGGAGAGCGGCTCCCGACCCGCATTGGGAGTCGAGGCACTCGACCCCCTCCCCTGCGACAACCAAGAGACAATTTACTGAAGGCGGATGGCCGCCAGGCGACTGAGCACTCGGGCCAGCAAGGCTACAGCATGAATCCCAACCTCTTTGACCCGCCCGCCAACCCCGGCTCCCCCGCCCTTTTAGGGCTCAACGAGGGCCAGGCCTATGCCGTGGGCCTTTTGGGCGGCCCCATCCTGGTCATCGCCGGGGCGGGCACCGGCAAGACCCGCACCCTGGTGCACCGGGTGGCCTTTTTGCTGGAGCAGGGCCTGGCGCCCGCCCAGATACTGCTGCTCACCTTTACCCGCAAGGCCGCCGCCGAGATGCTCTCCCGCGCCCGCCAGATGCACCCCTCCGCGGCGGCCGTGGAGGATGGCACCTTCCACTCCCTGTGCCACCGCCTGCTGCGCCAAATGGGCCGCCGCCTGGATTTGCCGCCCAATTTCACGGTCATAGACCGGGCCGACAGCGAGCACATCATCAAGGCCGTGGTGGAGGAGCTGAAGCTTAAGGACAAGGGAGACAAGCAGTTCCCCAAGCCCCGCGCGTGCGCCGACCTCATCAGCCGCTCCCGCAATCTGGAGCTGGGCCTGCCCGAGACCGTGGAGGCCTTTGCCCCCCAGTACGAGGACTACACCCCCCAGGTCATGGGCATCGCCAAGGGGTTCGTGGCCGCCAAGCGCCGCCAGGCCCTGGTGGACTACGACGACCTGTTGTTCATGGGCGAGGAGCTGTTGCGGGACCACCCCGAGGTGCGCCGGGAACTGGCAAAGCGCTGGCGGCACCTGTTGGTGGACGAGTACCAGGACACCAACGCCGTGCAGGCCCGCCTGGTGATGCTCTTGGCCGGCGAGCACAAGAACGTCATGGTGGTGGGCGACGACGCCCAGTCCATCTACGCCTTCCGGGGTGCCCGGTTACAGAACATCCTGGAGTTTCCCCACAAGTTCCCCGGCACCCGCCTGGTGAAGCTGGAGCGCAACTACCGCTCTTGCCAGCCCATCCTGGACCTGACCAACGCCATCATCGCCCAGGCCCGCGAGAAGTACGACAAGCGCCTCTACACCGAGCAGGGCGGCGGGCCGCTGCCCCGGCTATTGCGCCCCCGGGACGAGCGCGGCCAGTCGCGGGAGGTGCTGAAAGGCGTCCAGGACCTGCTGGCCGCCGGGGTGGCGCCCGAGCGCCTGGCGGTGCTCTTCCGGGCCGGCAACGACTCCTCGGACCTGGAGGTGGAGCTGACCGCCGAGGGTCTAGCCCACGTCAAGGTGGGGGGCTTGCGCTTTTTGGAGGCCAGCCACATCAAGGACGTGCTTAGCCACCTGCGGGTGGTGGCCAATCCCCAGGACTACCTGTCCTGGCAGCGCATCCTCATGCTGCTGCCCGGCCTGGGGCCCAAGAAGGCCCAGCAGATCATGGCCAGCCTGGTGCGGGCCACGGCCCCGCCGGGCTACGTGGTGGCGCTGGGGGGCCTGCCCCAGACCGCCCAGATCCCGGAGCTGGGGGAGTTGGCCCGGCTCCTGGAGCAGATCGCCCGGCCCGAGATCAGCCCCCTCACGGCCACCGAGGCGGTGCTGGAGTACTACGAGCCCCTGTGCCGGGCCAATTACGAGGACCACCCCCGCCGCCTGCGCGAGCTGGAGGAGCTGCCCAGCCTGGCCCGCAATTACGACAGCCTGGCCGAGTTCATGGCCGAGGTGGTGCTGGAGCCGCCGGCCAGCCGGGCCGAGGAGCAGGGGGCCGGCCGCTTGACGCTCTCCACCATCCACTCGGCCAAGGGCCTGGAGTGGGACCACGTCTTCGTCATCTGGCTGGGCGAGGGGCGGCTGCCGGCCGCGCCCACCCTGCACGACCCCACGGCCCTGGAGGAGGAGCGCCGCCTGCTCTACGTGGCCTGCACCCGCGCCCGCCAGACGCTCACCCTGCTGGCCCCCCGGGAGCACTACTCCCGGGGCCAGGGGCTCACCCAGGTCAGGCTCTGCCGCTTCCTGGAGGACCTGCCCCCCGGCCTGCTGGAGGTGCCGCGCATGGGTCCGGTCTTCGACGTCGGCCCTACCCCGTGGGCGGCCAGGTACGCCACGCCACCTTCGGCCTGGGCAAGGTCATGGGCTACAAGGGCGACAGCAAGATCATAGTGCATTTCGGGCGCTTCGGGCTCAAGATACTCCTGCTGGAATTCGCCAAGCTGGAGGCGGTGTAGGCATGGATCATTACCAGGCGGCCCTGGACAGGCTCTACGACCTGCAGAAGCACGGCATCAAGCTGGGGCTGTCCTCCACGGCCAACATGCTGGAAAAGCTGGGCAACCCCCACCTGGGCCTGAAGTGCCTGCACCTGGCCGGCACCAACGGCAAGGGCTCGGTGGGGGCCATGCTGGAGGCCACCCTCTTGGCCGCCGGGCTCCAGACGGGCTTCTACACCTCGCCCCACCTGGTGCGCTTCAGTGAGCGCTTCCGCCTGAACGGCCAGGAGATCAGCCCGGAGCGGGTGCTGGAGCTCATCGAGACGGTGTGGCCGGCGGTGGATGAGCGCGAGCCGCCCACATTCTTTGAGTTCGTCACGGCCATGGCCTTTGTATATTTTGCCCAGGAGGGCGCGGACTGGACCATTTTGGAGACCGGCATGGGCGGCCGCCTGGACGCCACCAACCTCTGCCGTCCCCAGGTGACGGTCATCACCAACATTGGGCTGGAACATCAGGAGTATTTAGGGCATACTTACGCGGCCATTGCCTGGGAAAAGGCCGGCATCATCAAGGCTGGCATCCCCCTGGTGCACGGCGTGACCCAGCCCGCGGCCCGTCTGATAGTGGAGGGGCGAGCCGCTGAGCTGGGCGCGCCGCTGCACCGTCTCGGCCGCGAGATCACCTGCCGCCGCCACGCCAGCGGAACCTTCAGCCTAAAAGGCGGTCTCTGGGACCTCAAGGACCTGCGCACCAGCCTGGTGGGGCGCCACCAGCCGAAGAACGCCGCCCTGGCCCTG
>JACQYR010000079.1 GCA_016208115.1 Desulfarculus sp.
CGCACCGCCGAAACAGGCTTGGCGCTGTTGGCCACCAGGGTGCCACCAGGCTTCAATCCCGCCTTCACATTGGCCGTGGCCAACAACGACGGGTCTAACACCACCACCACGTCCGGCGCGCAAATCTTCTCCCGAAGCCGAATCGGCGTATCGCTGCTGCGCAAAAATGCCTGCACCGGCGCACCCCCCCGCTCAGGACCAAAGCTCGGGAAGGCCTGGGCGTATTTGCCCTCGGCGATGGCCGCCAGCGCCATCAACTCCGCCGAGGTCACCGCCCCCTGACCACCACGGCCATGGAAACGTACCTCAATCATGGGCGACTCTCCGTTCAGGCGGCCAGGCATCATCATCACCAGCCTAGGCCGCCACTAATGTTTTTACTATTTGGCCAGCTTTTCCTTCGCCTGCTTCTTGCAGTCGGCGATGATCTTGTCCTCGGCGGCCACGTCCTCCAGGGTCTTGCCCTTCATGTTGGCCGGCATGGGCATCAGACCGTGCTTGATCTTGACGTACTGGGTGCCGGTCTGGTCGTAGAGGGCCGCGGTCATCACGTCGAACTTATCGCTGCCGGGGATGTCCTTGACCCGGTCCTGGGCGTGGTGCAGCTCTGGCTCGATGACGTCGGCCGGCCGGCAGGTGATGGGCTCGCTGCCGCGCGGGTATTTCTTCAGCGCCTTCCGGCGCACCTCGGGGTCGGGCTCGGTGGGGGTCTTGCCGTAGAGCCCGTAAAGAATGCCCTTGCTCTCGTTGGTCACCATCTTGTACTTGCCGAAGAGCACGTTCAAGACCGCCTGCACGCCCACGATCTGGCTGGTGGGGGTGACCAGCGGCGGGGTGCCCATCTCGGTCCGGGTCACCGCCACCTCGGCGTAGACCTCGGGCAGGCGGTGCAGGGCCTTGGCCTCCTTGAGCTGGCTGACCAGGTTGCTTATCATGCCGCCCGGCACCTGGTGCACCAAAACCCCAGTATCTATCACGCTCATCTGGTTGGGCATCCAGTAGTCGCGGTACTTGGGCGCGATTTTTTCCAACAGCTCGCCCATGGCCAGCATCTTGCGCAGGGACAGGCCGGTGTCGCGCGGGGTGCCCTCCAGGGCCACGATGATGGGTTCCACCGCCGGATGGCTGGTGCGTAGGGCGAAGGGCGCCAGGCAGCAGTCAATGATGTCCACACCGGCCTCTGCCGCCTTGAGCATGCTCATGGAGGCCATGCCGCTGGTGTAGTGGCTGTGCAGGTGGATGGGGGCCTTGCAGGTCTTCTTGAGGGCCAGCACCAACTCGTAGGCGTCGTAGGGCGCGATGAGCACGGCCATGTCTTTCACGCAGATGCTGTCGGCGCCCATGGCCTCCAGCTCCTTGGCCTTGGCCAGGTAGTAGTCCAGGTTGAAGACCGGCCCGCCCATGCGCCGCTCGGTGAGCGAGTAGCAGATCACGCCCTGGAAATGCTGCTTATTGGCCTTGATGCGCTCCACCACCGTCTCGAAGTTGCGGAAGTCGTTCAAGGCATCGAAGGTGCGGAAGACATTGATGCCCGCCTCGCAGGAGAGATCCACGAACTCTCTAGCCACGTCGTCGGCGTAGTTGCGGTAGCCCACCAGATTCTGGCCCCTAAGCAGCATGGAGAAGGGCGTCTTGGGGGCGTACTTGCGCAGGGTGCGCGGACGCTCCCAGGGGTCCTCGCCCAGGAAGCGGCTCATGGAGTCAAAGGTGGCGCCGCCCCAGACCTCCATGGCCCAGAAGCCGGCCTCGTCCATCTGCTCGGCCACGGCGATCATGTCCTCGGTACGCATGCGCGTGGCGAAAAGCGACTGGGTGCCGTCGCGCAGGGTCAGGTCCATGACCTTCAGAGGCGTGGGGTTGCCGCCCCAATTGTCGTTGCTGGTCATTTTCGGCTCTCCTAAAAAACGTTACGGGTTGGCCGGGCAGGCGAGATGGCCAATTATATATGTATACAATTCATTGCCTAGCCTACCGCCCTCGGCTCGAGTGAAGTCTCGTTTAGCTTAGCCCCCGATGCTCTTGGCCACCGTGGCCCCGAACTGGCCCAGGGCCTTGACCACGGTGATGCCCGCCGCTTCCATGGCCGCCAGCTTGTCCTCGGCGCGTCCCTTGGAGCCGCTGATGATAGCCCCGGCGTGGCCCATGCGCTTGCCCGGCGGGGCGGTGAGCCCGGCCACGAAGCCGAAGACCGGCTTCTGGAAATGCGCCTTTATATAGGCCGCTGCCCGCTCCTCGGCGTCGCCGCCGATCTCGCCGATCAGGGCCACGGCCTGGGTCTGGGGGTCGTCGGCGAACATCTTCAGGAGGTCAATGAAGTGCAGGCCGATGATGGGGTCGCCGCCGATGCCAATGCAGGTGGATTGCCCCAGGCCGGCCTTGGTGAGCTGGTCCACCACCTCGTAAGTGAGCGTCCCCGAGCGGCTGATGACGCCCACGGAGCCGGGGCGGTGGATGTAGCCGGGCATGATGCCCAGCTTGCACTCGCCAGGGGTTATAACGCCCGGGCAGTTGGGTCCCACCATCAGGGTGCCCCGGGCCTTGAGGTAGGCCTTGACCCGAATCATGTCCATCACCGGGATGTGCTCGCTGATGACCACCACCACCTTGATGCCGGCATCGGAGGCCTCGCAGGCGGCGTCGGCGGCAAAAGCGGCGGGCACGAAGCAGATGCTGGTGTCGGCGCCGGTCTGCTTGACCGCCTCGGCCACGGTGTTGAAGACCGGCAGACCCAGCACCGCCTGCCCGGCTTTGCCCGGCGTGACGCCGGCCACCACAGGGCTGCCGTACTCGATCATCTTCTCGGTGTGGAACATGCCCTCCTTGCCGGTTATGCCCTGCACCACCACGCGGGAGTTCTTGTTGACCAGGATGCTCATCGGGCACCTCCCGCCGCCACCAAGGCGATCTTCCGCGCCGCCTCGCTCATGGAGCCGGCCACCTCGAAGTTGAGCCCGCTGGCGCTTAAGATCTCCTTGCCGGCCTGCACGTTGGTGCCCTCCAGGCGCACCACCATGGGCACCTTGAGATCCAGCTTCTTGGCCGCCGCCACCACGCCCGAGGCCAGGGTGTCGCAGCGCAGAATGCCGCCGAAGATGTTGATGAGGATGGCCTTGACGTTGGGGTCGCTTAAGATCACCTCAAAGCCCTTGGTGACCATCTCCTCGCTGGCGCCGCCGCCCACGTCCAGGAAGTTGGCCGGCTCGGCCCCCGCCATCTTGATGACGTCCATGGTGGCCATGGCCAGGCCGGCGCCGTTGACCATGGTACCCACGTTGCCACCCAGACGGATGTAGTTGAGCCCCATGTCCACGGCCTGGCGCTCCAGGGGATCAGACTCCGCGGGATCGTCCAGTTCGGCGATCTCCTTGTGACGCTTGAGCGCGCTGTCATCGAAGTTGATCTTGCCGTCCAGGGCGATGAGTCTGTCCTCGGCGGTGACGGCCAGGGGGTTGATCTCCACCAGGGTGGCCTCCTTCTCCCAGGCCAGGCGCACCAAGTTCTGGAGGATGCCCACGCCCTGGTTGACCAGGGCCACGCCCAGGCCGCAGCCGAACAAAAGCCGCCTAGCCTGGAAGCTCCACAGGGGCTGGCCGGGCTCCACGTGGGTGGTGAAGATCTTCTCGGGCGTCTTGGCGGCGACTTCCTCGATGTCCATGCCGCCGGCCGGGCTGACCATCACCGCCAGGCGCTCGGCGGCCCGGTCCAGCACCACCGCCGCGTACAGCTCGCTGGCGATGGCCGTGCCTTCCTCGATCCACACCTTGCCCACGGTCTTGCCGGCGGGGCCGGTCTGGTGGGTGATGAGCGTCATGCCCAGCATCTTGCTCGCGGCCTCCGCCGCCTCGCTGGGCGAATCCACCACCTTGACGCCACCGCCCTTGCCGCGCCCGCCGGCGTGGATCTGGGCCTTGACCACCAGCTTGCCCGGGGCCAAGGACTGGGCCACCTTGAGGGCCTCGTCAGCCGTGAGCGCCAGGCCGCCGCCCGGCACCGGCACGCCAAAGCTCTTCAGGAGCCCCTTGGCCTGATACTCGTGTATGTTCATGATCGCTACCCAGCCCGCCTTACAGCGCGCGTTTGAGGTTGTTGGTGATGAAGGCCACGATGGCGCCGGTGTTGGTGCCCGGCCCGAAGATTTCGGCGATGCCGGCCTGCTTGAGGGCTGGCACGTCCTCCTCGGGGATGATGCCGCCGCCGATGACCAGCACGTCGGTGAGCTTTTTTTCGCGCATCAGCTCCATGACCCGGGGGAATAGATAGTCGTGGGCGCCCGAGAGCACGGAGAGAGCGATGACGTCCACGTCCTCCTGCATGGCCGCAGCCACGATCTGCTCGGGGGTCTGGCGCAGGCCGGTGTAGATCACCTCCATGCCCGCGTCGCGCAGGGCCGCGGAGATCACCTTGACGCCGCGGTCGTGGCCGTCCAGGCCCGGCTTGGCGGCTAGCACTCTAATCTTACGCATGGCTGGCCTCCTATATGGTGCTGGGCGCCCGGTACTCGCCGAAGACGCCGCGCAGGGTGTCGCAGATCTCGCCCAAGGTGGCGTAGGCGCGCACGCAGTTGACGAGGTGGGGCATGAGGTTCTCCTCGCCCTGGGCCGCGGCCTTGAGCGTGGCCAGGCCGGCGCTCACCGCCTGGTTGTCGCGCTCGGCCCTGATCTTGGCCAAGGCGGCGGCCTGCTCCTCGCGCACCTTGGGATCCACGCGCAAGAGCTCGCCCTGGTGCTTGTCCTTGGTGACGAACTTGTTCATGCCCACCACCACGCGCTCGCCGGTCTCGATGGCCTTCTGGTAGGCGTAGGCCGCCTCCTGAATCTCGCGCTGCACGAAGCCGCGCTCGATGGCCTCCGCGGCCCCGCCCATGTCGTCAATGCGCTTGATGTAGTCGTGGGCTTTTTGCTCGATCTGGTCGGTGAGCGCCTCCACGTAGTAGGAGCCGGCCAGGGGGTCTATGGTCTCGGTGACGCCGGTCTCATAGGCGATGAGCTGCTGGGTGCGCAGGGCGATGGTCACGGCCTCGGTGGTGGGCAGCGAGAGCGCCTCGTCCATGGAGTTGGTGTGCAGGCTCTGGGTGCCGCCCAAGACGGCGCTCATGGCCTGGAAGGCCACGCGCACGATGTTGTTCTTGGGCTGCTGGGCGGTCAGCGAGCAGCCCGCCGTCTGGGTGTGGAAGCGCACCATCAGGCTCTTGGGGTCCTTGGCGCCGAAGCGCTCCTTGATGAGCCTGGCCCACAGACGCCGCGCGGCCCTATACTTGGCCACCTCCTCCAGGAAGTCCAGGTGGGCGTTGAAGAAGAAGCTTAAGCGCGGGCCGAAGGCGTCAACGTCCAGCCCTGCCTCCACCGCCGCCTTGACGTAGGCCAGGCCGTTGGCCAGGGTGAAGGCTACCTCCTGCACCGCCGTGGAGCCGGCCTCGCGAATGTGGTAGCCGCTGATGCTGATGGTGTTCCACTGGGGCACTTCCTGGGCGCAGTAGGCGAAGATGTTGGTGATGATGCGCATGGAAGGCTTGGGCGGGAAGATATAGGTACCCCGGCTGGAGTACTCCTTGAGGATGTCGTTCTGGATGGTGCCCCGCAGTTGGGCGGGCGTCACGCCCTGCTTCTCGGCCACGGCGATGTACATGGCCAGGAGCACGCCCGCCGGGGCGTTGATGGTCATGGAGGTGGAGACCTTGTCCAGGGGTATCTGGTCGAAGAGTATCTCCATGTCCTTGAGCGAGCTGATGGACACGCCCACCTTGCCCACCTCGCCCCGGGCCATGTCGTGGTCGGCGTCGTAGCCGATCTGGGTGGGCAGGTCAAAGGCCACCGACAGGCCGGTCTGGCCCTGCTCCAATAGGTAGCGGTAGCGCCGATTGCTCTCGGCGGCGGATGCGAAGCCGGCGTACTGGCGCATGGTCCAGAAGCGGCCCCGGTACATGGTGGGCTGCACGCCGCGGGTGAAGGGGTACTGGCCGGGCAGGCCCAGCTTGTCGGCGTAGTCCTGATCCGTCTCGGCCGGCAGGTACAGGCGCTCCACCGGCAGGCCGCTGATGGTGGTGAACTGGGCCTTGCGCTCCGGGTGCTTGGCCAACGACTTGTCCACCTTGGCCTGCCAGGCGGCTAGTTTTTCCTTGAACTCCTGGGGCTGGCTCATGGCTGCCTCCTTGTATGCCTGGGGCGGCCCTGGCCGGCGCTCGTGGCCGGCGGGCCGGGGGGGGTGCCTAACTCACAGGGGGACGTTGCCGTGCCGGCGCACGGGGCGCCAGGTGCGCTTGTGCTTAAGGGCCGTGAGCGCCCGGATCACCTTGCGCCGGGTGTCGGTGGGCATGATGATCTCGTCTATGTAGCCCAGCTCGGCGGCCCGGTAGGGGCTGGCGATGCGGGCGCGATACTGGTCCACCAGTTCCTGGTAGGTCTTCTTCTTGTCGGCGGCCTGCTTCAGCTCGTTGCGGAAGACGATGTTCACCGCCCCCTCGGGGCCCATCACCGCGATCTCGGCCGTGGGGTAGGCGAAGTTGACGTCGGCGCCGTGGTGCTTGGAGCCCATTACGTCGTAGGCCCCGCCGTAGGCCTTGCGGGTGATGACGGTGATAAGGGGCACCGTGGCCTCGCAGTAGGCGTAGATGACCTTGGAACCGTGGGTGATGATGCCGCCGTACTCCTGCTGGATGCCCGGCAGGAAGCCCGGCACGTCCACGAAGGTGACCACCGGGATGTTGAAGGCGTCGCAGAAGCGCACGAAGCGGGCGCACTTGCGGCTGGCGTCAATGTCCAGGCAGCCAGCCATGAACATGGGGTTGTTGGCCACGATGCCCACTGACATGCCGCCCATGCGGGCGAAGGCGGTGATCATGTTTTTGGCGAAGTGCTTGGCCACCTCGAAGAAGCTGTTCAGGTCCACCACGGTCTTGATGAGCTTCTTCATGTCGTAGGGCGACTTGGGGTTGTCGGGGATGTAGGAGTTCAGCTCCTCGTTGGTGCGCTCGGAGCTATCGGCGCTGAGCTTCTCGGGGGGCTTCTGCTCCCAGTTCTGGGGCAGGTAGCCCAGAAGCTTGCGCACGTCCTTCAGGCACTCCTTGTCGCTCTTGCAGATGAACTGGGCCACGCCCGATTTCTGGTTGTGTATCTTGGCCCCGCCCACGATCTCGCTGGTGACCTCCTCGCCGGTGACGGTCTTGATGACCTGGGGGCCGGTGATGTGCATGTAGCTGGTCTGGTCCACCATGAAGATGAAGTCGGTGATGGCCGGGCTGTAGACGGCGCCGCCGGCGCAGGGTCCCATGATGGCGCTGATCTGGGGCACCACGCCGCTGGCAAGCACGTTGCGGCGGAATATCTCGCCGTAGGAGCCCAGGGAGATGACGCCCTCCTGGATGCGCGCCCCGCCGGAGTCGTTGAGGCCGATGATGGGCGCCCCGGCCTTGACCGCCAGGTCCATCACCTTGCAGACCTTCTCGCCGAAGGGTCCAGAGAGCGAGCCGCCGAAGACCGTGAAGTCCTGGCTGAAGAGAAACACCGGCCGGCCCTCCACGGTGCCGTAGCCCGTGACCACGCCGTCGCCGGGTATCTTCTGCTCGTCCATGCCGAACTCGGTGCAGCGGTGCACCACGAAGCGGTCGAACTCCTCGAAGCTGTCCTCGTCGCACAGCGCCTCGATGCGCTCGCGGGCGGTCATCTTGCCCTTCTCGTGCTGGGCCGCGATGCGTTTCTCGCCGCCGCCCAACAGGGCCGCCTCGGTGCGTTTCCTTAGCTCCTCGATCTTCTCCTGCGTGGTCTGGGGACCTGTCATTTGTCTCCTCCGAAGGATGCTCCGGCCAGGCTCTTGATTGGGGGCCGCGCCGGTAATGGGCGGCGCGTCCCCCAGGGGTATATCGCTCTCGCGCGGGGACGGCCTCCCTAGGAGAGGACCATCAGCACCTGCTCGGCCTCCACGGTGTCGCCGGGGGCCACCTTGATCTCGGCCACGGTGCCGTCGTCCTCGCAGAGGATGGGCATCTCCATCTTCATGGCCTCCAGCACCGCCACCTCGTCGTCCTCGGCGATGCTGTCGCCGGGCTTGACCGAAATCTTGACCACCTTGCCGCCCATGGGAGCCACAATCGCTTTCATCGCCACTCTCCTATTGTCTTGTGGAGGCCTGGCCCCTTGGGGCCGGCCGCTTTAGCTTGTCTGGCCGCGCGCCGCCTGGCCGGCCCCCCAGGATAACTTTGTTACCCGGCCCGGCAAGCGGGCCTGGAGGGACCCTAGGCGCCCCTGGCCTCATCCCGGCCCGGGGCGGGCTCCACGTCCTTGGTCATGGCCCGCCAGCACATCTCGAACATCTGGTTGGCCTGGCCCGTCAGGCTGCCCCGCTGGCCCCGGTAGACCCACATGAAAAAGGAGCGCTGCACCAGGCCGTGCATGAAATCCAACAGCACCCCCGGCCGCACGTTGGGGTTCAATATGCCCTGGCGCTGGCCCTGGCGCAGGGCGTCCACGAACAGGCCGATGAGCTTTTTCTGTTCGAAGGTGGTGTCGCTCATCCAGGTGGTCAGCGGCAGGGTCATGAAGATGATGCGCCCCAGGTCGGGGTTCTTCTCGTAGTAGTCAAGTTGCAGCCAGAAGACCTTGCGCAGCTTTTCCTTGAGGCTTTCAATGCCCTTGAGGTGGTCCACCATGCGCTCGGTGAGCACGGCCAGCTTCTTGTCCACGAAGGCGAACAACAGGCCTTCCTTGGAGCCGTAGTATTTATAAATGGTGCTGAAGCTGACGCCGGCCTTCTTGGCCACGGCGCGGATGTTGGCCTTGTGGAAGTCCACGCTGGAGAAGACCTCCATGACCGCCGCCTCCAGGCGTTTCTGGCTCTCGGGGTCCAGGGTCTCGGGAGGCTGCGAGCTTTTCTTGCGCCGCGGGGTCATAATAGCCTTTACCCCAGCCGAAGTTTGTGAATCATCGAACCGACCCTTTGCCATACCCTAGAGCGGACCGTTGGAGCGCTTGCCGGCCGGCCCTGGGGGCCGCCGAGAGGCCTGTCCGGCTGGGGGCCAGACTGCACGGTAACGAATGTTTGCTGGCTTGTGCAGATAAAATAGTTTAAAATCAGTAAGTTAAAATTTAGTACCGCCTTGCGGCCCGTTATTGATGATAATTGGAGAACATTGTTATTGTTCGGGCGCGCGCCTGTCAAGAGGAAAAAATGCACACAGGCCAGCCAGCCGGCACTCGGAGGGCATCCCGCCAGGTCCAGGTGGCTCCCTCGGCTGGGCCGTGGCGCTCCCGCAAAAAAACCAAGGGCCCGGGCAAACCCGGACCCTTGGCTGGACATGACGGGCCCCGCCAGGGCGAGGCCCGGGGGCAGGCGGTCTAGAAGAGCTTGCCCTCGGCCTTGAGGGCCGCCTGGGGCATCTCGATGGCGCTGGTCCAGCGGGTGACCACCACCTTCTTGTCGGTGTAGAAGTCCACGGCGTCGCCCGCGCGGCCGCGCAAATCGCCATAGAAGGAGGTGCGGCGGCCGCCCACGGGGTAGAAGGCGATGGGCGCCGGGGTGCCCACGTTGATGCCGATCTGGCCGGTGTCGCACAGGCGCACGAAGTCGCGGGCCTGGCCGCCGTTCTCGGTGTAGATCACGGCGGTGTGCCCGAACTGGGAGGCGTTGATGATGGCCACCGCCTCGGAGAGGTCCTTTATCTTCTTGATGCAACGCACGGGAGCGAAGACCTCCTCGCGCCACACCTCCATGTGGGGCTCGGCTTCGATGAGCGTGGGCGCCAGGAAGTAGCCCTGGGGGCATTCGGGCACCGACGGGTTGCGGCCGTCCAGCAGCACCTTGGCGCCCTCGCGCTCGGCCCGCTCGACGAAGCCCAGGGCGCTTTCCAGGGAACCCCGGCTCACCACCGGCCCCATGGTCACGCCCTTGGTCATGCCGTTGCCCAGCACCTGGGCCTGGGCCGCCGCCAGGAACTTCTGCAAAAACTCGTCGTACACCGCCTCGTGCACCAAGAGGTTGGAGCCGGCGAAGCAGCGCTGGGAGGAGTTGCCGTAGCAGGAGCCGATGATGTTGTCCAGGTTGGCGTCAATGGGGCAGTCGCTGTTGATGACCAGGTGGTTCTTGGCCCCGCCCTGCACCTGGGCGCGCTTGCAGGCGCCGGTGGCCGTCTTGTAGACAATCTCGCCCACCTGGGAGGAGCCCACGAAGGTCACGCCCACCATGTCGGGGTGGGTCAAGAGGCGGTGCACCTCGTTGCGGCCACAGCCCACCAGGTTGATGACCCCCGGCGGGAAGCCGCACTCCGTGGCCAACTCCACGATGCGGTTGATGGTCATGGGGGTCTGGGTGGCGCTCTTGATGACCACCGTGTCGCCGCAGGCCACCGGCCAGCAGAAATAGAGGGCGATCATGGCCGGGAAGTTGAAGGGCGGCAGGATCAGGAAGGGCCCCAGGGGCTCGCGTATGAAGTGGGTGTCCACCTTGCGGGCCACGTCCTCGCTGTAGGAGCCCTTCATCAACTCGGGGATGCCGCAGGTGAACTCCACGTACTCGTAGGAGCGGGTCAGCTCGCCGAGCGCGTCGGACAAGGTCTTGCCGTGCTCGGCCACCATGATCTCGGCCAGCTCGCGCTTGTGCTCATAGAGCTTGTTGCGCAGGTTGAACAGGCAGATGGCCCGCCGGGTGGCCGGGGTGTTGCGCCAATTCCAGAAGGCGGCCTTGGCCGCGGCCACGGCCTGGTCCACCTCGGCCAGGGTGGATTTGGGGCTCTTGGCGATCACCTGGTCCAGGGCCGGGTTAACGACGTCTATATAGCCGCCTTGGGTATCCACCCACTGGCCGCCGATGTAGTTCTGAAGGGTCTTGGGCATGGGGGTCCTCTTAATGCGATTTACATGGATATTACAAATTGCGATTGCGGCATCTTAACGTAGCCCGTCCTCGTACTTGGCCTGGTCCTTGGTCAGCCCGCCGATGCGGGGCAGGGGCCGGCCCGAATCGGTGACCACCAGCACCACCACCAGCTCGTCGCCGGCCGGGGCGTCGGGCACGCTGACGGTCATGCCGTCGAAGTGGGAGCGGATGAAGGCCGCGTCCTTGTGGTTCAAGGGCACGTCAATAGTGCAGCCGGCATGGCCGCGTTTCTTCACCGAGGGGATCAAGGCCAGGCCGCGTCCCAGGGCGTCGCGGAAGGGCTTGCCCAGTTTGGGGTGCAGGATGGCCCCGGCGTGCTCCAGCTCGCCCCTCATGCCCACGATGCAGGCCTTGCCGTAGCTCTCGGCCTGCTCGGGCGCGATGCCCAGGGCCTGGCGGGCCTTGTTGCCCAACAGTCCGCCCAGCTCCTCACCCAGGTCCATCAGCGGTGTGAGGTCTTCGACGTAGCGGCCGGCGAAGGGGTTCTTGAGCACCGCGATGGCCGCGGCCTTGCGCGTGGGCGGGTTGATGGCCCGGTCCATCTCGGCGTGGGTCTCCTCGACGACGACAAGCAGTTTGCGAATCTCCATGGCTCTCATCCTTTCCCCTAACTCACCACCTTGGCCGCCCGCTTGGGCGGCGGGGTGTTGCGGCTCTTGGCGGTTATGACCTGGCCGTCCACCATGACGATGCTGACGCCGGGATTGTCGCCCTCGGCCAGGCCAGCCAGGAAGTCGGCCCCCGCCGAGCCCAGGGAGGCGTCGGCGAAGACCAGGTCGGCCTCGCGCCCCGGGGCGATGACGCCGCGGTTGAGGCCATAGCGCTTGGCGGTGTTGCCGGTGGCCATGGCCACCACGATCTCGGGCGCCAAGCCGCCCAGGCTGGCCATGAGGTTCATGGTGCGCAGGATGCCCAGCGGCACGATGCCGGTGCCGCTGGGGGCGTCGTTGCCCACGATGAGCCGGCCAAAGTCCCGGCGCTCGGCGATCATCTGGCAGACCTGCGCGGCCCGCAGCATGTTGCCGCAGTGCACGATCTCCAGGGTCAGCGTGGTCTCCTGAACCAGGCGGCGGGCCTCTTCCAAACTGATGGCGGTGGGTCCGCCGTTGATGTGGCTGACCACGTCCGGGCCGATGGCCATGACCTGCTCGGCGCTGACCGTGGAGGAGCCGGGGATGCTGGTGCCGCCGGTGTGCATCATCACGGTCAGGCCGGCGGCCTGGGCGGCTTTCACCATGGGCGCGGCGTCCTTGGGCTCCTTGACCGAGCCCAGGCCCACCTCGCCCACCACGCGCACGCCCTCGGCATACAGCTCGGCGAAGTCGCTTAGCTCCAGGGATTTTTCCAGGATCACCGCCCCGCCCAGCACCTTCATGCCGCCGGGGCGATAATTGGCGAAGCTCTTGGCCGCCAGCATGGCCAGGGCCTTGACCCCGGCGCGGTCCTTGGGCCGGCCGTCCAGGTGCACCTCGCCGGCGCTGATGGAGGTGGTCACCCCGCCGTGCAGGGCGCTGTCCAAAAAGCCCACGGTCTTTTGCCGAGGGGTGTAGTCCATGAGCACCACGTGGCAGTGGCTGTCTATCAGACCGGGCAGCACCGCCGCGCCGCCGGCGTCTATCACCGTGGCCCCGGCCGGGCAATTGAGGCCTCGCCCCACCTCTTGTATGAGGCCGCCGGCGATGACCAGGCTGTCGGCCTCCAGGATGGGCGCGGCCACCTCGCCGCTGAGCATCTGGCCCACGTTCTTTACATACACCACAGGCATGGCAAGCTCCCCGCCCTTACCCCTTTGGCCCGGGGCCGGGCAATCCGGGCTGGACGCCCTCCAGGCGCGCCCAGGCATTGATTGGGCCGTTACCAACTGGGCGGGCTGACCACCCAGATCACCACGCAGCGCCGGGCCGTCTCATTGCCCCAGGAGTGGGGGCGCAGGGAGGAGAAATAAAAGCTCTCGCCCTTCTTGATGCGGTAAAGGTCGCTGCCCATGCGCAGGGTCAGGACGCCCTCCAGCACCACCCCGAACTCCTCGCCCTCGTGGGTGTACTCGCCGTCGCTGCCGCCGCCGGGGGCGATGACGGTGTAGAAGGGCTGCATGCGCTTCTGGGACACCGAGGCCACCATCTGGCGGATGTCGGCCTGCCAGCGCCCCATGCTCACCTTGACGAACTGGTCGGGCTTGGTGACCACCGGGTCGTCCTGGGCGTCGTCCAGGAAAAAATCCACGATGCGCACCTTGAAGACCTGGGCGATGCGCTTGAGGGTGGCGATGGAAGGCGAGGCCTTGTCGTTCTCGATCTGCGACAGGTAGGCGGCGGTGCAGTCCACCTCTTGGGCCACCTGCTTCAAGGTCAGCTTGGCCTCCTTGCGCAGTTGCCTTAGCTTTTGACCTATGGACTCCATGGTTGTCTGGTCTTGCCCCCGTTGGCCGTGTTAAGTAAAATTAAACTAAGTTATTTATAGTTTCATATATCGCGCCGGCTGTCAACCGCCCTGTTGGCCGCCAGGTGGCCAGGGGCACCGCCAGCCACCGAGGGGGGTTGTACGTGTTGGGCCAGTGCCGGGCAGGTCAAAAAATAATTGATAAATTTCCTTGCCAGTCGCTCTTGTTTAATAATATATTATTTTTTAAGTTATAGTTCAATAGCCACCGGGCGGAGCCATGGCTTAAAATATTAAAGATGACCGGACGGCGGACCATGGCGTGCGGGCCGCCGCCGGCCTGGCGATTTGAGCGGGAGAGCCAAACCAAAGTGGACACGAACGAGGGAGGTGGGTATGCGTCGCTTGGGTAGCATGATCCTGGCACTGGCCCTGGTGGCCGGTCTGGTGGGCGCTGGCGGAGCATTGGCCGCCGACGCCAAGGGCGGCACCATGCACATCAAATTCAGCACCTGGCACCCACCGGCAAGCCGCGAGGTCAAGACGGTGTGGACCCCCATGCTGGAGGAGCTGAAAAAACGCAGTAACGGCCGCATCACCTATACCCTTTACGCCGGCGGCGCCCTGGGCTCCGGCCCCGAGCACTACGAGATCGTCAAGAAGGGCCTGTCGGACATGGGCTACTTCACGGCCACCTGGACCCCCGGGCGTTTCCCCCTGGCCGACACCCTGTCCTTGGCCACCTGGGTGGACGGCAAGGACGTGGCCGTGAAGATCGGCAACGAGCTCTACGAGAAGGACGCCGGCGTGCACAAGGAGTTCGAGGGCGTCAAGGTCCTGGAGCTCAACGGCTGCATCCAGGCCTTCATCTGGACCAAGAAGCCAGTGCGCACCATGGCCGACCTCAAGGGGCTCAAGATCCGCAGCCCCGGCGGCCACCAGACCAACTACATCAAGGCCCTGGGCGCCGAGCCGGTCTTCATGCCGCTGGGCGAGGTGTACATGGCCATGGAGACCGGCACCATTGACGGCATCGTCACCTGTTCGCCCCTGGTGCTGGCCTTCAAGCTCCATGAGGTGGCCAAGCACGGCGTCATGGCCACCTTCGGCTGCGTGACCGAGGGCGTGGTCATGAACCAAAAGGCCTGGGACAAGGCCCCCGAGGACCTGAAGCCCATAATCATGGAGGTGGTGGGCAATCCCTTCGCCACCACCCACGGCCTCAACCAGCAGTCCTACAAGGAGATGATCGCCGAGATCAAGTCCAAGGGCGTGGAGCTGTACCAGTTGCCCCAGGACGAGGAGAACCGCTGGTTCGCCAAGTTCCAGGAGGAGACCAAGAAGTGGGTGGCCGACCTGCAGGCCAAGGGCCTGGCCTCCAAGGAGACCGTGGAGCTTTACAACAAGATCGCCCAGCAGTACGGCGCGCCCTGCGCGGCCTATCCGCAGGAGTGGCACAAGTAGATAGCGCGGCTGACCCCGGCGGGGGCGCCAGCCCCCGCCGTCCAGGAGAATGCTGATGGAGGGCCTGCAAGGATTTAGGCGGGTGGTCAACCGGGTCACCCACGGCCTGGCCTACGGCGGCATGTTCGTGCTGCTGCCTCTGATGCTCCTGACCAGCGCCGACGTGCTGGGCCGGGCCTTCTGGAACAAACCGGTGCCCGGCACCGTGGAGCTGTCCAGCTTCATCCTGGTGGTCTTCATCCTCTGCGGCCTGGCCTACACCCATCAGGTCAAGGGACACGTGCGGGTCACCATGCTCCTGGACCGCCTGCCCAGGCCGGTGGCCCTGGGCATGGACCTGCTCACCACCCTTATGAGCATGTTGGTGCTGCTGGTCATCACCTGGCAGGGCTGGGAGATCGCCTGGGACCAGAACACGGTCTCGGACATGCTGCGGGTGCCCCAGCGCCCCTTCAGGATACTGGTGACCGTGGCGGGCGTCTGTTTCTTTTTGGAACTGCTGCTGGACCTGCTGGCCACCCTGGGCAAGCTCCGGGGCGGCCGCGAAACCACCCGGGCCTAAAACCGGCGGGGAGGCTCTAGATCATGGAACCGGTGACCGGCGGACTGTTGGGCATTGTCCTGGTGTTTCTCCTGCTGTTCCTGGCCTGGCGGGCATCACCTACCTGGCCAGCCTGGAGGCGGCCATGCCCGTGCTGGCCAGCACGGTCTACGAGGTCTTCGCCTTCTACCCCTACACGGTCATCCCGCTGTTCATCCTCATGGGCGGCTTCTGCACCAGCTCGGGCATGACCGCCAATCTCTTCACCACCTTTGATAAATGGCTGGGCCGCCTGCCCGGCGGCCTGGGCCTGGCCACCATCGCCGCCTGCGCCGGCTTCGCGGCGGTGAGCGGCTCCTCGGTGGCCTCGGCGGCGGCCATGGGCACCATCGCCATCCCCGAGATGCGCCGCTTCCACTACGACCCCAAGCTGGCGGCGGGCTGCGTGGCCGCCGGCGGCACCCTGGCCTTCCTCATCCCGCCCAGCATCGGCTTCATCGTCTACGGCATGCTCACCGAGCAGTCCATCGGCAAGCTGTTGGTGTCGGGCCTGCTGCCGGGCCTGCTCCTGGCCGCCCTTTACGCCGCCGTGGTCTACGTGCTGGTCAGGCTCGACCCCAAGCTGGCCCCGGCCAGCCCCGAGCCGGTCAGCTTCGCCGAGAAGCTCAAGGCGGTCAAGGGCGTGTCCGGGGCCCTGAGCCTGTTCCTCTTGGTCATCGGCGGCATCTACCTGGGCTTCTTCACCGCCACCGAGGCCGCGGCCGTGGGCGCCACGGTGATGTTTGTGTGGGTGCTGGCGGCGCGCAAGGTCAGCTTCAAGCAACTGGTGGCCAGCCTCTTGGACGCCACGCGCATCTCGGCCATGGTGCTGTTCCTGGTGGCCGGGGCCAGCGTGTTCAGCTACTTCCTGGCCCTGTCCACCATCCCCACCCAGGTGGCGGCCTGGGCCTCGGAGCTGACCATCAGCCGCTACGTCATCCTTTTGGTGGTCGTCTCCATCTACTTGTTCCTGGGCTGCCTCTTGGACTCCATCTCCATGATGGTGCTGACCATGCCGGTGATCTTCCCGGTGATGACCGCGCTCAACTTCCACCCCATCTGGTTTGGGGTGGTGTCGGTGTTGATGATGGAGGCCGGTCTCATCACCCCCCCCATGGGGCTCAACGTCTTCACCGTGGCCGGGGTCATGCCCGACGTGCCCCTGGAGACCATCTTCCGGGGCGCCATCCCCTTCCTGGCCGCCGTGATCCTGGTCTGCGTCATCATAACCATCTTCCCCCAGATCGCCCTGGTGCTGCCCATGATGATGGGTCGCTAAGGGGGCACGGGGACATGAGGCTTTAGCGGGGGCGGCAAGCATGCGGCTGCGATTCACCCTCAACGGCCAGGCCCTGGACTTGGAAGGCGTGGACGGCTCCCAGAGCCTCCTTAGCCTCCTGCGCGGCCTGGGTTTCACCGGCAGCAAGGAGGGCTGCGGCGTGGGCGAGTGCGGGGCCTGCACGGTGCTCTTGGACGGTCTGGCCGTGGACTCCTGCCTGCTGCCGGCGGCCAAGGCCCAGGGGCGCGAGCTGCGCACCGTGGAGGGCCTGGCCCGAGGGGAGAGGCTGCACCCCCTGCAAGAGGCCTTCCTGGAGGCCGGGGCGGTGCAGTGCGGCTATTGCACGCCGGGCATGCTCATGTCGGCCACGGCCCTGCTGGAACGCCATCCCTGCCCCGGCGACGCCCAGATCAGCGAGGCCCTGGAGGGCAACCTCTGCCGCTGCACCGGCTACCAGGACATCATCGAGGCCGTGCGCCTGGCCGCAACCAAGACGGAGCCAAAGCCGTGAGCCCGGAGTACCTCACACCGGCCAGCCTACCCGAGGCGTGTGCCGCCCTGGCCCAGGCCGGCCCGACGGGGCGGGTCATGGCCGGCGGCACCGACCTGATGGTGGAGTTGCGCGCACGGCGCCTGGCTGGGCTGGAGCCCTCGGGCCTCCTGGTGGACGTGGCCGGCCTGCCCGAGCTGCAAGGCGCCCGCCTGGAGAACGGCGAACTTTGGCTGGGCGCGGCGCTCACCTTCAGCCAGTGCCAGGACCACCCGCTCATCAGGGAACATCTGCCGCTGTTGGCCGAGGCGGCCCGCCGCGTGGGCTCCCTGCAAATACGCAATGTGGCCACCCTGGGCGGCAACCTGGGCAATCGTAGCGCCGCCGCCGACGGGGTGACGGTGCTGGCGGCCCTGGGAGCCGTGGCCCGGGTGGCCTCGGCGGCGGGTCAGCGCCAGGCCCTGGTGGAGCACCTGGCCGGCCAGGGTCTGGCCCCGGGCGAGATAATCGTGGGCTTTGCTCTGCCGGCCCCGGCCAGCCCCACGGCGGCGGCCTTCGCCAAGGTGATCCGCCGTCAGGCCGTGGGCATCGCCCGCTTCAACCTGGCGGCCCAGCTCACCCTGGAGGGCGATGGCCAGATCGCGGCGGCGGGCATAGCCGTGGGCGCGGTCTTCCCCAGCCCCCGGCGGGTGCCCGAGGCCGAGGCCCTGCTTCTGGGCCGGCGCCCCAGCCCGGAGATGTGGGAGCAGGCGGCCCAGGCCATCAGCGACGATATGCTCAGGGCCTGCGGGGAGCGCCCCTCCATGGTCTACAAGGAGCCGGCCCTGGCCCGCGTGGCGGCCAGCGCCCTGGAGTTGGCTTGGCGGCGCGGCCTGGCCAACCCGGGGAGACGCCCATGAGCGCGGCCAGCCAAGTTGGCGTCAGCCTGGCCCGGCGCGGCGGCCTGGAGCGCGTCACCGGGCGGGTACGCTTCGGCGTGGACCTGGCCCAAGCCGGCGATTTGCACCTGCATGCCCTGCGCGCCGGCCACGGCCCAGCCCGCATCAAGCGCCTGGATTTGACGGCGGCCCGCGCCCACCCCGGCGTGCGGGCCATCTTCACCGCCGCCGACATCCCGGGCGTCAACCGCGTGGGCATCATCGCCAAGGTCAAGGCGTGGGTCGCCGGGCGCCAGGGACCTCCGGTGCTGCAGCCGTACTACGACCTCGTCAAGCTCTGGCGCAAAGGCGTGGTGATGAGCACGGCGGCCTCCCCGGGGCGCCCCAGGTGGGCGAGGGCGGCAATCTTTTGTGGGAAGCCCGGGTGCGCAAAGGCGATCCCCAGGCCGCCCTGGCCCGGGCCGCCGTGGTGGTGACCAACACCTACACCACCAGCCGGGCCGAGCACGCGGCCATCGAACCCGAGGGCGGCCGCGCCTGGATCGAGGACGGCCTGGTGGTGGTGCAGGCCTCCACCCAGAACCCCCACCACGACCGCCATGACCTGGCGCGCCTCCTGGGCCTGCCCGAGGATAAGGTGCGCGTCATCCAGGCCGAGACCGGCGGCGGCTTTGGCGGCAAGCTGGACCTGGGCCTGCAAGGCTTTTTGGCCCTGGCCGCCTGGCGCCTGGGGCGCCCGGTGGTCATGACCTACACCCGCGAGGAATCCCTGGCCTGCACGGCCAAGCGCCACGGCCTGGTCATGGAGTACACCAGCGCCGCCGACGAGCAAGGGCGGCTGCTACTCTGCCAAGCGGAGATATTCGGCGACTCCGGGGTGTACGCTTCCTATGGGCCAGCGGTGTGCGTGCGCGCCGCCGTGCATGCCACCGGTCCCTACCGGGTGCCCCACGTTGAGGCCCACTCCCGCCTGGTCTACACCAACAACGCCTGGTGCGGGGCCATGCGCGGTTTCGGGGTGCCCCAGGTGGCCCTGGCCCACGAGGGCCAACTGGACGAGTTGGCCCAGCGCCTGGGCCCTGCGTCCCCTTTACGATCAGTGGCGCCGCGAGGCCGCCTGCCAGGAGGGCAGCCGCTTGCGCGGCGTGGGCCTGGGGGCCATGTTCTACGGCATCGGCAACACGGCCATGAGCAACCCGGCCAGCGCCCGCCTGGAGCTGGACCAGGAGGGGCGCCTGTGCCTGTTCACCGGCGCCGCCGAGCTGGGCCAGGGCTCGGACACCGTGCTCTGCCAGATCGCCGCCCAGACCCTGGGCTGGCCCGCGAGCGAGGTGCGCCTGGTGCGCGGCGACACCGCCCGCACCTTGAACGCCGGGGCCACCTCGGCCAGCCGCCAGACCTTCATCAGCGGCAACGCTGTTCAGCTTGCCGCCCAGGGGTTGCGCGGCCTTTTGCTGGAGCAGGCCGCCGCGCTCCTGGGCGCGCCGCCCCAAGAGGTCGCCCTGGACCATGAGAGCGCCCGCGCCGAGGGCAAGAGCCTGCCCCTGGAGGCCTTGCTGCGGGGCCTGCAAGAACGCGGGGTGGCCGTGGCGGCCCAAGGCGACTACGACCCGCCCACCACGCCCCTGGACCCGGCCACCGGCCAGGGCGTGCCCTATCCCACCTACGCCTTCGCGGCCCAGGCCGCCCTGGTGGAGGTGGACCCCGACTCGGGCCTGACCCGGGTGCCCCGGGTGGCCGCCGCCCACGACGTGGGCCGGGCCATGAACCCCAAGGCCGTGGAGGCCCAGATCAAGGGCGGGGTGGTGATGGGCCTGGGCTACGCCCTCATGGAGGAGTACACCCCCCGCTGCTCCAACCTGCACCAGTACCACATCCCCACCGTGGCCGACGCGCCCAGCATCATCCCCATCATCGTGGAGAGCGACGACGAGGCCGGCCCCTTTGGGGCCAAGGGCGTGGGCGAGCCGGCCCTGATCCCCACGGCCCCGGCGGTGGCCGGCGGCCTGGCCCAGGCCCTGGGCAGGCGTCTCTTGGACCAGCCCTTCAGCCTGGAG
>JACQYR010000080.1:0-2665 GCA_016208115.1 Desulfarculus sp.
AGGGGAAGAGGATAAGGTCCCTCATAGTTCCTTCAGTGCCCGGGCCACGGTCTCCACCTGCTCCCGGCTCAGGTCCTGGAACATGGGCAACAGCACCACCTGGGCCCGGGCCGCCTCGCTGGCCGGCAGGGGGAAGGGGTGGCCCTGGTAGGGCGGCTCCTGGTGGGCGTTCATGATGCCCGGCCGGGTGGCGATGCCTTGGTCCAGCAGGCGCTGCATCAGTTCCATCTGCCCCAGGGGGGCGTCCGCCCGCAGCCGCGCGGGGTAGCTCTGCCAGTTGGGCCGGGCATGGGCCGGCACCCGGGGCAGCTCCAGCCAGTCCAGGCCGGCCAACAGCTCGCGGTACCACTGGTCCACCTGGCGCCGGGCGGCCAGGAAGCGGGGCAGTTTGGCCAACTGCTCCAGGCCCACGGCGGCCTGCAAGTCGCTCAGGCGGTAGTTGTAGCCCGTGGTGACGTAGGACTCCATCACCACCTGGCGGGCGGCCGAGCGCACGGTGTCGGGCACGCTCATGCCGTGCTGGCGCAGAAGACGCAAGGCCTGGTCGTGGCCGCCCCCGGCATAAGTGAGCATGCCGCCGTCGCCGGTGGTGAGAATCTTGCGGGGGTGGAAGGAGAAGCAGGCCAGGTCGCCGTGGGGCTGGCCGATCATCTGCCAGGTGGCCCCGCCGTCGGGGGAGTACTGGCTGCCCACGGCGCAGGCCGCGTCCTCCACCAGGGCCAGGCCGTGGGCCTGGCACAGGGCCAGGATGGCCATGAGGTCGCAGGGCAGGCCCATCTGGTGCACGGTCAGCACCGCCGCCACCCGGCCCCGCTGGGGGTCGGCGGGGTCCAGTTGGCACAGGGGCGACTGGCCCCGGGCCAGTTCCTCCACCCGCCTGAGATACAAATCGCCGCCGCGCCGGTCGCACTCGTCGGCCAGGAAGTCGGCCAGGGCCTGGGGCGAGAGGTTGTAGGTGGCCGGGTCAATATCCACGAAGGCCGGCTCGGCCCCGCAGTAACGCACGGCGTTGGCCGTGGCGATGAAGGAGTGGCTGACCGTGAGCACCACGTTGCCCGGCCGCACCCCCACGGCCAGGAGCGCCAGGTGCAGGGCGGTGGTGCAACTGCTCACCGCGCAGGCGTTCGCCGCCCCGCAAAAGGCCGCGAAGTTCTCCTCGAAGCTCTTGACCCGGGGTCCCTGGGTCAGCCAGCCCGAGGCCAACACCTCGGCCACGGCCCGGGTCTCCTCGGGTCCCACGCTGGGCTTGGCGATGGGGATCATCTTAAGGTCCGCCTCACTGCATGTCCAAGGGCTGGGTCTCCAGCCAGGCCACCAGGTCGGCCAGGCCCTGGGTGAGGCCCAGGGCCGCCGTGAAGCCCAACAGCCTCTGGGCCTTGGTCACGTCGGCCAGGCGCCGGGCCACCTCCGCCTGCTGGCGCTCGGCGGGTAGCGGCACGTGCTGGGGCTCCAGGCCCGAGCCCATGGCCTTCAGCATGGCCTGGCACAGATCCTTCAGCGAGGTCTCCTCGCCCCGGGCCACGTTGAATACCTGGTCGCTGGCGTCGGCCGCCAGCCCCAGCACACAGGAGCGGGCCACGTCGGCCACGTGCACGAAGTCCATGGTCTGGTCGCCGGCCCCGAAGATCAGGGGCGGCTTGCCTTCCTTGATGAGACGGTACCAGCGGATCATCACCTCGGTGTACTTGCCGTGGGTGTCCATGCGCGGGCCGTAGACGTTGAAGAAGCGCATGGCCACGTAGTCCAGGCCGAACATGTCGTGGAAGGAGCGCAGCATCAGCTCGTTGGCCGCCTTGGCCGCCCCGTAGAGGGTGTGGTTGTTGTAGGGGTGGTGGCTCTCCGGCGTGGGGAAGACGTCGGCGGTGCCCAGCACCGAGGCGCTGGAGGCCGCCACCAGCTTCTTGATCTTGTGCTTGACGCAGGCCTCCAGGACGTTGAAGGTGCCTCCGTACATCACGCCGAGCGCCTCGCGGGGGAACTCGGCGCAGCGGGTGATGCGCAGGGCCGCCATGTGGAAGCAATAGTCCATGCCGGCCATGAGCCCGTCCACCAGGCCTTGGTCCTCGATGGTGCCTTCCACCAGGCGGGCCTTGCCCGTGGCCAGGGCGTCCTCGATGTTGCGCAGGGAGCCGCGCAGCATGTTGTCAAGGAGCACCACCTCGGCGGCCCCGGCGGCGAGCAACTGGTCGGCGATGTGCGAGCCGATGAAGCCGGCCCCGCCGGTGATGAAGACGCGGCTGCCCGCGATTTCGTTAGGCATAAAATTCTCCGATGAGCCGGGCCACGTGGGCTATCTGCTCCTCGCTGATCTCGGCGAACATGGGCAGGGAGAGTATCTGCCCGGCATGGGCCTCGCACACCGGCAGGTCGCCGCCGGCGTGGCCGCCCTGGGCGTAAGCGGCCTGTTGGTGGCACGAGATGGGGTAGTGGATGCCCACGCCCACCCCGCGCTCCTCCAGGTATTTCTTCAACTCGTCGCGGCGGGGCGCGCGCACCACGAAGAGGTGGTACACGTGGCGCACATCCGGGGCCTCCACGGGCAGCACCACCTGGGGCACCCCGGCCAGGTGCTGGCGGTAGAGGCCGGCGGCCCGGCGGCGGGCCTGGGTCCAGGCCTCCAGGTACTTGAGCTTGACCTCCAGGATGGCGCCCCGGAAGCCGTCCA
>JACQYR010000080.1:2671-35036 GCA_016208115.1 Desulfarculus sp.
GCACGTAGCGCTCGCGGCTGCCGTGGTTGCCCAAGGCCGCCATCTTCTGGTGCAACTCCGCGTCGCCGGTGACCACCGCCCCGCCCTCGCCGTAGGCCCCCAGGTTCTTGCCGGGGTAGAAGCTGAAGCAGCCCGCCACCCCGAAGGTGCCCACCGGCCGGCCCTGGTAGGTGGCCAGGTGGGCCTGGGCGCAGTCCTCCACCAGGGGCAGGCCCTTTTTCTGGCAGAAGTCCAGGATGGGCCCCAGGGGGGCGGGCTGGCCGTAGAGGTGCACGGCGTACACGGCCTTGCTGGCCGGGGTCAAGGCCCGCTCCAGCTTGCCGGGGTCCAGGTTGTAGTACAGGGGGTCGCAGTCCACGAACACCGGCTTGGCCCCGGTGAGGCTCACGCCCTCGGCGGTGGCGAAGAAGGTGTTGCTGGGCATGATGACCTCGTCGCCGGGCTTCAGCCCCAGGGCCATGCCCACCAGGTGCAGGGCCGCCGTGCCCGAGCTGACCGCCAGGCAATGGGCGGCGCCCTGGGCCTGGGCGAAGGCCTTCTCGAAGGAGGCCACGAAGGGTCCGGCCGAGAAGGCCGAACTCTCCAGCACCCGCAGGAGGGCCTGGTCAATCTCGGGCTTCAGGGCCTGGTACTGGGTCTTGAGGTCCACGAAGGGGATGTTCATGAGGCGGTGTCCTCGTCTGCGCGCTGGCGGATGAAGCGGGCCGGGTTGCCGGCCCATATCTGGCCCGGGGGCACGTTCCTGGTCACCACGCTGCCGGCGCCGATGAGCGCGCCCGCGCCGATGATGACCCCGCCCAGGATGGTGGCGTTGCTGCCGATGGCCGCGCCGTCCTCCACCCGGGTGATGCGAAAACGGCCCATCCAGTCCTCCTCGGCCTCCATCTCCCCCCGGGGGTTGACGGCCCGCGGCTGGTTGTCGTTGATGAACATCACCCCGTGGCCGATGAAGCAGCCGTCGCCGATGTGCACGCCCTCGCAGATGAAGGTGTGCGAGGATATCTTGCAGCGCTTGCCCACGCTGGCGTTCTTCTGTATCTCCACGAAGGCGCCGATCTTGCTGAGATCGCCCACCTGGCAGCCGTAGAGGTTGACGAAGCGGGCCAGCTTGACGCCGGTGCCCAGCACCACGTCGGGGGCGATGGCCTGGTAATCCTGGTCCATGGGGGACATGCTGGCCTTTCCGGCGGCCGGCCCCACGAAGCTGGGGCGGCGGGGGGGTGCTAGAGTTTTATGAGCTTGCCGCCCTTGCGCAGGGACTGGTTGCAGGCCTCCAGCATGCGCACCACGCGCAGGCCGGCCTGGCCGTCGCTGGCGATGGGCGTGCCCTGCAGGATGCCCCGCACGAAATGGTCGGCCCCGGCGCGCAGGGCCTCCCGGTGCTCCAGGCGCGGCGCCCACATGTCGCCGGCGCGGTATTCCACCAGCAGGTTGTACTGTCCCTCGCGGGTGTCCACGCTGACGCCCTTGTCGTAGACCCGTATCTTCTCGTCCACCTCCAGGTCGTTCCAGACCAGCATTTTCTTGTCGCCGCCAATGAGGGTGGTGCGCACCTTCACCGGCGAGAGCCAGTTGAAGTTGAAGTGGGCGATGAGGTCGTTCTCCAGGTAGACCGTGACGTAGGCCACTCGCTCCAGGTTCTGGCCGAAGAAGTCCTGGCCGTGGGCCACCAGGGCCAGGGGCTTTTCCTTTATCACGTAGTCCAGGATGGAGAAGTCGTGGGGGGCCAGGTCCCAGATGACGTTGACGTCGGGCTGGAACAGGCCCAGGTTGACCCGGGTGGAGTCATAGTAGTAGATGCGCCCCAGTTGGTCCTGGTCCACGAAGTCTTTGATCTTCTGTACCGCCGGCGTGTAGAGGAAGGTGTGGTCCACCATGATCCTTAAGCCCTTGGCCGCCGCCAGGTCCAAAAGGCGCTTGGCCTGGGCGCTGGTGCTGGTGAAGGGCTTTTCCAGGAACACGTGCTTGCCGGCCTTGAGGGCCTGGCTGGCCAGCTCGTAGTGGGTGAAGACCGGCGTGATGACCGCCACGATGTCCACGTCGGACTGAAAGACCTCGCGGGGGTCCTGGGTGAGCCGGGCCTGGGGCAGGTTTTCGCCGGCCAGGCGCAGGCGCCTGGGGTCCTGGTCGCAGATCAGCGCGACCTGGGTCTCCTTGAGGGAGTGGAAGTTGCGGGCCACGTTGGGCCCCCAGTAACCGTAGCCGATTAAGCCTATTTTGAGCATGGCCATCCCGCAGGTCGTGAATGGTTGGCAGGGATTCTTACAAATCTCGGGCAGCCTACAACGCCTGCCCGGGGGCGTCAAGCCTTGGCTGTCAGGGCCTGCCCTCCCTCGCCCCACAGTTTATCATGGCCAAGCAAGTGCTTCGACTCGGTGGGTTAGTTGGCATCCAGGGATTTGCCTGGGGCCCCGGGCACGGCCTGGGCCATGGCCCGGGTCAAGGCCTGGGCCTCTGCCCGCCGCCCCGCCTGCCCCAGTCCCTGGGCAAAGGCCGACCATTCCCGCTGGTCCACGGGCTTGAGGCCCCGCCGCCGGAGTTCCTCCCACAGCTTGACGATGGCGGGCCAGTCTTGGAACTGCCTGGCCAATTCGGCTTTCTGGTAGTAGTAGCACCAGCAGTCATGCTCCGGCTCGGGGCCGAACATGGCTGGCGGGGGGGAGCCAAGGGCCTCTTTTTGAATCAGGCCGGAGTTGGCCACTTCCTTCAGCAGGAAGAGCTGGCGGTCGTCCTGGGCGGTCAGGGGGGAGTCTCGGTCAATTACCCAGAGGCAGCGCCCCGGCGAGGGTCCCCAGAGCACCAGCGGGTGGGCCATCTCCAGGAACAATCCCTTGAAATTGGCCTGGTAGCGCCCGCCAGCCAGGATGCCTTGCAAGCGCGTGTCGCCCTTTTTGGTCCTGATGACCACGCCGCCCAGGTCGTGGCGCCCGTACAGGCCCGCCAGGAACCCGCTGACGTGGCTGTCAACGGTCAGGCGTTCGTGTCTGGTGGTCTTTATGGCGGCCACGCCCTGGGCGGGCAGGCCGGGCACCCGCCAGAAAAGCTGCCAGGCCAGGTCGTCCATCTGGCGGCCGGCGGTCTTGAAGTAGGCCCCGTTGAGATGGTTGGTGGCGATGCCCAGCACCATCAGCACCCCCAGCATGGCCAAGGCCGCCCGCCGGGGGGCCAGGCCGAAGAGCAGGGCCGACAGCAGCAGGGCGATGCCCAGGAAGGCGGTGGGATAGAAACGGCTCTCTCCGCCGATGGTGCCCGGGCTGCCGGCCAGGACCGGGACGCTGAAGGCCGCAATTATCAGGGCCAGGCCCCCCAGCCCCAAGAGCTGGTATTCCCGGCGTTTTTCCGCCTCGGCCGCCGCCGTGGGCCCCAGGGGCCGGGGGTGGGCCGACCAACGGCGGTATAGGAACATGCAAGAGGCCGACACGGCCAGGCAGGCGGCGGCGAAGGGGAGCAAAAACTTGGGGTTTAGCCCGGAATAGCGGTAGGGGAGGAGCAGGCCCAGGGTGGCCCCCAGCCCGGCGCCCACCGCCAGAAAGGCCTGCCGAGCACTGGCCTGGCCCTCCCCGCGGGCGGCCAGCATGGTCAGGACCAACAGGCCGCCGAGGGCCGCCGCCAGGCCCATGGCTTTAGGTGGGTTGGTGGAGTCGTTGAGCAGGCCGGCCAAGGGGGTGGCCTGCAGGGCGGTGAACACGCCTATTCCCAACATTCCCCGCGCGGTCAAGCTGGGCTCGGCCGGCCCGGCGGGGCGTGGCCGCGCCCGGCCGATGACCAAGGCCATGAAGCCCGCGCCCACCAGGCCCAGGGCCAGGCCGGTCAGCAGGGACGCGGGGCCGTTGCGCGCGGCCAGGTCCAAGAACTCCTGGGTCCAGCTCAGGTCAATGACGTTGACCAGGGCCATGTACAGGTGTTCCAGGGTCTTTCCCGCGGTCTTGAATGCCCAGGCGCCGGGGCCGCCCAGGTGGTCGGCGGGGTTGATGAAGGTCTTGGCCGACTTGAAGACGAATACGCGCCAATACAGATAGGGCAGGGTAACGGCCAGGTAGGGCAGCCAGCCCTTGACCGTCCGCCAGGCCCGGCGCCCAAAGGGGCGCCCTGGCTCCTGCCTGGACACCACCAGGAAAAGCAGCAGGGGGCGGAACAACTCCAGGCCCCAAAAGGCCTCGTAGCCTATGGTCACCACCATGGCCAGCAACAGCGCTCCCAGGAAACAGGCAGCCCTGGCCGCCGTGCCTTGGCAGGTGTAGATGCGGACAGTGAGCAGGTGGGAGAGGGTGGCCGCGGCCAGGGAGGAGTAGGTGATGAAGGCGAACAAGCCCATGGGGGCGTGGGCGTAGCCTGGAAAGACCACCATGATGGCCGCCACGCCCAGGGCCGCGTCGCGGCGGCGGGGGAACAGGTGGCGGACCAAGCACCAGCCGGCCAGGGCCGCCAGGGCGCGAATGGCCAGACAGGCCACCTGCCAGACCACGGGGTGGGGGCCGAACAGGCCGTAGCCCAAGGCTTGCACGCTGTGGACCAGGGCGCGGTGGCTGAAAAACCCCGTGGCCATGCCCCAAGCCCCGCCCTCCAGGCCCAGGGGCAGGATGTTCCACTCATCCCAGAAAAAGCGGGCAAAGGGCACGTAGGGGCCGTAGGCCAGGGCCGTCAGCCCCAGGATAAGCAGGGCGGCCCGGGCGGCCTCGCCGGCGCTGATGGCCTGCCCTGGGCGGTCCGGGCCGGTTTCGCGGGCGGCGTTGGGCAGGCCCCCCTGGCCGGAGGAGAGCCCGTGGGAGACAGGCCCCGCCGCGCTCGGGGAGCAGCCGTCGCTTGCCCTCATGGGACCTCCATCATTGGCGGGCCTTGCGGCACCTCGTGGCTCACTGCCTCTAACCTCTTAAATGCTGGATGGTTTTGCCCATGGCTTCTGGAAAACTACCCTCCGGGGGCCACCAAGTCAAGCACAACGGCCCCGGGCGGGGTAGCCCCAAGGGCAGGGCGCGGGCCGGCTGGGGGGCGATGAAGAGCGCCATTGGCGCGTCCGCATTATTTACTATAGTGGCGGATGAAAAAAAACTATAGTTGGGCATCATGCGAGGTTGAACGATGGCGCGCGTTGCCTTTTGCCAAGACGTCCTGATTGAATACATGGGCTTCATGTCCATGGCGGCGGTGCTGAAGCAACAGGGCCATGAGGTAGAGATCTTTTTCGACGACCAGACCAACCAACAGGCCTACCTGAACCAACTCAGGGCCTATGCCCCCCAGGTGGTGGGCTTCTCCCTGCTCTCGCCCTCGGTGTCCTGGGCCCTGGAGTTGGCCCCGCTTATAAAGAAGGAATTGGGGGCCGTGGTGATCATGGGCAACGTGGCCGCCATCCTGGACCCCGGCCTGATCCACCAGCCGGGGGTGGACGCCCTCTGCCTGGGCGAGGGCGAGGCGCCGCTCCTGGAGCTTTGCCAGCGCCTGGACCAGGGGCTGCCCTTTGACGACATCGCCTCGCTGGTGGTCAAAACCCCCCAGGGCATCCGCAAGAACCCCCTGGGACCCCTGGCGGACCTGGAGACGCTGCCCTTCCTGGACCGCTCCCTCTACGACAAGTTCCCTTTCTTCAAGAACAGCCCCTATCTGCGCCTTAACCTGGGCCGGGGCTGCCCCTACCACTGCACCTTCTGCACCAACGCCTTCCTCAAGCGCTACTACGGCGGCTCCTATCTGCGCAAGATGTCGCCGGAGCGGGCCGTGGCCGAGGTGGAGCACCAGGTGCGGCGCTACCGGCCCAAATACCTGATGTTCATTGACGAGGTGCTGTGGTTCAGCAACGGCTGGCTCAAGGAGTTCCTGCGCCTGTACAAAGAGCGGGTGGGGCTCAAGTTCGTGGCCAACTACCGCTGGGGGCCCATAAGCGAGGATGAGATGCGCATGCTGGCCGAGGGCGGGGCCGACGCCATGATCCTGGCCGTGGAGACCGGCGACCAGGACAAGCGCACCAAGGTCTTCCGCAAGAACGTCAGGGACCAGGAGGTCATTCGGGTGGCCGACCTGATGCGCAAAAACGGCATCAAGTTCTGCGTGTCGCAGTTTTTCGGGGTGCCGGGGGACACCATCCCCGGACACCTGGAGCAGCTCAAGTTCTACCGCCGCCTGCGCCCCACCTACCTGTGGACCACCTTTTACCAGCCCTATCCCGGCACCGCCCTGGCCGAGGACGAGCTGGTCAAGGCCTGTTTGCCCGACACCAAGGGTTTCGGGCTCACCCTGCACTCGGAAATGTACCTGGACCTGCCCGATAAACAGCGCTGGCTAAACCTCAAGAAGGTCTATTTCCTGCTCGCGGCCTTCCCCACCGCCGCCCCCTTCTTGGTGCGGCTCACCCGCCACCGCGTCCCCTTGTTGTTCGATCTGTTGTTCATGGCCCATTTCACCTATTACGCCCTGCTCTTCGAAAAGGTCTCCGCGCGTCAGCTCTGGCGCCACTTCCAGCAGTTCACCCTGCTGCCGGCCCTGCGCAAGCTGCGCAAAAGCCTGCCGGGCCCGGGCGCCGGGCGCGGCCCCTCGGCGGCTTGAACCAAGGAAGGCCCTTGCCCAACCGGGAATACAGTCCTGACGCCGGCCAGGCGGCCACGGCGCCCGACAGGCTTGGCCCCTGGCGCTGGCTGGCCGACGCCTGGGCCTTGCCCCTGGGAGCGGGGCTGTGGGCCGCCGCCCTGCCCGGCGGGCTCCTGACCTTTGCCTTGGGGGATTTCCTGTTGGACTGCCTGGCCTCCGAGCGGTTGGGCAAATACCCTCTAGTGGGCCTCTTGGCCCTGGCGGGCCTGACCCTGTGGCGGGCGGCGGCCTGGCTGGGCGCGGGGCGGGGCGAGGCGGCGGGGGGCCTGGCCGCCGGGGCGCGCGCCCTGGGCCGTGGCTGGCAGAGGCTGTTGCGGGAGCGGCCCTGGCTGGGCGACGCCCTGCTGATCGCCGCCTGGCTGGCCTGGGCCAGCCTGTGGTGGGACCGGGGCTACTACCCCTACGACGACGGCTACGAGGCCACCCTGGCCTACATGTGGAAGCACGGTCTGCGCCCCTACACCGACTACTTCCTGCCCCCCATCGGCCTGCTGGGGCTTCTTCTCAACCGGGGCATCATCGAGCTCTTCGGCTTCTCGCCCTTGGCCTGCCGCCTGGCCTTCGTGCTGGTGCTGGGCGGCACCGGCTGGCTGGTCTTCCGGCTGCTCAAGCAGGTGGTGCCGGTGGCCAACGCCCTGTTGATGGTGGTGACCTGCGTCTACGTCCTGGCGCCCATGCACATCTTCGCCCTGCTGTGGTTCTGGTGGAACGGGGCCTTCCTGGTGGCCTTCACCGCCCTGTGCACCCAGCGCATGTTCGCCAGCCAGAGCCCCGGCCCCCGCCTGGCCTGGACGGCGGCCAGCGCCCTGGGGGCCGTGGCCACCCTGTTCACGGTGCTGCCCCTGGGCGTGGCCATGCTGCTCTGCCTGGCCCTGCTCTTGCCCCTGCGCTGGCTCCTGGGCGACGCCGGCCGCCGGGTCTTAAGCCTGGGCCTGGCCTGGGCCGCCTGGGCCGCCCTGTTCTTGGGGCTGGCCCTGTGGTTCATCCACGGCCAGGGCTGGTGGCCGGGCTACCAGCACTGGCTGGCCAGCGTGGCCGGCTATTCCCACAACTTCGGCGACCGCGGCCTCTCCCAGAGCCTCCTGGGCAGTTGGTCCTATCTCATGGACAAGGCCGGGGCCAGCCCCTTCCCGCGCAGCCTCATGGCCCTGGCCTCCCTGGCCGCTGGCCTGGTGCTGCTAAGGCGGCTGTCCCGGCCGGCCCCGGAGGGCGGGCTGGTCCTGGCCGCGCGGCCCGCCAACCTCTTCACGGCCCTGTACCTGGCCGCCGGCCTGGGGCTCCTCATCTGGCTGGCCTGGTCCTCCCAGGCCTGCCTGGAGTTCCTGGCCGGGCTCAAGCTGGCCAGGGCACTGCCGCCCCTGGCCCTGGGTATAAGCCTGCTGGCGGCCTGGTGCCTGTTCAGGCAGTGGCGCGCACAGGGGCGCCAGGCCCTGGAGGGCGTCTTCACCTGGCTGGTGCTGCTGTTGTTCGGCGGGGCGTCCTGGATGGCCGGCACCAAGGTGCACCAGAGCCTGGAGATGCTGGCGGCCATGTCGCTCTTGATCTACCCCGCCGTCTGGGCGGCGGCGGCCCATTTGCTGCCCGGCCACCTGCGCCTGGCCTGGCCGGTGGGCTGCGGTCTGTTCCTGGCCCTGCTTTTGGGCCTCGGCGGGGCGGGGACCAAGGCCCTGGCCACCGTGCACCAGGGCACCTGGTGGCAGGAGGCCCCCCGCTTCTCCTACCCGGCCCTGCGCCAATTCCGCAACCACTACGCCCCGGAGCTGGACCAGGTGCTCTTCACGGCCCGCGAGGCGGTGCAAAAGGGCGAGCGCATCCTGGTCTTTCCGCACATGATCCCCATCTACCCCCTGGTGGGGGCGCTGCCGCCGGTGCCCTTCCCCACCTTCGAGGAGCCCCGGGTCATCTTCACCTACCCCAAGGACCCGGCGGCCTGGGCCCCGGCCCTGGCGGCCATCGAGAAAAACCCCCCCGATCTGCTGGTGCTCTGGAAGGTGGGAACCGGGGCCAAGGGCTGGGCCACCCGGCAGGACTCGCCCTTCGTCCCCCAGGTGATAAAGGACGTGAACAACGAGTATTACCTGGGCCGGCCCCAGGGGCGCTACCAAATGCTGCTGGATGGCCGGTTCTGGCAGGTCTACCGCCTGAGGGCCAGTGGCCCCGCCTCCGCCCCCGGCCCGGGGCCGAGTGCCCGGCTCCTTGAAGCCCCAGGCCGTTGATGGTAATAATGACCCCAGGTTAGGCGTTCCCCACCCGGGACCGGCGGCATTGCCGGCGCGGGAGAAAAAGGCGTTCATGTCCCAGCGCATACAGATCTGCGGCACCTCCTTCCTGCTGCCCGGCAACCCGGCCTGGTCGGCCCTGGGCCAGGGATGGGAGCCGGTCTTCGCCGGCTTTGATGAGTGGGCGCGCCTCCTGCTGGACCCCGTCCCGCCGGTGGACCCGCCGGCGGCCCTGGTCTGGGTGCTCTTCCTGGAGGACCTCCTGCCCGGCCAGGCCCTGGCCCCCTCCCTGGCCCTCAAGGACCCCGGCCAGCGGCGCCAGGCCTTGGCCGAGCTCGTGGCCCCCCTGCTCATTCCCTTGGACGCCCGCCTGGCCAACCATCCCCAGACGCCGCTGATCGTGGCCTACAGCCTGCCGGTGGTGGGCTCGGCCATCGAGGGCGGCCGGGGCCGGCCGGCCTGGGAGCAGGCCCGCCAGGCCCTGGAGGAGCTCTTGCGCGCGCGGGTGGACCAGCACCCGGGTCTTTTGCTCCTGCCCCTGGACCGCCAGTTGGCCCGCCTGGGCCTGGACCAGGCCTTTGACGACCGCAACCTCTACGCCGCCCGCTGCCGGCTGAGCCAGGCCGGCCTGCGCGTCCTGGCCCGCTGCCTGGGCGATCTGCTGCACCGCCAGCACAACGCCGCCAAGAAGGTCCTGGTGCTGGACTGCGACAACACCCTCTGGGGCGGGGTGGTGGGCGAGGTGGGCCTGGCGGGCCTGGCCCTGGGCCAGGACGGTTTGGGCAAGGCCTTTCAGGACTTCCAGCGCGCGGCCCAGGACCTTAGCCGCACGGGCATCCTCCTGGCCATCGTTTCCAAGAACAACGAGGAGGACGTCTGGGAGGTCTTTGACCAGCACGCCGGCATGGTGCTCACCCGGGACGACCTGGTGGCCTTCAAGGTCAACTGGCGCGACAAGGCCGGCAACCTGCTGGAACTGGCCGCCGACCTGGACCTGGGGGCCGACAGCTTCGTCTTCTGGGACGACAACCCCCTGGAGCGGGAGGTGGTCAAGGCTAGGGCCTCCCAGGTGACGGTGGTGGACCCGCCGGCCGACGTCACCCGTTGGCCGCGCCTGTTGCGCGATTTGCCCCTTTTTGGCCGCTTCGAGACCACCGCCGAGGACGCCAAGAAAAAGGCCCAGTACCAGGCCCGCGCCCAGTTCAAGGCCGAGCAGGGCCGGGTGGTGGACGAGACGGGCTTCTTGAAGGGCATCGCCCTGAAGCCCTCCCTGGTGCCCATCGGCCCGGGCAGCGTGGCCCGCGCCGCCCAGTTATGCGCCAAGACCAACCAGTTCAACCTGCGGGTCATCCGTCATACCCAGGCCGACATCCTGGCCCTGGCAGATGAGCCCGGGGCCGTGGCCTTCTTGGGGCACCTGGCCGACCGCTTCGGCGATCCCGGCAACGTGGCCCTCCTGCTGGCCCGGCCCACCGCCGACCCGCAAGTCGCCTTTCTGGATTCCTTCATGCTCAGTTGCCGGGTGCTGGGCCGCCACTTCGAGGCCTGGATGCTGGCCCAGGCCGTGGCCAAGCTCAGGGAGCAGGGCGCCCGCTGGCTCTTGGCCGAGTTCCGCCCCGAGAAGCGCAACCAGGTGGCCCAGGACTTCCTGGCCGGCCACGGGCTCATCCCCTGGGCAGAGGCCCCGGCCCCGGCCCGCGAGCGCCTGGCGCCCCTGTGCCGGGACATGGGCGGCCAAATCTACCTGGCCGAACTGGCCAGCCTGACCATACCCTATCTAGAAATCTACGATGAAACCCAAGCTGACTGACTTGCTGCGCCAGTTGTTCCCCGCCGCCGCCTTCGACGGCCAGGACCCTACCCTGGGGGTGGGCTCCTTCGCCGAATGGGACTCCCTGGGGCACTTCAACTTCCTGCTCTTGGTGGAAGAGACCTTTGGCCTCCAGTTCTCGGTGGACGAGATCACCGAGCTGAAGACCCTGGCCCAGATCAGGGAGAACCTGGCGGCCAAGGGCGTGGAGGCATGAGCCCCGGCCCCGGCATCACTTCCGCCGATGTGGGTCAGGCCTTGGCCCGGGTGGGCGTGGAGGCCGGCGACACCCTGATGCTGCACGGCGACGCCATGGCCGCCGCCCAGATGACGAGCGTGCCCCTGGCGCAGCGCCCGCAGGCCCTGCTGGAGGCCATCCAGGAGCACCTGGGGCCAGGGGGCACCTTGGTGCTGCCTGTTTTCACCTACAGCTTCACCAAGGGCGAGGACTTTGACCCCGCCGTCTCGCCCGGCCAGGTGGGTCTGTTGGGCGAGCGCTTCCGCCACATGCCTGGCGTGCGGCGCTCCCTGGACCCCCTGTTCAGCGTGGCCGCCCGGGGGGCCAAGGCCGAGGAGCTGACCAGCGGCGACGCCGCCCAGTGCTTCGGACCTGACTCCTTCTTCGGCCGCCTGCACCGCGCTCGCGGCAAAATCGCCTGCCTGGGCTGCACCCTGCAGGTGGTCACCTTCCTGCACTACGTGGAGCGGGACTTAAGCGTGGACTACCGCTTTGACAAGCAGTTCCAGGGGCGGGTACGCCAGCCCGGCGGCCAGTGGCGCGACACCACGGTCACCTACTTCGTGCGCGACCTGGAGCGCGACTCCGAGTCGGTGCTCTTGCCCCTTGAGCGGCGCCTGGAGACGGCGGGGCGGTTGCGCCGCACCAGCCTGGGACGCGTGGGCCTGATCTGCGTGGACTGCGATGACTTTTACGACCAGACCCGCGCCCTCTTGGCCCAGCACCCCCTGGCCCTCATCAAGGAGGGGGCCGGCCAGGCCGGCGCGGCCCCGGGGGGCATGTCATGAGCCAGCCCCCGGCCTACGCCTTCGACCACATCGGCGTGGTGGTGCCCAGCGTGGAGTGGGGCCGGCGCCGCCTGGCCCCCCTGTGGGGCGTGAGCCGCTGGACGAGGGTCTTCAGCGACCCCATCCATAAGGTGATCGTGCAGTTCGGCCAGGATGGCAGCGGCATCGTCTACGAGCTGGTGGCCCCCCTTGGCGACGACGCTCCCATCAAGCAGGCCCTGGACAAGGGCCACAACCTGCTCAACCACGTGGCCTACCGCACCCCGGACCTGGCGGCGGCGGCGGGCCTGCTGCGCGGCCAGGGCTGCATCCCCCTGGGCCGCCCGGCGCCGGCGGTGGCCTTCGGCGGCCAACCGGTGCAGTTCTTTTTGACCCCGGTGCGCATCATCCTGGAGGTGGTGCAGGGCGCGGCCACGGTGCATCGCTTCGAGCACAGCCCCGAGGGCACCCCCCTGGCCCCGGCCTAGGACGGTCGGGCGGCTGAAACGTCAATACCCTTGAATCACGCGGAGAGGCGCCATGCCGGCCTATGAGATGGAAAAGCACGCGGCCCAGGACGAGAAGTTCCACGCCTACATCGAGGAACTGCTGGGCATGGGCATACCCACCAAGGACTTCATCCATCTCTTCCCCCTGTTCACCGGCTGGGTGAACCTGGCGCGCTACCTGTTCCTGTACGAGATGTACAAGAAGACCCAGGGGGTGCTGGGGCATATGGCCGAGATCGGCACCTGGAAGGGGGCCAGCTTTCTCTTCCTGGCTAAGCTGGTGCGGATATTCGAGCCCCACTCCCTGACCCAGGTGCACGGCTTCGACTGGTTCCAGGGCATGCAGTACGACCAGGACAAGGACACCCCCAACTACGAGGGGCAGTACACCGCCGACCAGGCCACCCTGGAGCGCCTGGTGCGCATGCAGGGCCTGGAGAAGACCGCCTATCTGCACAGCATGGACGTGACCCAGGAGTTGGTGCCCTTCATTGAGGCCCATCCCTCCCTGCAATTCAAGCTTGTCTTCCTGGACTGCGCGGCCTACCACGTGGTGACCAAGTCCTTGGAGGCCCTGTGGCCCCGGCTCACCCCCGGCGGGGTGGTGATCTTCGATCACGCCAACAACAGCGAGCTGCCCCAGGAGCAGCAGGCCATCCGCGACTTTTTGGGCGACGCCAAGCTGCGCACCCTGGATTTCTGCCGCACCCCCACGGCCTACGTGGTCAAGGAATAGACGGAACCCCAGCGATCATGAAGCTAGTCCTGGTCAACCTGTTTCCCGACGACACCATCGCCCGCTACCTGCTGGCCGGCTACATGCTCAAGGCCTATCTGGAGCAAAAGCTGCCGGCCCAGGCCGGGCTAGCGGTGGAGGTGCTGGATTTGCCGGCCCTGGCCCCGGCCAGCGAGGTGGCCCAGAAGGTCGCCGCCTCGGCCCCCGACGCCGTGGGCTTCAGTTGCTATATCTGGAACGTGGAAAAGGCCCTGGAGGTCATGGCCCTCTTGCGGTCCGGCTTCGGCGGGCCCTTCATCCTGGGCGGGCCGGAGATATCGCTGGGCCGGGCGGCGGAGCTGGAGGCCCAGGTGCCGGGCAGCCTCTACGTCATCGGCGAGGGCGAGGAGAGCCTGAGCGCCTTGATGGCCTGGCTCCTGGCCGGGGGGGCGGGGGCGCCGCCGGCTGGCACGGCCCGCTTCGTGGATGGCCAGGCCCAGTACGCCCCGGCCCGGGGTGGCGTGGACCTGACCCGGGTGCCCTCCATCTACCTGCAAGGCGCCCTGCCCGTGGGCCTGTACCAGCGGCGCCAGGTTTTTTTGGAGACCCAGCGCGGCTGCAAGTACCGCTGCAAGTACTGCGTGTACCACAAGGGCCTGCCGTCCATCAAATACTACCCCGAGGAGCGGGTGCGGGCCGAGCTGGACCATCTGGTCCTGAAGGCCCGGGTCAGCGCCTTGCGCATCGTGGACGCCATCTTCCCCAGCGACCTCATGCGGGCCAAGCGCCTGGTACGCCACCTCCAGGACCTCAAGGCCGGCGGGGCCATGCTGCCCTGGATCTACTGGGAGTTCGTCTACAGCGGGGTGGACGAGGAGTTCCTGGCCCTGGCCGCCGGGCTCAAGACCAAATCCGACATCCACAACTGCCGGGACACCCAGCCCGCCGACCGCCCCCAGGTCTACTCCGACCTGCTTAAAAGCTACATGGTCATCAACTGCCTGGGAGTGCAGTCCTTCCACGGGCCGTCCCTCAAGGCCGTGGGCCGGCCTCCCGTGGAGCGGGAGCGTTTCGCCGCCTTCATGGAGACGGTCAAACGCCACAACCTGGTGCTGAAGATGGACATGATCCTGGGCCTGCCCCAGGAGACCCTGGCCACCTACCTGGCCGGCCTGGAGTTCATCTTGCCCTTCTTCGCGGGCACCGACCACGTGCTCAACATCCATCGCCTGCAGATACTGCCCGGCTCGCTCCTGGAGGAGCAGGCCCAGGCCCTGGGTCTCAGCTACTCGCGCCGGGCGCCCCACCTGGTGCACCACACCCTGGGCCTGCCGCCCCAGGACATGGACCGGGCCGCGCGGCTGTCAGCCCTGCTCTTCCGGGTGGTCAACTCGCCCCTGCGCGAGAAGTTCTTCGCGGCGGCCAAGGATCGCGGCCAAGGCTACCTGGACCTGATCCAGCAAATGCTCACCTCTCTGGCCGCCGACCCGGCCACCCAGGGCTGCCGCCTGCTGGGCGGCGGCCAGATTGACGACATCTACTGGAACCAGGACATCTACGCTGACATCCCCTCGGCCTGGCTCCAGGACTTCCTGGCGGCCCAGGGGGCCTGACCGCTCCTCGGCCGCCCGCCACGCCGCCGGGCTGGGCGGTGGCGGGCCACGCATGAACAACCCCGGGGCAGGCCCCAGGGTGGTTCATAAATAGAATCCTAAATCACATTCTGGGCTGGGCGCCGCGGGGCTGGCTGACCACGTGGGTGGCGGTGGTGCTGAAGGCCTGGCGCAGGAGCTGGCGGGCCAGTTGCTTGGCGTTGGCGTAGCGGGTGCGGTTGTGTACCACCACGGCCGAGACGGCCAGGGTGCGGCCGGTGCGCTCGTCGCGGCCGTAGCCGGCGAACCACTCGTAGAGCTCGGTGTGATCGGGGCTGCCCATGGTGCCGGTCTTGCCGCCCAGGGTGATGTTGCGCAGGACCTGGTCCTGGCCCAGGCGGGAGAAGGCCTTGCGGGCGGTGCCCTCGGTGATGGTGGCCTCGAACATCTTCTGCATGGCCCGGCAGGTGTTGTCGCTGACGATGCGTCCCAGGGAGCGGGGCCGGCCCAGGTAGAGGGTCTCGCCGGAGGCGTTGCTCACCCGGTTGACCACGTAGGGCTCCATCAGCCGCCCGTGGTTGACGAAGACCCCGGCCAGCAGGGCGGCGTGCACCGGGCTGATGCTGGTCTCGCGGTTGTAGCCACTTGCCAGGCCGGCCACGGAGAGCTTGTCGTCGGCGTCGCCCAGACGGCTGACGCCCAAGGGAAGCTCAAAGGGCAGGCGGTGCTCGAAGCCCAGGGCCTTGCCGTACCACAGCAAGAGCTCGCCGCCCACGTGGTAGACCCCCAGCTTGGCGAAGACGGGGTTGTTGCTGGTGGCGAAGCTCTCGCGCAGGGTGACGGTGGCGGCCTTCTTGGGTTTCTCGATCTTGACCTGCTGGGGGGTGAGGCTGTAGGGGCTGCCGGTGAAGTAGACCCGGCTCATGGGGCTGACCTCGGTCTCCTCCACGGCGGCGGCGGCCGTGACGATCTTGTACAGCGATGCCGCCAGGGCCGAGCCGTCCAAGGCCACGCCGGGGTCCAGGCGGCCGTGGCGCACCCCGGCCATGACCAGCACCCGGCCGGTGGTGGCGTCGGTGAGCGCCAGGGCGGCGCGGGCGCTTTTGAGCCCGTCGAGAAGGTCCTCGGCCTGCTCCTGCAGGTAGGGCCAGATGCTCGATTCCACGGTCAGGGTGCCCAGGCGGGGGTGGTTGACCAGGAAGGGCCGGCCCTCCACCACCTGGGACAGGCGGGGGCTGAGCACCTGCACCAACTGGGGCTTGTCCAGGCCGGTGGCCGGCGGCGCGGCCTGGGCCAGGGGCAGGTCCAGGGGCACGGGCAGGGCCAACAGCCCCAGCAGGGCCAGGCCGCCGAGGACCAGCAGGACCAGCCGCCGCGGCGGGCAGAAGTTGGGCATGGCCGCCATCCCGCTAGCGTCCCCGGGGGGCCGGGATGACGTCCTGGCCACCCATGTAGGGAACCAGGGCCTGGGGCAGGCGCACCGAGCCGTCCGCCTGCTGGCCGTTCTCCAACACCGCCACCAGGGTGCGCCCCACGGCCAGTCCCGAGCCGTTGAGGGTGTGCACCAGGGTGGTGCCCTTCTGGCCCTTGTCCTTAAAGCGCACGTTGATGCGCCGGGCCTGGAAGTCCTCGAAGTTGGAGCAGGAGCTTATCTCGCGGTACTTTTGCTGGCCGGGCAACCAGACCTCCAGGTCGTAGGTCTTGGCCGAGCTGAAGCCCATGTCGCCGGTGCACAACAGCACCTTGCGGTAGGGCAGCTCCAGGCGGCGCAAGACCTCCTCGGCGTTGGCGGTCAGCTCCTCCAGGTGCTGGTAGCTCTCCTCGGGCCGCACGAAGCGCACCAGTTCCACCTTGTCGAACTGGTGCTGGCGTATGAGCCCGCGCACATCCTTGCCGTGGCTACCGGCCTCGGCCCTAAAGCAGGGCGTGTAGGCCACGTATTTGAGCGGCAGATCGGCGGCGTCCAGCACCTCGTCCATGTGCAGGTTGGTCACCGGCACCTCGGCGGTGGGGATGAGCCAGTAGTCGGTACCCTCCAGCTTAAAGAGGTCCTCGGCGAACTTGGGCAACTGGCCGGTGCCGGTCATGGCCCGGCTGTTGACCATGAAGGGCGGCAGTATCTCGGTGCAGCCGTGCTGGCCGGTGTGCAAATCCAGCATGAAGCTGGTCAGCGCCCGTTCCAGGCGGGCGCCCATGCCCTTGAGCACCGCGAAGCGCGCGCCCGTGAGCTTGGCCGCCCGCTGAAAATCTATGATGTCCAGGGCCTCGCCGATGTCCCAGTGGTTCAGGGGCTCGAAGTCGAAGACCGGCGGCTCGCCCCAGGTGCTGACCACGGGGTTGTCGTGCTCGCCGGCGCCCAGGGGCACCGAGGCGTGGGGCAGGTTGGGGATGGTGTAGAGCAGGGACTCAAGTTGGGACTGGATGGCGCCAAGCCCCTCTTCCAGCTCCTTGATGCGCCCGCCCACGGCCTTCATCTCGGCGAAGATGGCGCTCATGTCGCCGCTGGACTTCTTGGCCTGGCCCACCTGGGCGCTGACCTCGTTGCGCCGGGCGCGATGGCCCTCCAACTCGGGCCGCCGCGGCTCCCCAGGGTAGTAAACTACTGAAATCCACTACATATAGCGCCTAAAGAGACTAGCACACCAGATGGCGCATGTCAAATTGGCATTGGACAAAAAGGCCCGCCCTTGGCCAGGGCTGGCGGGCACTTGGCGCTGGTGGCCGCTGGTCGGCGCGCCCTTGTGCCGAGGCCCGGCCGGAAGGCCTTGCCGCTGGCTTAACGCTACTCCCCCTTGGCCAGCGGTATCAGCGCCTCGTAGCCGAAGCCCTGGCCCGGTCGGTTGACGGCGCCCACGATGCAGCCCATGCCGCGCAGGGTGCTTAGGATGCTCTGGATGCCCAGGCCCGAGCCCTCGGCCTTGGTGGTGGGGGCCTTGCCGCGCTCGATGACGCTCCAATACAGACGGTCGTCCATGCCCCCGCAGTCGTCGAAGTAGGTCAGCTTGACGTAGTCGCCCTGGGGCCGGGTGGTGACGCGCACGCTCGCCGGCTTCTCGGTCTCATAGGTGTTCTTGGCCATGTTCTCGAGCGCTGCCTGCAACACGTAGGCGTCTATCATCACCATCTGCCCCGGGGCGTCCAGGTCCAACTCGAAGCTGACCCGGGAGCCGTAGAGGGCCGTGTCGCTGACGCTGGCCACGAAGCGCCGCACCAGGCCGTCCAGGTCGTGGGGCTCCAGGTCGTACTGGAAGCTGCCGGTGCGCAGTTGCTGGATCAGCCGGGCGAAGCGGTCGAATTGCCAGCTCAGGCGGCGGCGGTACTCCTTGAGCTTGCCGGCGTCCAGTTGGCCATACTCCAGCATGTCCACGATCAGCCCGCCCAGTTGGCGGATGGACTGCATGGCGCTGCCCAGGTCGTGTAGGCCCTTGCGCAGGTGGTCCAGGAGCGCCCGGTCGTCGGCCATGATCTTCTTGATGGCCAGGGCGAAGGAGGCCAGGTTGACGAAGTCGCGCACGTAGCGGATGTCGTAGTTGGTCAGGGGCTCGCCGCCCTTGTCCACCACCAGCACGTACTCCACCTGGCTGGACAGGGGGTTGATGAGCGGGAAGGCGGCGCGCTGGTCCACGTGGGTCCAGCGGGAGCGGTCGTAATGGCCGTAGTGGGTGCCCTCCAGGTGGTCCCTGATGCCCTCCTCGGGGATGGAAACCACCGGCTGGCGGCGCATGAAGGCGTCGGCCACGACGGTGCCCTTCTTCACCGACAGGTAGCGCTGGTCAATGGGCACCTCGTCCATGGTGCCGCCCAGGCAACTGATGCGGGTGTCCACCTTGCAGAAGAGCACCTCCTTGAGCGAGACGTCATCCAGGTTGACCAGTTCCTCGTTCTCCTTGATCCAGCGCATGGTCTTGCCGGTCATGGGCTGGATCTCGTAGAGGATGGCGTGCACGGTCTGGTCGTGGATAGTGCGCGCGCTCTCGGTCAAGAGCTCCATGACCACGTCCAGGCTTACCTGGGGCGAGGAGGCGGCGGCCAACAAGTGGGCGATGCGCTGGTCGCGGTATTCCTCCAGGCAGGCGATGCGGCGCTGGGAATCGTGCAGGTCGCAGAAGGCGCTTTGGCTCAGGCGCTCCATTTCCTGGCGCAGGCTGTCCCGCTCGGCCAGAAGCTCATCGTAGCTGGGGGCGGGCGGGGCGCTTTCCTTGCTGTCGCTCATGGGGGCTCCCGTGGGGGCTGGGGTTGATGATCCTATATTAACACGCCCCAGCGTCAGGCCCAGCCTTGGCGATCGCCTTTGCGCCGCCCCGCGCCGCCGCCTTTCCCCCAGCCATAACCCTGGATTTGTGAAGCACCCTCCTGGGCTCCCGCCGCGTCCCCCGGCCATGCTTGCCGCCAGGATAACCCCTGGCGAAAGGCATGGCGGCCATGGACGAACGGGAACTCAAGCGGCTGTTGAAGAGCGTCACGGCCGGTCTTTATGACTTGGATGACGAGGACCACGAATCCACCGAAGATGAGCCCCAGGGCGGTTTGCGCCCCCGGCGCATCGGCCTGCGTTGGATCGCCAGCCGGGGCAAAAACGCCTGCCCCAAGTGCGCGGCCCTGCATGGCAAGGTCTTCTACTACCACCCCAAGCCGGGCCAGCCCTCGGTGGAGGACATGCCCAAGGGGCAACTGCACCCCAACTGCCGGTGTACGCGGCAGCCGGTAAGTGATTTTGTTTCACCATCCCCTCCAAAATTTACAATAAAGCCCTTTAGTCCTACAATACATGCATATATGCGAAATCAAGTAGAACACGGTTTGTGGGGGGAACTTGTTAGGTCCAAAGAGATCAAAAGCCTTGGGTGTGCTCCAGTCCATGGTAAATATTGAGGTGACTATTGGACAGCGGGCCGTGACGTCAGCCACGAAGCAGAACGGGACCCCTATATGCACGACCTCCCAAGAGAGTATGAACTTGACGAAATCTGCAAAAACCACAAAAACCATGACCTTGGTTACGATACGCATGGCAGAGACAATTTGGCTGTAGACAAGAAGCTTGTCGAAGAACTAAAACAACTTGATCCTGACCCTCGAAAGTGGCCCAACCCCCCAGCCACCGAGGAGGACGTCAAGTATGCTAAGTATTATAGAAAGTTTGCCTTGAGCTGGTTTTCTAGGCAAGTTGCGGTCAAGGAGATGTTAAATTTACTTCAAGAACATACCGGTGGCATTGTGCCTGATACTTTGTGAAGTGGAGTATGCAATGGTGTATAGGAAACTCGATATTATTTTTGGTGTCTTGGGATGTATATTAGGAGCAATAAGCCTTTGTTTTGTTGAGTTGTTTGGAAATGAAAAAGATTTTGAGTATAGAGTCCTATACTTGCCTACCGCCTGGATCGCTTGTATGGCTGGTGTATTTTTCTTCCGCCAACATCCTTGGAAAAAATTATGGTGGGTGTGGTTGTCGGCCTTTCCCAATTTGTATTATATGGCTGGATTATTCTCCATAATTATCAGATTGCTAGCGGCCTTTCCATAGAAAGTCGTCAATGTCTCTACTTATTGAGAGGGGTGTTTCATGGCCAACTCCAGTGCCAGCAAGCAGTGGACGCAGGGTTTCATTCAAATGAACCTCAAGTGGCAGTGGCTCTCCATTCGTGTCCAGTGGGAGCCAGCCCTGACCCGCGCCCTGGGCCAGGCCGCCGGCGACTGCCTGGCCCTGGTGCGCCAGGAATTGGACGCCCTGGCCGCCAGCCCCGACACCCCGCCCGACTGGCCCGCCCTGACCGCCCGCCTGGCCAAGGCCTGGGCCATGGTGGTCAGCACCCGTAGCCAGGCGGCCAAGGCCCTGCTGCTGGCCATGGTCAAGGAGGTGGTGGCCGAAACCGGCCAGGTGCTGACCCTGAACGGCTTGGCTGGCGACGCACCCGACCTGCACTCCCCGGGTCAAGACCCCCGCGCCGCCTTGGAGGCCCTGGCCGGCGGCCCGGCCCTGGACCAGGCCGTGGCCAAGAGCTTCCGGGAGTTTGGCGGGCTGTTGGCGGGGCAACTGCGCCAGGCGGCCGCCGGCGGCCTGGAGCCCGCCGAACTTTGGCGCTGCTGCCAGCCCATCGCCCGCCACTGGCGCGCGCGCCTGGAGATGATCGCCCGCACCGTGGCCCACGAGGTCTTCAACCGCGCCCGGGTGGCCACCTTCGAGAAACTTCCCTGACCCTCCCCGCCGCATTTCCAGCAACAATCGCCCGCCAAGGAAGGCCCCACGGTTTTTCTTGTGCACAGCCAGGAATACGTCTATATTGTAGCTACATTTTAGCGACGGCCAGGCCCGGCGCCCAACCCGAGGGGGGGCGGGACCGGAGCCATGGCCTTAACTCTCGCCCCCACAAGGAGCAAGAAATGGGAAGGGTTGCCATAATCGGGGTGGGCCAGTCCGCCTTCAGCAGGGGATACCCCGGCTCCATCCGCGAGCTGTGCTTCGAGGCCTACAAGGAGGCCATGCAGGACGCCAAGGCCCAGAACAAGGACATCGGGGCCTCGGTGATCTGCTCCTCGCCGGAGTATGACAAACAACGCTCGCCCGCCGGAGTGATGGCCGAGTACCTGGGGCTCACCCCCCAGCCCACCTTCTACGCCGAGACCCTGTGCTCCTCCTCCTCCACGGGGCTCAAGCTGGCCTACTCCCTGGTCAAGAGCGGCCTGCACCAGAGCGTCTTGGTGCTGGGCTTCCAGAAGATGAGCGAGATCAGTAGCGCCGAGAGCCAGGAGCGCATGGGGCGCGGGGCCGACATCCAGTGGGAGAGCCCCTTCGGCACCATGATGCCCGCCTACTACGCCATGTACGCCCGGGCCTACCTCAACCACTACGGCGTCACCGAGGAAGACCTGGCGCTCATCCGGGTCAAGGCCGCCACCTACGGCCCCCTGAACGAAAAGGCCGGCTTCAAGAAGGCCGTGGACCTGGCCACCTGCCTGAGCGCCGACCCGGTGGCCAGCCCCTTGAAGGTCTACGACTGCTGCGCCAACGCCGACGGCGCCAGTTGCTTCATCGTGGCCAGCGAGCAGGTGGTCAAGGACCTGGGCATCGCCAAGCCCATCTGGGTGCTGGGAGTGGGCGCGGCCAGCGCGCCGGTGAACATGGCCGGCCGCGACCTGTTCACCGGCCTTAGGGTGGCCCAGTTGGCCAGCCAGGAGGCCTACAAGATGGCCGGCATCACGGCCAAGCAGGTGAACGTGGCCGAGGTGCACGACTGCTTCACCATCGCCGAGATGATGGCCTATGAGAACCTGGGCTTCGCCGAGCCCGGCCAGGGCAAGGAGCTGATCCGGGCCAAGGCCACCTACAAGGAGGGACACATCCCGGTGAACGTGGACGGCGGCCTGCTCAGCAAGGGCCATCCCATCGGCGCCACCGGCGGCAGCCAGATTCGCACCATCGTGCTGCAACTCAGGGGCGAGGCCGGCCCCATGCAGGTCAAGGACCCCGCCATCGGCCTGGTGCACAACATCGGCGGCGTGGGCCTCTACGGCAACGTCAGCATCCTGGGGAGGTAGGGCCATGGCCGGCAAGGACAAGAAGGAAAAGGACCTGCGCTTCGCCAAGTTCGGCACGGTGAGCTTCACCGCCACCACCAAGGTCAACGACTTCATTGACCTCATGGAAAAGGGCCAAGTCTCGGGCACCAAGTGCAAAGCCTGCGGCATGGTTTTCTTCCCGCCGCGCGCCGACTGCTACAACTGCCTGACCAGCGACATGGAATGGTTCCCGGTGGCCGGCACCGGCAAGCTGGTCACCTACAGCCAGCTCATGTACGCGCCCGTGGGCTTCACCGAGGACCTGCCCTACGCCATCGCCGTCTTGGACTATGGCGACTACAAGGTCTTCGGTCGCATCGGCGACGTGCCCTTGAGCGAGGTGACCATCGGCATGGAACTCAAGACCGAGGTCAACAAGCTGCCCAACGGGCAACTGAACTACGTCTTCAACCGCCCCTAACCCAGTGCCTGGGTGGGCATATACGGGCAGGGTGGCCTAGCGGCCAGGGCCGCCGGCTCCCGTTGTTAGGCCGCGCCGCGAAAACCAAACGGGCGGGGATAAACCCCGCCCCTACGAAAACCAAGGCCAATACAGGCTGTTTCTTCGTGCGCGGGCGGGGGCAACCCCGCCCACGCATTTTGCGGCGTCCCTCAACGGGAGCCGTTGGCCTATGGTTCCGCCGCGCCGCCGCCGACCCGTCATTGCCAGCCGCGGCTCGCGGCCCCACCCCTCTTTGTTGGCAAGCTTCCAGCGGGAGTCAATAGCCTGCGGTAGATCTACAGCGCCGCCCGACCCGTTTATGCCCGCCGCAGCTCGCGGCCTAGTGCACCGACACCTCGTCGTAGAGGCTGCCCAGCTTCTGGTGGCTGAACAGGGAGGTGAGCTCCTCCATGAGCTGGTTGGTGGAGGCCTCGATGCGGGAGAGGTCGGCGTCGGTGACCAGGCGCTGGTCTATGAGCGAGAGCAGTTCGTCCAGGCGCGATAGCTGCTCCACGATGCGCGGGTGTACCGTGCGCTGGGCCAGGCGCTGGCTGACGTCGTGGATCAGGCGCTGACAGGAGTCCACCCGCAGTTGCAGGGAGCGGCGGCTGTCTTCCATGGCCCTTAGCGCTCCCGCCAGACGCCGCCGCTGCCGCGGCGCATCTCGATGATCTCCACCCGTCCCTGGTCGCCGATGAGCGAGTTGACGGCCAGGCTGATGAGGCTCATCACCAGGGCGCCGCCCACCGCCGGCCAGAAGCCCTCCACCACGAAGCCCTTGAGCAGGCTGCCGGTGAGCCAGAGCATCAGGCCGTTGACCACCAGGGTGAACAGGCCCAGGGTGAGGATGTTGATGGGCAGGGTGAGAACCAGCACCACCGGGCGTATCAGGGCGTTCATCACCCCCAGGAACAGGGCGGCGATGAAGGCCCAGCCCACGCCGGCCACATGGATGCCCTCGAACAGGTAGCTCACCAGGAGCAACCCGCCCGCGTTCAGCACCCAACGGAAGAGCAAGCCTTTCGTGGCTAGAAGGCTATCACAAGGCCCGGGGCTTGGCAACGCCGGCAGGGGGCGGGCCGGCGCGGCACGGCGGCGCAAAAAAAGGCGGGGGCGCGGCAAGCACCCCCGCCCGTATTCACAAGTGGCGGCTGGCGGTCTAGGACATCTTCACCTTGACCTGGGCCAGGGCCAGAAGCTTCTGCTCCTCGGCCTGCACGAACAGGTGCTCGCGCTGGGCCTTGACCTTGGCCACGAACTCCTGGTCCTTGATGCCCGGCAGGTTGATGTCCACGCTGAGCATGCAGGCCCGCATGGCCGCCTCGCCCACCATGGCGCCCACGCCCACGTCGCTGATGGCCATCTTGTTACCGTACTTGGAGAGCTCCTCGGCCTCGGCGATGATGGCCAGGCAGCACTCGCAGATCTCCAAGGGCACCAGGGTGGCCTTCTTGGCCGCGTCCTCCAGGGCCGCCGCCCGGGCCTTCTTCTGCTCGTCGGTCTCCTTGGGCAGCTTGAAGCAGCCCATGTAGTGGTCAAAGGCGGCGATGTCGTTGTTGGTCAGGTCTTTCAGCTTGGCGATGATGGCCATGAGCTTGTCAACCTGCACGCTCGCCTGGGCGTGGAAGTCGGCGTATTTCTTGTTGCTCACGGTGAGGTTGCCCACCATGGCCACCATGGAGGCGGCCAGGGTGGCCACCACGGCCGAGACGTTGCCGCCGCCGGGGGTGTGGCTGTTGCTGGCGGCCACGGCGATGAAGTCGTTGAGGGTCATGCCATAGATTTTATCTTCAGCCATCTCTTAACTCCTTATGGTCTAAGGGTTGGCTCCCTTGGCCCTCTCACCCAGACCCTCTCCCCCAGTGTGGGAGAGGGGATGAGAGGCGCCCGCCGGGGCACCCAGTCCTTTTTTGTCGGCAACCTACACCGGGAGCCGGCGGCGCTGGCCAAGGCCACAACGCCAACCGACCCGTCATTGCCAGTCCGGGCACCGGACCCGCGGCTCGCGGTTTAGACCAGGCCTTGCAGCTTGATGGCCTTGAGCACGTTCTCCATGATGATGGTGGTGGTCAGGCTGCCCACGCCGCCGGGCACCGGGGTCATGGCCTTGGCGACCTCTTCCACGTCGGGAGTGACGTCGCCGCAGATGCCCTTGCCGTCGGGGGTGGGGTTGATGCCCGCGTCAATGACCACGGTGCCAGGGGCGATCATGTCCTTGGTCACCAGGCCGGCGAAACCGGCCGCCGCCACCACGATCTCGCCGCGCTTGCACTCGCCGGGCAGGTCCACGGTCTTGGTGTGGCAGACGGTGATGGTGGCGTCGCGCTTGATCAAGAGGCTGGCCAGGGGGCGGCCCACGGTGTCGCCACGACCCACCAGGGTGACCTTCTTGCCCCTGAGGTTGATGCCGGCGCGCTCCATCAGGGCGATGCAGGAAAGCGGGGTGGCCGGCACCAGGGCCAGGTGCTCCTGGCCGCCCAAGAGGTAGCCACGGTTGACCGGGTGCACGCCGTCCACGTCCTTCTTGGGGGCTATGGCCTCCATGACGGCTTCCTTGCTCAGGTGCTTGGGCAGGGGCAGCTCCACCAGGATGCCGTGCACGCCCGGGTCGCTGTTCCAGCCCTGGAGCTGGTTCATCACCGTCTCCTGGCTGGTGTCGGCGGCCATCACCTTCAGCTCCACCACGATGCCCAGGTTGGCGCCCACCTTCTCCTTGGACTGGGCGTAGACCACCGAGGCCTCGTCATCGCCCACCAGGAGCACCGCCAGCTTGGGCTGCACGCCCTTGGCCTTGAATTCCTCAACCTTTTTGACGATCTCCTCGCGGATGACCTTGGCAATGGGCAAACCCTTAATCATCTCAGCCGCCATGCCCCTCTCCTTTCCTTATAGCCGTGCCTGGCCCCCGCCAATCGGCGTTGGCAATTAATAGTCTTCAACTGTGGAATCCCCGCCAAACCCGGCCGGGTTCGGCGCTTCCCAAAACAGCATACGAGGCCCGGACTGTCAACGCTTTTCTGCACAAGCCTCCGGGGGTTGGCCGGAAGGCGGCCCCGGCCTTGACAGAAATGTTCGTGTCGGTTACTTGTGAAACATAACCATCGGCGCCTTGCCATCGCGCAAACAGCCGCTTGGATCCCCCCAGGGGGACCGAGACGGCGCGGTTGGGAGGGGGAAGGGTTTCCCCACCTGTCTGCGCGGTCCAGGGACGCCGCTTATTTTTTGGCCCAAGACCTTGCAGGAGAGGATCACATGGAGCGCAATAAAGTCACCATTCCCGACCTCTACCAGATGAAGAAAGACGGGCAGAAGATCAGCATGATAACCGCCTACGACTACCCCACGGCGGTCTTGGCCGAGCAGGCCGGGGTGGACTGCGTGCTGGTGGGCGACAGCCTGGGCAACGTGGTCATGGGCCTGGACTCCACGGTGCCGGTGACCATGGAGGAGATGCTGCACCACATCCGGGCCGTGCGGCGCGGGGTCAAGAACGCCCTTCTTATCGGCGACCTGCCCTTTCTTAGCTACCAGGTCAGCCGCGAGCAGGCCATATTGAACGCCGGGCGCTTCCTCAAGGAGGGCGGCTGCGACATGGTCAAGCTGGAGGGCGGCAGCGAGATGGCCCCCACGGTGCAGGCCATCACCCAGGCCGGCATACCCGTCTGCGCCCACATCGGGCTCACCCCCCAGAGCGTCTCCAAGCTGGGCGGCTACAAGGTGCAGGGCAAGGACCTGACCGGCGCCCAGAGGCTGGTGGACTCGGCCAAGGCCTTGCAGGCCGCCGGGGCGGACATGATCGTCTTCGAGTGCATCCCCTCGGCCCTGGCCAAGGCCATCACCAGCGCCGTGAGCATGGTCACCATCGGCATCGGCGCTGGCCCCGACTGCGACGGCCAGGTGCTGGTCTTCCACGACGTGGTGGGCTTCACCACCCGCAAGACCCCCAAGATGGCCAAGCAGTACGTGGACCTCTTTGCCCAGGTGCGCCAGGCCATGACCGGCTACCACGAGGACGTGCGCTCCGGGGCCTTCCCCGCCGGCGAGCACGGCTTCGCCATGGACGCCAAGGTGGTGAAGCGGCTAAAGATTTAGCCCTAGGCCCTCGACGCCGATAACTAAATCGCTAGAGTTGGCTGTTCTGGTTTTCGTAGGGGCGGGGTTTATCCCCGCCCGCCAATTAGCTCGTAAACGCCAAGACGGGAGGGGGTAAACCCCTCCCCTACTTGTAGGTTGGGTTAGGGGCCTTGGCCCCGTAACCCAACATCTTCACTCCTGAAGGACTGGGGAATGACGACCATGCGCATCACCATCGTCGGACCCGGGGCCGTGGGGCTTTTGTGGGCCACGCGCCTGGCCCTGGCCGGGGCCGAGGTCAACATCCTGGACCACCGGCCCCAGCGCGCCGCTCTCCTGGCCGCCGAGGGCCTGCGCCTGGAGGACGCCCAGGGCGAGACCCACCTGACCCTGCCGGCCAGCGCCGACCCCGACCTGGCCCTGGCGGGCAACGACTTGGCCATGGTCTGCGTCAAGGCCTACCACACCCGGGAGGTGGCTGGCACCCTGGCCAGCCACCTCCCGGCGGGGGCGCGGGCGCTGACCCTGCAAAACGGGGCCGGCAACGTGGAGACCCTGGTGGAGGCCCTGGGGGCGGAGCGGGTGCTGGGGGGCATCACCAGCGAGGGGGCCACCCTGCTGGGGCCAGGGGGCCAGCCCAGGGGGCGCCCGACGATTTCTGCCGGGACGTGGCGGCGCTGTTCACCCGGGCCGGCTTCGCCTGCCAGGTGGCCCAGGGGGTGCAAAACCTCATCTGGAGCAAGCTGGTCATCAACGTGGGCATCAACGCCCTCACCGCCATCCTGGAGGTGCCCAACGGAAAGCTTCTGGAGATTGCGGGGGCAGGCCAGGTGATGGCCGCGGCGGTGGCCGAGGCCCTGGCCGTGGGCCAGGCCCTGGGCATCGCCTTCCTGCACGCCGACATGCAGCAGGCGCTGGCCGAGGTGGCCAGCCGCACCGCCCAGAACATCAGCTCCATGCTGCAAGACATCCGTGCCCGCCGGCGCACCGAGGTGGAGTTCATCAACGGCTTCGTGACCGGGGCCGGCCAGGACCAGGGCCTGCCCTGCCCGGTCAACCAGACGCTGACCAGCCTGGTGCTGGCCCTGGGGCAGAAGCAGGACTGAGGGCGGCGCCGGCCCCCTGGACCGCGCACTTGTGCCCCGGCTGGGCCTGGCATAGACTTTGGCCATGCCAGAAACACCGCCAATTATGACCCCGCAAGCGCCTACGGGAGCCGCCGGCCTGGGCCAGGACGAGAGCGCCAACCGACCCGTATCCGCCCAGCCCGGGGTACCGGGCGCCAAGTGGGGGGCACCCCGCCCGGGCCTGGGCCTGAGCTGGAAGATATTTTTGTGGTGCCTGGCCCTGGTGGCCGTCTTCAGCCTCACCCTGGCCTTGGTCTTCATGAGCCTGCGCGAGATCGCCCAGGGCGCCGGCCAGATCGTGCGCGTCAACTACCAGACCCTGGAGCAGAGCGAGCGCCTGATCCAGGACCTCTTTGACCTGCTGGAGAACCAGAAGCGTTTCGCCATCCTGGAAAAGGAGGAGTACCGCCAGGCCGCCCAGGAGGACCTGGCCCGCTTTCGCCAGGGCCTAGGGGCCATGCTGGCCCAGGCCCCCCAGCCCCGGCAACGCTGGGCCAGCCTGGAGCAAGGGCTCAAGGACTTGCCCGCCGCCCCGGCGGGCCAGCCGGCCCCCCAGCCGAACGAGGCCATGGTCCATGCCTGGCTGGACACCCTCACCGCCATCCAGCACGAACACCGCGACCACATGGCGGGAGAGCTTTTGGCCCTGGAGCAACGGGGCCAGGAGGCCCGTCGCCTGGGGCTGACGGGGCTGCTGATCGCCGGGGCGGTGGCCTTGGGGGGCAGCGTGCTCCTGGCCCTGTACCTGGGCCGCGCCCTGGGCCGGCTCAGGCAGGGCATGGCCCAGGTGGGAGGGGAGGGGCGGTTTCGGCCCATCGCGCTAAACAGCCGCGACGAGCTGGGCGAGCTGGCCCGGGCCTTCAACCACATGGCCGACCGCCTGCAAGAGGAGGAGCGTCTGCGCGCCGAGTTCATCTCCATGCTCAGCCACGAGGTGCGCACGCCGTTGACCAGCATCCGCGAGGCCGTCAACCTGGTGCGCGAGGGCGTCCTGGGGCCGGTGAACGAGCGCCAGGCCCAGTTCCTGGAGGTCTCCAGCCAGGAGTGCCTGCGGCTCTCGGGCCTGCTCAACCGCCTGATGCAGGTCTCCAGCCTGGAGGCCCGGGATCTGCAACTGAGCCTGGCGCCGGTGGCGGCCGCCGGGCTCTGGCAAGAGGCCCTGGCCCGCCTGGCGCCCTCGGCCCAGGCCAAGGGCATCACCCTGGAGCCGCCCTACGCCGGCCAGGACCTGACCGTGCTGGCCGACGCCGCGCAGGTGGGGCAGGTGCTCATCAACTTGTTGGGCAACGCCATCAAGTACGCCCCGGAGGGCAGCGCGGTGCGCCTGAGCCTGGAGCGCCAGGGCCAGCAGGCGGTCTTGGGCGTGCGCGACCAGGGGCCGGGTATCCCCCCCGAGGAGCAAGAGTACGTGTTCCAGAAGTATTACCGGGGCCGCGCCCTGGCCCAGAACGTGGACGGGGTGGGCCTGGGCCTGGCCATCAGCCAGCGGGTGGCCCTGGCCCATGGCGGCCGCTTGTGGCTGGAGAGCCAGCCCGGCCAGGGCAGCTCATTCTTTTTGGCCCTGCCCCTGGCCCCTTGAGGTGCTCATGAAAAGACCAAGCCTTCTGTCCCTGGCCCTGTTGGGCCTGCTCTTGGCCGGCTGCTCCCTCATGCGGGAGCCAGCCCCGCCGGCGGCCCCGGCGGAGGAGACCCCGGCCCCGGCCCGCTCCCAGGGCGTTCAGCTTTACGAGGACGCCGCCACGGCCCTCTTGTCCGGGCGCCATGCCACGGCCTCGGCCTGGTTCGCCGGCCTGGCCCAATCCACCACCGATCCCCTGCTCAGGCGCAAGGCCCGCTTCGGCCAGGCCGCGGCGGCCTTGGCCGCCGCGCGCACCCCCACCCAGGCCTCCAAGGCCCTGGAGTTGTGGCGGGCCTGGCAGGGGGAGGCCCCGCCGCTAACTGACCAGGAGGACCCTCGCCTGCTGGGACCGGCGCTGATGGGCCTGGAAACCTGCCTGGCCAGCCGGCCCAGCCCCCAGGCCCGCGCCGAGCAGGGCGAGCTTCAGCAGCGCCTGGTCAGGCTCCAGGAGGAGAACCAGCGCCTCAAGAAGCAACTGGCCGACCTGGAGGCCCTGCACAAGGAGCTGAGCGAGCGCAAGAACCGCCTGGGCAAGTGAGACGGGGCGGGCGCTAGGCTGGCTGGCGGCGGCGCTCCAGGCTGTCGGCCGCCCGGCCGGCGGTGCGGCCGTCCCACAGACCTGGCACCTGGCCTTGAGGCCAGCGCCCGGCCAGCACCTCTTCCAGGCTCCCCGCCAGCTCGTGGGGTTTGATGAGGCGGTTGGTGCCCAGGCGCAGGGTCACCGGGCGCTCGGTGTTGGGCCTGAGGGTCAGGCAGGGGATGTGCAGGTAGGTGGTTTCTTCTTGAATGCCGCCACTGTCAGTGATGGCCACTTGAGACCCCAGCACCAGGCCCATGAACTCCATATAACCCAGGGGCTCCACCAGCTTGAGCCCCGGGGCCTGGGCCAGGTCCGCCAGGCCGAACTCGCCTAGCCTGGCGCGGGTGCGCGGGTGCACCGGGAAGACCAGGGGCAGCCGGCCGGCCGCCGCGGCCAGGGCGGCCATGATTTCTCTCAGTGCCCCGGGCTCGCCCACGTTGGCCGGCCGGTGCAGGGTCACCACGCCGTAGCCGCCGGGGGTCAGCCCCATCTGCTCCCAGGGGGCCTGGCGCTCTATGGCCGGCCGCAGCATCTCCAGGGAGTCAATCATGATGTTGCCCACCATCTCGATCTTGGCCGGGTCCACGCCCTCGCGGATGAGGTTCTGGTCGGCCTCGGGGCTGTGGGTCCACAACAGGTCGCACAAGACATCGCTGACCAGGCGGTTGATCTCCTCGGGCATGGTGCGGTCGAAGGAGCGCAGGCCGGCCTCCAGGTGGGCCACCGGCACGCCTAGCTTCACGGCGGCCAGGGTGCAGGCCATGGTGGAGTTGACGTCGCCGGCCACCACCACCCAGTCCGGCGGCTGCTTGAGCAGCACCTCCTCGTAAGCGGTCAGGCAGCGGGCGGTCTGGGCGCCGTGGCTGCCCGAGCCCACGCCCAGGTGCAGGTATGGCTCGGGCAGGCCCAGGTCCTGGAAGAAGGCCTGGCTCATGTTGTAGTCGTAGTGCTGGCCAGTATGGATGATAAGCGGCCGGCACCAGGGCCGGCGCATAAGCTCGTGGTACAGGGGCGCGATCTTCATGAAGTTGGGCCGGGCGGCGGCCACCAGGTGCACGGTGCTGATTTTCATGGGCGTGTTTCCTCCCACCGGCCCGCCAGACGCTACCGGCGGGGTGGCGGGGTCAGGCCGTACTTCTTGACCTTGTAGTGGATGGTGCGCCGGCTGATGCCCAAGAGCTGGGCCGCCTCGCTCAAGACCCAGCCGGTCTCGGAGAGGGCGCGCAGGATGGCCAGGCGCTCGTTCTCGTCCAGGCTGAGCGGCAAGGCCTCCCCCGGGCCGTCGGGCGGGCCGCCCGCCGGTGGGGCGGGGGCCGCCGCCGGGGCGGCGGGCTCCAGTTGCAGGTCCTGGGGCTCGATCACCCCGCCCCGGCAGAGCACCGCCCCGGCTTCCATGACGTGCTTGAGCTCGCGCACGTTGCCCGGCCAGGGGTAGTCAACCAGCGTCCGCAGGGCCTGGGGGCTGAGGGAGCAGACCGGCGCGCCGGCTGGCCGGGGCAGCTCGGCGAGGAATTGCCTGGCCAGGGCGGGGATGTCCTCTCGGCGCGCACGCAGGGCCGGCAGGTGCAGGGTGATGCCCTTGAGGCGGAAGTAGAGGTCCTCGCGGAAGGCGCCCTTTCTTATCATCTCCGGCAGGTCGGCGTTGGTGGCGGCGATGACCCTGCTGTCCACGCTTATGTTCTTGGTGCCGCCCACCGGGCGGATGGTGCCCTCCTGCAAAAAGCGCAGGAGCCGGGTCTGCATCTCCGGGCCGATGTTGCCTATCTCGTCCAAAAACAGGGTGCCGCCCTGGGCCTCCTGGATCAGGCCCTTCTTGTCCTTGAGCGCGTGGGTGAAGGAGCCCTTGAGGTGGCCGAAAAGCTCGCTCTCCAGGAGGTTGGCCGGGGTGGAGCCGCAGTCCACCACCACCAGGGGGCCGGCGCCACGCCGGCTCTTCTGGTGGATGAGCCGGGCCACCACCTCCTTGCCGGTGCCGCTCTCGCCCAGGATCAGGACGCTCACCTCGCTGGGTGCCACCCGCTCCACCATCTCCAGAACCCGGGCCATGGCCGGGCTGGCGCCGCCGGCCAGTTGCGGGGCCGGGGCCTGGCCGCGCGGGGGCAGAAGCGCCTGCACCTTGGCCAACAGTTCGCGCCCCTCGAAGGGCTTGGTCAGGTAGTCGCTGGCGCCCTCCTTGACCATCTCCACGGCCTCGGGGATGCGGCCATAGGCCGTGAGCAGGATGAAGGGCAGCCCCGGGCGGCTGGCGTGCACCTGGCGGAAAAGCTCCTTGCCGGAGAGGCCCGGCATGCGCTGGTCGCTGACCACCAGGTCCACGGGTTGGCGCTCGAGCAGGGCCAGGGCCTCCTCGCCGCCACGGGCGGTGAGCACCTTGAGCCCCGCCGAGGCCAAACGGGCCTCCAGCACGGCCAGAATGGCCGGGTCGTCGTCCACCACCAGCACGGTGGCCTTTGGGGAGGGGTGGTCGGTCATGGCTTAAGGGGCAACTCGATTCGGGTCCAGAGGTCGCAAGACAGGAGGCATGGGGGGCCG